>JAFGNM010000111.1 GCA_016927015.1 Candidatus Bathyarchaeota archaeon | reverse complement strand
GCGGCTACTGCTGAACCGACATCGCCGCCTGAAGGCGTTGCTAACGCGTACTTTGTACCCGCAGTCGCTGGCATAATCGTCGCAATCATCGCAGTCGGGCTTTTACTCTTCCTGCTACTCAGGAAACGCTAAACCAACAGCAAAAAACACACAAAACACGCAAAAACCATTTCCCCTTTTTTAGTTTAGCATAGGCAAAAAACGCATTGGAGAGGAGAACAGGGGCTGAGAGGGCTCTGGATTCAACGTAACAAAGAAATAGCAGTCTTTCATCTTCAATATTCTCCTTAATTTCAGGTCCAGAGCCCCAGCAAACCCCTATACCGAAACGAAGATGTTTAAAAGTCTACAATATACCTGTTAGTTTTCCCTTACAGTTTCATAACTATTCTTCGCCCAGAGCATAAGACCCTATAGTGAGCTTTTCCGCGCCGTTTCTCCGCACTAAAACCGTGTCTTCGATGCGAACGCCGCCATAGCTAACAAGGTAAATTCCAGGCTCAACCGTCACCACATTGCCCACCTCAAGAGTGTCCGTGCTGTCAGGGCCTAAGGTAGGCGGTTCATGCACTTCCAATCCGACGCCGTGACCAAGATTGTGCACAAATTGCTCACCGTAACCAGCATCCCCAATAATTTTCCTAGCAACGCCGTCAACATCCTTCGTTTTAACGTTCGGCTTTACAGCCTCAACTGCTTTCTCCTGCGCAGTTTTCACGATCTGGTAGACTTTCTTTTGTTTTTCCGAAGGTTTCCCAGCCACAAAAGTCCTCGTCATGTCGGAGCGGTAAAACTTGTACGTAGCACCTACATCGACAACAACCAAATCGCCTTCCCGAATTTTCCTGTCAGAGCAACCGCCATGAGGAAAAGCCGAGCAAACACCAGACGCGACAATGGTTTCGAAAGCTGTTCCAGAAGAACCCTGCTTTCGCATGGCGTACTCGATTTCCGCTGCCACCTCGTACTCTCTCATGCCAGCCGCCACAGTTTCATAAGCGACACGCATCCCTTCGCTTGTTAACTCGGCAGCCTTACGCATCAGATCGATTTCCTTTTTATCCTTAACTTTGCGAAGCTCTCGAATGAAGCTGTTGTCAGCCGCAAGTTCTTTTTCGTCTCCTAAAGACTCGGCTAGGGCACGCCAGCTTTCGATGTTCAAAGCGTCCACTAATAGCTTTCCAATTTTGAAAACCTTAGTCTGTTTCGCTATGTCAGTCATCAATTCGCCGCGTTCCACCAATTCCACCATAAACTCGCCCAATTCTGCTTTTGCATGTGCGTAGTTGACGCCGTAAACGTAAACCCTGCTTTCGCCGTTCTTCGGAATTAGTAGCGCGCTTGCGCCGGAAAAACCAGTGAAGTAAGTCAGGTTGGTGCTGTTAAAAATTAGGAACCCGTCAATCCCGTCTTCCCTGAAGGCTGCCTGTTTTAAAGCGTCTATCCTCTTCAAAGTGCTCGCCATTAAGTAAAATTGCTGGATGCTAGGTTTAACGCTTTCGCTTTTTATCCGCCGGTGACAACGGGCATCAAAATTAAGCGGTCGCCGTCTTTAAGTTTGGTTTCTATCCCGTTCAGTTGATTAAGCAGTAAACCGTTTACCGATAAAATGTAATGGGGTTTTAAATCGGGGTCTTTAGGTTCGTAGACGGTTTTTTTGAAGGGTTCGCCGTGTTTTTCAGCGAGCATAGACAGTAAGTCGTATACTGCGGCATTGTCTTTCAGTTCCATTTGCTCTGCTTGTTTCAAGCCTAATGTTTGTTTGATGCTTCCCAAATAGTCTACTGTCACTTTCAACAGTGAACGCCCCTGACACGCCGAGTGTTACAAGTGTTAGGGACGTTATATAATCATTTCTTAACCGAAATAACAGCGCCAAACATGCTGTGCGGCTTAAAAACGGTGTTTCCATGTCGAATTTACCGCCAAAGCATGTCGGGAATCTAGTCATCAATTTTTCGCGGGGGAATCCATTAAGTTAATATACTTTTTGTTAACGGTATATAAGCCAATAACACGTTTGGGAGAGGAAAATTATATGTTCGCGTACGCGGGTAAAATTTTGCGTGTTGACCTTACAACTGGAAAAGTTTCTACTGAACCTTTGAGCGAGAAATTGGCTAAGGAGTATATTGGGGGTATAGGGCTTGGCATTAAGTTGCTCATGGATAACTCTAAGCCGGGCACGGATCCGTTTGACCCTGATAACCCAATAATCTACTTAACCGGTCCACTCAGCGGAACCTTGGGTCCAACAGGCGGAAACAGCTACGCCGTAGTGTCTAAATCTCCCGCCACTGGCGGTATCGGCAATGCTGAATCTCACGGCTTCTTTGGTCCAGACCTGAAACGTGCAGGATACGACGCCGTCATAATCACGGGTAAGGCACCCAAGTTATCTTATCTTTGGATTGACGACGACAAAGTTGAAATCCGAAACGCTGAGCAGTTACAGTATAAAACTGTTAAAGAAACCGACGATATGATTCGGATAGAACTCGGCGACTTCTACATCCGTGTCTCAGCCATCGGTGAAGCAGGGGAGAAGCTCTGCAGGTTTGCAGCAATCATAAATGACGAGTTTCGCGCCATCGGAAGAGCTGGCATGGGCGGCGTTATGGGTTCAAAGAACCTTAAGGCGGTTGCTGTGCGTGGAACACACGACGTTAACGTTGCAAACATGGATGGCTTCAGAGAATTTATTAAAATGATTTATGAACGTATGAAGGGTCCTGCCACGAAGAAGTATAAGACGCTTGGCACTCCTGAGAACGTTTTGGTTTTGAATTCTTTGTCTGCTTTGGCGACGAGGAATTTTACTAATTCTCAGTTTGAGGGTGCTGAGAAAGTTAGCGGTGAATGGTTGAATGAGCATTACGTGAAGAAGATTGTGGGTTGCGCGACGTGTGGGATGCGTTGTGACCACATTGCGGTGGTGCCTGAGGGTCCTTATGCGGGTGCGACTTCGCGGTTGGAGTTTGAGTGTTTGTGGTCTATGGGTCCTTTGTGCGGGGTTGACCGTTTGGACGCGATTATTGAGGCGATGCGTATCACGAACGAGTATGGCATGGACGGCATTTCCATCGGCGTGGTGGTTGCTTTTGCTATGGACTGTTACGAGAATGGTGTGATTACGAAGGAGCAGACTGACGGCATAGACTTGAGTTTTGGGAATGCTGAGGCGCTTATAGCGATTATTCATAAGATTGGGAAGCGTGAGGGTTGGCTTGGTAACGCGTTGGCTGAGGGTGTGGCGAAGGCTGCGGAGATTATTGGTGGTGACGCGTACAAGTATGCTTGCCACATTAAGGGTTTGGAGTTGCCGGGTTATGACTTGCGGACTTTGAAGACTGCGGCGTTGGGTTTCAGTGTTTCGTTCCGTGGTGCTTGTCACCTGAGGAATGGGGCGTATTCGCCTGATGTGAAGGGTAAGGTGAACCGTTTCAAGATTGAGGCGGGGCGGGGTAAGATGATTGTTCCTGACGGGCATGTTTACAACGTTATTGACTCGTTGATTGTGTGCAAGTTCTCAAGGGGCACGTACTATGATGGAAACAAGGATTTGGCGAACTATTACACGTTGGCTACGGGTATTCCGATGGAGCCTGATGAGCTTAATGTGATCGGCGAGAGAATTGAGAACCTTGCGCGGCTGTTTAATGTTCGTGAGGGTAAGGGTACTCGGGCGAATGACACGTTGCCTTGGAAGATTAAGAACTGTCCTGTTCCTGAGGATGGTCCTGCGAAGGGCGTGGTTGTCAGTGATGAGGAGCATCAGTTGGGTTTGGATGAGTATTATGCGGCGCGTGGCTGGGACAGTGATGGTGTGCCGACGGTTGAGAAGCTGGAGTCGCTGGGTCTCGGCGAGTACGCGTATATTGTGAAGGACAGGGTTAAGGGAGGGAAAGCGTAATGGTGCGGGCTCAAGACCGCAAGTTCGTTTCTGCTGACCCTGAAAAGTGCGTTGGCTGCGTAGTCTGCGAGTACGCTTGTTCCATGACGAATGATAACACGTTTAACCCTGCGAAGTCGAGGATTCGCGCTTTAAGGTTGGGTCCGCTTAACAACATTGCTGTGGCTTGCCGTCACTGTGAGGACCCTGCGTGTGTGGCTGCTTGCCCAAGGGACGCTTTGCGGCAGGAAGAGGACACTGGAATAATCGTGGTTGACGAAGACGCGTGCGACGGCTGCGCATGGTGCATCAGTGCGTGCCAGTTCGGAGCCATGATGATGCATCCAGACAAAAAAGTAGTGTTCACATGCAACAGCTGCAAAGACCAAGAAGACGGTCCACAATGCGTCAAATGGTGCCCAGAAGAAGCCTTAACATTCGTCACAGCACAACAACTAGCACAAAAATCAAGAATAACCGCCGTAAAAAACCTGTTCCAAGAATCCAAAGAGAAAAAAGCCGCAAGCAAATAACAAACACAACCAAACCAATTGAGCAGCAAGCGTTCTCCTTTTTCTCATATTTCATAATTCTTCTAGCACAACGCCTTATAGGAAAAATATAGCATTTAATCTAGCGTAGCTAAGATTGAATGTGACTCCAGATTTGAGGGTTGACGAGGTATGAGTGAAACAGGTAAGCATGATAAGGCGAATCCATTCTCAACATCTGGTTCAGGTGTGACATTTGAGCAGTCAGTCGGTGTGTACTATCTAGTTTCGCTTTTGGCAAAGGAAATTCCTAGAGGCTTAGACCGTGGTGTATGCACAGAGGTTAGATTCCAGCAAAGATTTTCTGGATGCTTGCTTGATGATATAGTCGTTATTGCAAGTGACGAATGTGAAGAGAAAAAGTTAGCGTTACAGGTAAAGCATAATTTAATATTTTCAGATAGTTCGACAAACGAAGAATTTGCGCGGGTCATAGGCGATTGCTGGAAAACATTTACTAGTTCAATGGGGTGGAAATTTAACCAAGAAACTGATAGATTAGGTATCGGACTTGGTATCCATCAAAGCAAAGTGGATAAACATTTCAAACCACTATCGGAATGGGCGAGAACATCAAAAGATTCTGCTGAATTCATGTATAAGGTATCCTCAACTATTTTCTCTTCAAATGAAAAACGGAAGTATCTTCAGATAATAAAAAATCTTCTAACAAAAACGAAAGGAGCGGCTATAACTGATGATGAGATATGGCGTTTTTTGAAGTGCCTTGTTGTTATTAACTTCGACTTAGAAAACGCGGGCAGTAGCGATATTACTTATTGTCAGAACCGGCTACTTAACCAACTAAAAAATCGAGATGAAGATAGTGCTAAATCTCTTTTCGACACTTTATGTTACATTGTTAAAACGTATGCGCGCTCTGCGGGTTCTATTAATATAAAGATTTTGAGAAACCAGATGCCTGAAGACATACTTCTTGAAGACGCGCCAAATTGTGCCCTAGATTTAGCCCGTTTAAGAAAGCATTCAGATATGGTTCTCGATTCAATATCGGACAGTATTGGTTTAAAAGTTCGCTTGCCAAGAAATGAGAAAATTGATGAATTAGAAGCGGCTATCAAAGAGAATGAAGTTGTTGTCATTTCAGGAGAACCCATGGTCGGCAAATCGGTGCTCCTCAAACTATTTGCAAATCGGTTACGGTCAGAAGGCGACGTTTTTGTTTTCTCTGTAGGAAGATTTCAATATGGCACTTTGGATAATTTTCTTCGTTCTATACACGTGCAGAATGATTTAGACACATTATTGTATTCTGTTGGAAGTGCACCTATTCGTTGCATACTAGTAGATGGTTTAGAAAGAGCCATTGATGAAGACAAAAGAAGAATCTTGAAGGATTTAATTCTTGCAGTTCGTAAGTATAACGATACTATTCTAACCCATGGTGGACATAAACAAAATTGTTGAAGAATTGTTTTTACCTGTAGATTGCTAGAAACTCAAAATATTCTATTACATTTAGAGACACGAAAAAATCTCTCCCAAGGAACGTTAAAAATAGTGGAGTTGGGACCTCTAAGCAACGAAGAAATTGCTGAAGTGGTAAACCAGTTCCCTAACCTAAAGAATCTTGCATCAAAGGAACACTTGAAAGAAATTCTTTCCAGACCTTTCATATTAGATATACTGACTCTTCCAAACATAACAGTGCCACAACAATTTGCGCCCTCCCAATTAAGCGAAGTCTGGCTCATGGATTGGTATTGGAAAGAAGTCGTTAGATTGGCTGAAAGAATGCGGCGTGGTGCAGGCAATCCTGACACGCGGGAAGAATTGTTAATCCGCCTTGCAATGCATTCGCTTATTGGAAAACCGTTTGATGTTTATACCAATAACCTTGATGCTGAAGCTGTTTCAGGGTTGGTTTCGGATAGGCTTTTAGTTAAAGAAGGTAACCGGCTTCGTTTTGCGCATGATGTGTTGGAAGATTGGACGTTAACGGCTTTACTGAGCCGGCATAAGAATGAAATGCCCAAGTATTTACTTGAGTTAGGGGATCCGCTGCGCCTTGTAAGACCTTTTCGTTTGCATGCATCGCGACTTCTTGAGCTTGATAACGATCAAGATTCTTGGCTCAATCTATTAACCATGCTAAGCTCAAACAGGCAACTCTCTTCACGGTGGTATCAAATTGCATTAACTACCCCTCTGTTTTCTCCACTGCTGACGCGGATTCTACATGTGATAAAACCATCCTTACTTGCCAATAACGGAGCTTTGCTGAGCGAACTCCTAAAGGCTGTTAGGACTGTTTGTGTTGAGACGAATCCAACTGTGTATAGTTTACTTGGAGACTTGCCGCCTGAAGAACTTGATAAGTATCTTGCTTATTGGACAATTCCCGCTAAAGAACAATGGTTACCAATCATAGAATTTATGTTGCAAAACCCCAGTGTGATTAAGGAACAAATTTTGGATGAGTTTTCGTACATTGCTGAAAAATGGATGAATAGCTTCATAGGTCAAGATAAATTATTGCGGAAAGAAACAGCCTCCCTTTGTTTAAATATTTTAAATGAGGGCTTACTAAAAAAATACACGGATGAGCCAAAAAACAGGTATATTCTTTCTCTTCTTTATGGGGCAGAATGCTTACCTGACCAAATATCCGATTTTGTGTTAAACAAAGCAGTACGCAATAGAGAAAATGATGAGTACGGTTTTGAAGAACTCATTCTCGAGCAAGGATGGATACCGCTTTGTCGGTTCATACCAGAAACGGCGCTAAAGGTACTTGGAGAAATCCTATGTGTTAAAATTCGGCCACAAAGATTTGGTAGTTATGAATTTATGTCATTCGACAATTTAGGCATAAAAGACACCCATTGGATTCCGCCAACTTATCTAGAAGGCCCATTTCTAGTATTCTTGAGGCTTGATGAAACTAAGGGTTTAGAATTAATTCATAAGGTAGTAAATCATGCGACCTTCTGCTGGAGAAAACGTGAAAGCGCAGAAGCAAATAGAACACCAACCCCGCAAAAAATCAGTCTTAATCACAGTACCATTGAAGTTTGGGGGGACGAACTTGTTTATGGTTGGTATAGGTTCCCCAGCGTGGCACCTGACGCAGTAACTTGCGCACTGATGGCATTAGAACACTGGATGAATGAACAACTTGAGAAGAATA
This sequence comes from Candidatus Bathyarchaeota archaeon, assembly GCA_016927015.1. GTDB lineage: Archaea > Thermoproteota > Bathyarchaeia > Bathyarchaeales > Bathycorpusculaceae > SG8-32-3. The sequence goes on along the minus strand of JAFGNM010000111.1, from coordinate 11,337 downwards.
AAGATCCAGCCCAACTTTTCGAGTGCGTCTTGAAAGACACAACATCAGCGGCTGTTGTTGGCGTTTGTTCATCTGTAGCCTTAGCAAATCCAAATATATGTAGAGAAATTATGGTTCCCATATTGGAGAATCCGGCTTTTTGGTTGATGGACTACCGCAGGTTAGTCAATGATTTATCCGCAGAAAGCACTACCTATACATTTTCATTGTATTTTTCTTTTGGTGGAAGGCGGGATATGGCTAACTATAAAATCTTGCTTGAACTTGCCAAGCAGCCACATAGAAGGTCGGCGATTGAATATTTCATTTTGCCTATTCTCCTTTTTAGTCCTCCTCAAGTCCAAGATAGGCTGAAAAAGGCTATGCATGCTTTTCAGGACAATCCGCCTGTATTCTTTGAAAATGAAAAGGATAATCAAAGTTTGATGGAGGAGAGAAAAAAAGACTGTGAGCTTTGGTCTGTAAGGGCCGATATTGAAAACTATCATGAGCTTGAGCTTAATGGGCGGGTCGGTATTGAGTTCAAACTTCCTGAGAATTTGGAGAAGGAACAAAAAGAAAGGCTAAGACTCACTGAAGAAAAAAATAAACTGTACTCTTTTCTAGGTTGGGCAATGAATCTCCTAGATAAAGATGAACTTGGTCAAGCGTTCACTGTTGAGTCGGCAATTGAATATGCTCAAACGCTTGCTTACAACGATAATCCAAACTATCCTCCCGTTAGTTTCCTTGAGGATTCAGAAATGCGTGCACAAGCTATTGCGGCATTTGTTGCATCGATTCTAGTTCGCCGGTTCCTATGGGCTAAAGAAAAAGGATATCTCCAATGGCTCAGAGAGCAACTGCTAGTGGCTGCCAAGCGTCCTGAACCAATGTCAAAAGAGGATGACAAAGTTTCCAAGTATCCAATGGGCTACAGACGATCAGCAGCTCGTGCGTTATGGGTTCTTCTAAAAGAGAATCCAAAAGACAAAGAAGTTCGCAAGGTTGCACTTAACTTGTCTTCCCATGTAAACGATGAAGTCAAAATGCACCTGTTTAATGGACTCAAAATGCTTTGGCTAACAAACCAGAAAATAATATGGAAGTGTATTCAAAATTGCATTAGAATTTCATACACCAAAAATTGCCAAAAACCCATTAAACATTGTTTGCCTACGGACGTGGATACTGATAGTTTGAAATCTGTGCTTTATTGTGTACCGACAGGTTCCGAAATAAATCAGATAACTGAGTCAAATCGGCTTGCTGACTTTTTGGAGGAGCTTCTGCTTTTCACTCTAAATGCTTATGATTGTTATCAAGAAAAAAATCATTACAATGCATGGGATCACAACGAGTGGAATAATATAATTTTCCAAATTGTTGCCAACTTCGCGCTGCATCTACCTCAACACATTGCCGAATCTAAATTTTACCGTCATATACTAAACAGCTGGAGAAATAAACCAGCAGTTATGCAAACGTTTTTACGTTCTCTGTTATTGGTGGGTTGCAAACCAGAACTTGAAGATGAACTAGCTGAACTATGGCCGCAAATTGGTGAAAATATTCTGTCTTCAGTGCAACAGAACAACATAGAGTCTTACCATGATGAAATTAAAAATATAATTGGGCTACTCATCTTTGTTGACCCCGCGGGCATAATAACTTGGAACATCCAAGAGTGGAAGCCACTGAAACAGCTTGTTCCATTCATTAATAGATGGTACGAAACTTTTGGACACGATTCTGTTCATTTTCGAACTTTGATACTATTCTTTAAAACAATTGGCTTCAATCTATTTCCCGAAATGGGCGTATCTTTGCTGTTTGATTGCGTATCCAAACTAGACGACATCGATAAAACCCTAAATAAAACGTCTTATGTTCTCTCAGAACTTCTTTGTTTACAATGGTCTATGAATTGTGCACTGATCGCGCAAAATGGTGAATCAATGCGACAATTTACGTTCATTGTAGACATGTTAGCTAGTAGAGGGGAAGCAAGGGCTCTTCAGTTACAATCAAAATTGCAAAATTTGCCTCCTCAATAGATTAACGTCTGCTGTTCATTTACGAACTGAAAAATAGTTTAAAAAACAATTAAAATTTCTGAGCACGATGATTAGAGTTGTAAATTTGTGAATTGGTGAATTTCGTTAGGGTTTTTATGGCGCTGTTCTGTGGGTTTTTGCAGGAGCATGTGCCTGTTTACTGGTGGTTTAGGGAGCCTCTCTTCAGAACTATTTAAAGTTTCTATATAAAGGGGGGTATAGACAAAAAATTGCACAACAGACCAGCAAACTCCGAAAACTCTTGCATAGCCCAGAAAACCTCAAACGAAACCTAAACAAAGCCGCAGCCAACAGCCGCAAAACCCGCACAATCGCATATTACTTCTTAAAATCGGAACCCATTAAGTTAATATAGTTTTCACCTGACTAAATATTCCACAAACATGGAGGCAAAATGTTTGCACGGTTACGCAGGAAAAATCCTTTATGTTGACTTAAACACGGGAAAAACCCGCGTCTCACCCTTAAACATGGATTACGCCAAAAAATACATCGGCGGAATCGGCCTAGGCATGCGACTCTGGCTAGACAACAGCAAAGCAGGCGTTGAACCACTAAGCCCAGACAACCCACTCATCCTAACAATCGGACCAATATCAGGAACCATATTCCCCACAGCCGGAAACGGCCACGCATTCACCGCAAAATCCCCAGCCACACACGCCATAGGAGAAGCAGTAGCACACGGAACATTCGGCTCAGAACTCAAAAGAGCAGGATACGACGCCATAATTCTTAAGGGCAAAGCCGAAAAACCCAGCTACCTCTGGATAGATGATGATTCAGTACAACTGCTAGACGCAGCACACCTCACAGGCAAATCACCCTCAGAAACCGAAGACACAATAAAAAACGAACTCGGAGACTACTACATCCGCGTAGCAGCCATCGGCTTAGCCGGAGAAAAACTCTCCAACATCGCCTGCATAATAAACGAGAAAACACGAGCCGCAGGAAGAACAGGCTTAGGCGCAGTAATGGGCTCAAAAAACCTCAAAGCAATCGCAGTCCGCGGAACACACGACATAGTCCCAGCCAAACCCGACGAATTCATGGAAATGGTCAAAGAATTCAATGAAAGAATGAAAGGACCAGCAACACAAAAATACCGGACTTTAGGCACCGCCGAAAACGTACTAGTCCACAACGCGCTATATTGCATGCCCACACGCAACTACAACAACGCACATTTTGAAGACGCAGACAAGGTAAGCGGAGAAGTCCTGAACGAAAAATTCGTAGCGAAAATCATAGGCTGCAGCAGCTGCGCCATGCGCTGCGAACACGAAGTCGTAGTCCCAGAAGGACCCTACAAAGGCACCATGACCCGAATGGAATACGAAACCCTATGGGCAATGGGACCCTACTGCGGCATAAACCGCCTAGACACAATCATAAAAGGCATGGAACTAGCCAACTACTACGGCATGGACGCCATAAGCGCAGGAGTCACCGTTGGCTTCGCCATGGACTGCTACGAAAACGGAATCCTAACCAAAAAAGACCTCGACGGAATAGAAGCCAACTTCGGCAACTCCGAAGCACTCATCCAACTTCTCGAAAAAATGGGAAAACGCGAAGGCATAGGCGACATACTCGCTGAAGGCGTAAGAATCGCAGGACAAAAAATAGGAAAAGGCGCCGAAAAACTCGCTCAACACATCAAAGGCCTAGAAGTCACAGGCTACGACCTAAGATGCCTCAAAACCGCAGCTTTAGGTTTCGCCGTTTCCTTCCGAGGAGCAGACCACAACAGGCACGGAGCTTACGCCTTCGACGTCAAAGGCAAAGTAGACCGGTTAAAGGCGGAGAAAGGCAGAGGCAAACTGGTCAGGGACATGGAAAACCTCTATGCACTAATTGACTCGTTTATAGTCTGCAAGTTCTCAAGAGGCACATACTACAAGGGTCTGGCTGACATGGCTAAGCTTTACAGTTTAGTGACCGGCATCGAAATGACGCCTGAAGAACTGGATAAGTCAGGCGCGAGAATAAATACGGTTGCCCGACTGATCAACATCAGGGAAGGCTTAGGCAGGAAAGATGACACTTTACCGTGGAAAGTAATGAACATGCCGATACCTGACGAAGGACCCGTGAAAGGCGCCGTGGTAACACAGGCAGAACTGGACCTGCTTTTGGATGATTATTATGATTCTCGCGGATGGACGCTGGAAGGCGTTCCCACAGCGGCGACGCTTAAAGAGTTAGGTATGGACAGCTTATCAAAAATTGTCAAAGGGAAACAGGAGGCTTAAGCAGGGATGGTAAAGATTCACGAAAGAAAATTCGTTTCGGCAGACCCCGAAAAGTGTGTAGGCTGCCAAATCTGCGAGTACATTTGCTCATGGACGAAGGAAAAAGGTTTCAACCCGCTGAAATCACGCATACGCGTGGTGCGCGTAAACCAACTAGCTAACATGGCTGTTACTTGCAGGCGCTGCGAAGATCCGCCATGTGTTGCTGCATGTCCACGTGACGCTTTGACGCAGTCAGAAGAAACAGGCACAATACTGTTGGACATGGACAAGTGCAACGGTTGCGGCTGGTGCATAGAAGCATGCGACTACGGTGCGATAATGCTGCATCCAGAAACGAAAGTCGTTCACGTCTGCGACCTGTGCAAAGATGAAGGCGAACCTCAATGCATCAAATGGTGTCCTGAAGAAGCCTTGACGCTGGTGACAAGTGACGTGTTGGCGCAGAAAGCAAGAATCAGTGCAGTGAAGAAACTCTTCCAAGACGCAAAGAAAAAGAAGTAAGCAGAGCCAGCTTTTCCCCTTTGATGTTGTTATTTTTTCTTATGCTTTCTCTCGCAGAGCAGGGTAACTCTAGCGCGTGGAACAGTCTATACCCCCTTATTTAAAGTGTAAATAGTGGCTGGTGCGGATAGACCCTCTATAGGTTGCGATAATAACCTTAAATGTAATGTCCCTTCGGGGAAAGTTTTTCAAATTCCCAATTTGACGGGGCATCTCAACATGGAAGAACTAATAAAGCCATTATTAAAAAGATGATGTTATATACTCCATGTTTCTTTACATTTATAAGACACGGGAATTTAAATGAGCAAAAGTAAGCCGGAAATTAAAATTCAAAACATAGTGGCTTCAGTATCCCTAAACCAGAAGATAAACCTGCAGGAAATAGTGGAAAAATTCCCTCAAACCGAATACAATCCAAGCGTGTTTCCCGGACTTGTTTTTCGCCTTAAAAAACCTAAAACTGCTACTTTGATTTTTGGGACGGGTAAGATGGTTTGCACTGGCGCGAAGTCAGAGAAGGAATCGCGGAGCGCCGTGGGAAAAGTAGTCAAAGAACTCAGAAACCAAGGAATCCAAATAACGGAGAAACCCGTGGTCAACATCCAAAACATCGTTGCTTCCGCAGCGTTAGGTGGAGAAATAGACCTCGAAAGCCTTGTGTACAAGCTCGACAAGATCATGTATGAACCAGAGCAGTTTCCAGGAGCCGTCTTCAGGATGAGCGACCCCCAAGTGGTTTTTCTAATCTTCTCAGCTGGAAAACTAGTCTGCGTAGGCGCCAAGAAAGAAGAGCAAGTGTACGAGGCAGTTGATAAAATCCAGAAGCTGCTTGAAGAAAAAGAGCTAATCTACTATCCTGAATAAGCCTCATTTCATTCTTCTGCGGACTGCTGGGTTTTCGTCGGCAAGCTTCTTAAGTGCCATCTCAAAGGTCTCGTCTGGAGCTAATTCCTTTTTTATGAAAACTCCTGTTCTGCCAACCTTGTCTCGCTTTAAAAGCGCGTGAACGCGGTCTAGAACTGTTTCCGCGGATACACCGAGACGCTTTGCCGCGACCTCTTCACGGTTTATGATGCTGCTTTCTGCGTGTCCTTTCGTTGTGGGTTCAATCAGCATCAACCGTTTGTCCACTCCTGGCACGCGGGTGCCTGCTTTTAGCTGGTTGAGGTTTACTTCGCCGCCAAACCTGTAGAATTCGCGTTCTACCCTGCGCATGCGCATTAAGGGAAAAGAAACGCTTACCCCAACGTCTACTTCAATGTAGGCTTTCATAGCGTAGTTCGGCGTGGCTTGAATCAGCAACCGCGCGTTGACTGGCATGTGTGCTCTTTCCAAGGCAGTTTCCACGAGGAAGGAGGATTGCGGCTCCGCTATGAACACGTCGACGTCGCTGTTTTTGTTCACGTCGCCTCTGGCTATGCTTCCATGCACCAGTGTGCGCAGGCGGAAGCCTTCTAAAGCAGTCATTATTTGCGTGGCTTTTTCTCGGAGTTCCCCAAGCAAAGCCCAGCGTGCACTGCTGTAGACTACTTCCTTGTATTCTGCGTGTTTCTTCGGCTTCGTGGCCACCATAATCATCTCTTTATATGAAGTTATGGTGTATGGTTTATTTAGTAATTTGTCCATGAGAACATTAACTGTGTGAAAGTCTAATGAGCGCGAATGCTGCCGCTAGTATGTGCGTTGTGTGCAAACGCAGAGACGCTTTCTTTTTTAGGCCATACTCTGGCGAAAGGCTCTGCAAAAAATGCTTTGTTGAATCTGTCGAAGCGAAGGTTAGAGGCACTATCGGCAAATACGGCATGTTCAGTTTTGATGACAGGGTAGCAGTGGCTGTTTCCGGCGGAAAGGACAGCATAAGCTTACTGCACATATTAGCTAAAACCGAGCGTGCGCATCCTAAATCTTCGCTTGTGGCAGTTACTGTGGACGAGGGAATCAAGGGCTACAGGGACGAAGCCTTAGAGATTGCAGCCGCAAACTGCAAAACGCTGGGGATAGAGCATCACGTGGTCTCGTTTAAGGAGCTTTATGGTTTCACGCTTGACGAAATAGTTACACGCGCGGGAGTGAAAGGCGAGAGGGAACTGACGGCGTGTGCTTACTGCGGGGTCTTGCGGCGAAGAGCAATTAATGTGGCTGCACGCGATGTCTGCGCAGACAAGGTTGCAACGGCGCACACGTTAGACGACGAAGTTCAAACGAGTCTTATGAATATTTTCCGCGGTGACATCTTGCGTTTGGCTAGAGAAAAACCCGTGACTGATGAGGTGCATCCGCGGCTGGTGCGGAAGGTTAAGCCTTTCTGTGAAATTCCAGAGAGAGAAAGCACTCTGTACGCTTACGTTAGGAAAATCAGGTTTCAGGATACGCCGTGTCCCTACGCTTCAGAAGCGCTGCGGAACGATATTCGCGCCATGCTTAACCGGATGGAAGAGAAGCGTGCGGGAACAAAATTCGCGGTTTTCAAGTCTATGGAGCGCATAAGGCCTGCCTTGGACGAGGTCGTCAAGAAAGATGATTTCAAAGAGTGCGTTGAATGCGGGGAACCGTCGTCTTCTGGTTTGTGCAGGACCTGTGAGCTGCTGAGAGAGCTCGGTTGAGCTTATTCGCGGCTGAAGCCTTTCTTGCTTTTTATGTCCCGCAGTATTTCGGAGGCTTCGAAAGCGCTTTTGGCTGAGGCGACCTGTTTGGCTTTTCTCACGTCTACTCGTGTGCTGCAGTAGGGGCAAGTTCTCGTTTTTTGGCCGTCTGCAGCTAGGAATAAGCCGCCGCATCGGGTGCATGCGATGATTAAGGTTGATCCCATGTATGTGTGTCTCCGAAAGACTTTTCCACAAACAGTTAGATAACGTTTAGGGAAGAGTGTGACTGTTTAATGAGCGGGGCGAGACCAAGAGGGAAGCTGGGTTTAATTGACCTAGCGTTGAAGTATTTCAAGAAGGAAGGCTACAAAATTAATCAGGAGAACAGTGTTCTTGAGGGTTACAGTGGCATTTCCAGGAAGTTTGATCTTATTGTTCAGAAGGGGCGTGTGGAGCAGGGGGTTTGGATACGCGACTGGAACAGGACCATAGGCGTCAACGTGATTATTGGCTTGGATACGGCTTCGGATGACGTTGGCTTGTCAAGCCCCATAATGATTGGCGAAAAATTCAGTGACCACGCCAAGTCTTATTCGAACAGGCGTAAGCTCACGCTTTTGACGCGGCAGAAGATAGCTATGAGTCTTAGGTGAAGGCTTAGACTTTCAAGTACTCGCCAGTTAAGCCTTCCTTTTCCAGCATGCTCAGCCAGTCCACGTGACCCACCGAACATTTCTTATTTTCGTTTAGGACAACGCGGATTTCGTTCACGACGGCTTCCACAGTTTTTCCCGTAATGTCCAGTTCGCACACTTTTTCTTTCTCATGTTCCTGCAACGCCTCAACTAGGCAGACGTCTAGGATTTCGGATGCTAGGTTTTCCCACAGTTTGGCGTCTGAAAAGTCGCTTTTCTGCATGAGTGTGCGTAGTTCTATGGGGTTTCGGCGGAGAACAAAGATGCGTGTCACATAGCGTTTTGGAACAACCGCGGCGGCGTAGTGCCCGTCAACGATGACCGTGGATTTCTCAGCGGTGTCTATGGTTTCAGCTATTTTGGTGCACATTTTTTCTTCGTCTATTATGAGGGTTTTTCTTTCTTTGTCTTCGCCAAGGGTTAGGCTGTGCTTCTCAGCGAACTCTGTTAGGTTAATGTACACTGCGTCTAGCTTCGCGGTGAGTTGCTGTGCAACTGTGGTTTTTCCGATGCATGGCGTGCCAGTTACGAGTATGACGCGTTTGTTCATATTTGCCTAGAGAGTTGGGGAAATTTTTATTGCTTGCGGCTGCGCATTGGCTAGTGGGCTGGCGAGTTGGTGTGTGGCTTTCGTTCCCTTCGGGGAATGAGGAAACTCCGCCCACGTGTAGAATTGCAGTCCCCTCGGAGATAAGGCGAGAGCCTTGGCTACGGAGCAGAAACGACACGTCCACCCCGGACTTGGCGATGAGGCATGCGTAATGTCGAGTGTGCTGGGCTGGAACGGTGAAACGGCCGTCCTGCAAGTGGAAAGGGCAAACAGACGCTGATGACCCTCTACAGGAGGCGCGGGTAGCCCGATTAGCCGAATGCCACATAAAACAGAAGGCGGGTTACGACCAACACACCAGCCCAAACACCAAACCCGCCTGCTTTTCAGCAAGAAGGATACATACCACAGTACATCCAATACTTAGAGAAGCAGAACAAAGCCGATGCTACAATCAGAACCAAATTTAAAATTCTTCGGGTTATGATTCGAGAGAATGTCAACCTCTTAGACCCTGAAGAAGTAAAGCTATTCATAAGGAGAAACAAGAACTGGAGCGACGGATACAAAGTTAACGCGGTTTATGCCTACAACGACTTCTGCAAAATGATGAAAATCGAATGGGAACACCCCGTTTACAAATGGAAAGAAACCTTGCCGTTTGTGCCGACCGAGAACGAAACAGACGCATTAATAGCGGGAACAGGAAAGAAAGTCTCGACGCTACTTCAAGCATTAAAAGAAACAGGATTCAGAGTTGGAGAACTTTGGGACTGCAAATGGACAGATATTGATGAGGAGAAGTCAACAATCAAATGCAGAGCCGAGAAGCATGGCAGACCAAGAGAGCAGAGAATATCAGCCAAGCTACTAGCACGACTCAATCAGCTACCGAAGACTAACGAGTATATTTTTGGCAGAACCAGCTTGAACGGAATGCGATGGACTTTCGACCAACAGAAAACAAGACTTGCGAAGAAGCTTAATAATCCAAGACTAAAGCAGATTCACTTCCACACTTTTCGCCACTATTACGCGACGAAATACTATAACGAAACCAAGAGCATAATTGAAGTCCAAGCGAAGTTAGGTCATAAGAGAATTACTAGCACGATGGTTTACACGCATATCGTTCAATTTGACGAGGAAAGCCAAAACTATTTTCATGCTATAGCCCGAGATGAAAAAGAAGCAGGCGAATTAATAGACAACGGTTGGACATACATTCTTACAACACCGCAAAACATAATGATGTTTCGAAAACGCAAATAACATCTTTTTTCCTTTTTATATGGAACACACTATTAATAACTAGGATTAAGGGGAGAACTAGTTGAAATCTGAAGATGTTGTTTTTTTCTTTGGTGCAGGTGCTTCAGCTCCATTTGGAATTCCAACTATGAGGCAATTCGTTACTGATTTCGAGGAATTCCTTAACGAAAATGCGGAAAAAAAAGAACGAGACCTCTATTCTGACATCAAGCAAACCTTGAAAGATAAAATCCATAGAGAAGTTGATTTGGAAGCTGTTTTCACAGTAATAGATGGAATTTCAAATTATGATAATCCCGAAAAACTTGGAATGCTTGCCCTGTATTTCATGGCTGAACAAAAAAAGCATTTTCCAACTTTCGAACATGTAGAAACAAGCAAAAAGCTTAAACTCAAATTTCAAGACTTTATTAATAAAAAATGCAACATACCGAATACTTTTCCAAAAATTGCAAAAGTTTATCGAGATTTTTTTAACCGATTTGCAATAGAACTTGGAAATTACGACCTAAACGGAGAAATCGCTTACAATAGCGACTGGGTTATTTTCACAACCAATTATGATATTTGTTTGGAATATTATTGGCGTCAAGTTGCAAATGTTGGAATAGATACCAACTTCATGTTAGACCAAAGAACAGGAAGAAGCATCCTACGACCAAATAGTATTTTAGCCGAGCCTAGGAAAATGAAGCTCTTCAAATTACACGGTTCATTCAATTGGCTCATCGATGAAAAAACACGTGAAGTCACTGAAGTAACAGAGAAGGGTACTTCCCTCATAGGAACGTCTTACACTGGAGAATTAATGGTATATCCAATAGCTGAAAAAGAACTTTATCTCGAACCTTATGTTTCAATGTTGGTAAGATTAAATCGTGAGCTTGAGAGAAAGCCAGTTTGGATTGTAATTGGCTACTCATTTAATGACCCAGTAATTCAAGAGATTTTTATTAAGAATTGGTCACCTCGCAAGCATAACCTAATATTAGTACATCCCGAAGCGGGAGAAGTATGTACTAAGAAATTAAGTGATATCCCTGCCACCCCGATAGAAAAATACTTTGGTCTTACCGATACCCAAGTAGAAATTTCGGGAAAAAAAGTAGATTATCGCCAAGTTAACCATCAGATTATACATAAACTAAAAGAAAATCCAAAATTCAGCTGGAATCAAGACCCAGTTCAAGTTCAAGTGAAATAAGGCTCGGCGTCGCTTTCGCTCCGCCTCGCGCCGAACGAAACCGCGCAAGCCAAACGTTACGCAAACCAAGATTCTAAAAAAGTAACCCAAATCACGACTCATTTTCTTTCTTACTTAAATAATAGCGCGCTTGGTTGTTCCTAAATTATCTCAATGCTGTTTTCTGTTTGATTTGGCTTGACGACACATGTCAACCCATGATGTTACAG
>JAFGNM010000110.1 GCA_016927015.1 Candidatus Bathyarchaeota archaeon | reverse complement strand
GTCAAACTGATGAATAGTCCAGAAGTCATTAGGAACACCAGCATAATTGCCCACGTTGACCACGGAAAAACCACCCTTTCAGACAGCCTTCTGGCTGCCGCGGGCATAATCAGCACCCAAACAGCAGGGCAGAAACTGTTCCTTGACTCGTGGGATCTTGAGCAGAAACGGCAAATGACCGTTTTCGCGTCAAACGTCAGTTTAGCCCACACTTACAAAGATAGAGATTTCCTGATTAACCTCATCGATACTCCAGGTCACATAGACTTCAGCGGAGCAGTAACCAGAAGCCTCAGAGCCGTTGACGGAGCACTAGTTGTTGTCGATGCGGTTGAGGGACCTATGACTCAGACAGAGACCGTTTTGATGCAAGCGCTTCGTGAACGCGTAAAACCAATCTTGTTCATCAACAAGGTTGACAGGCTAATTAAAGAAATAAAGTTAACTCCGGAAGAGGTACAACGCAAGTTCGCGAAAATCATCGTGAGGATAAACACGCTTATAGAGAAATACGCGCCGGAAGAACATAAGAAAGACTGGCAGGTTACAGTTGAAGATGGGCGTGTAGCTTTCGGTTCTGCCCTTCACAAGTGGGGTCTGAACTTGCCGCACATGAAGGCGAAAGGGCTTTCTTTTGCTGACATTATTGATGCGTATTCTGGTGCGCCAGAAGACGTGGGAAAAAAGGTTGATGCATTAAGTAAGAAGGCGCCTTTGCCTGAACCTATCTTGGACATGTTTTGTGAGCAACTTCCTAATCCTTTGCAGGCGCAGCCGTATAGGCAGAGCCAAATTTGGCCAGGTGACGCGGATAGCGCGACTGGACAGGGTATGGCGAAGGTCGATCCGAATGGTCCGCTTTTGATGTGTATTTCAACGATTGAGGTTGATCCTCATACTGGTACAGTAGCTATTGGTCGCGTCTTCAGTGGTTCAGTTAAAAAAGGTAAACTGGTGCAACTTGTGAATAGTCATCAGAAAGGCACGATTCAGCAGGTTTACATGAGCATGGTAACCGACAGAGTAATTGTAGATCACGTTCCTGCGGGAAATATCGCTGCGATTTCAGGGTTGCCGTCGCTTCATGTTGGCGAAACCGTCGCTGAAGATGGTGTGGAAACGCAGCCGTTTGAAGGTTTGAAGTACGTGTCGGATCCAGTGGTCACGGTGGCAGTGGAGCCGGAAGACGTTAAAGACCTTCCGCTTTTCGACAAGGTGATGCACAAGTTGACTACGGAAGACCCTAACTTGCATTTCAAGATGAATAAGGAAAGCGGAGAATTTCTGTTAAGCGGCATGGGTGAACTTCACCTCGAGATTACAGCGTACCGAATGCAGGAAGCAGGATTGAAAGCGAAGCTCAGCAAGCCCATCGTGATTTACCGTGAAACCATCAGTCATGACTACAATGGTCGTCCAGTAATGGGCAAGAGCCCTAACAAGCATAGTAAGCTGTGGATAACCATGGAAAAATTGTCCGATGAAGTCATTGAGGCAATTAAAGCGGAGAAAGTTACGGAGATGCAGACTAAGGATGAACGACAGAAGAACCTTAGAGCGTTAGGGTGGTCGACGGATGACGCTCGAAGCGTACTAGCCATTGAAGAAAACAACATACTCGTCAACAGAATAAAGGGAAGACAGTACGTTGAGGAAGTGTTAGACCACGTGAAATCGGGCTTCCGTGAAGCAGTACATACCTCGGTTTTGGCGAAGGAGCCTGCTTACGGTTTGAAAATTAACTTGGAAGACGTCACAGTTCACGAAGACCCAGTTCACAGGGGACCAGCGCAGATTTTGCCGATGACTTGGCGTCCGATATGGTGCGCATTCCTACTGAGCGACCCGAAACTCTTAGAGCCGCTAATAAGCTTCGAATGCAAGGTTCCAAACAACTTTGTCAGTCCAGTCCTAGCCTTGGTGCAGAAACGCCGCGGTAAAATCTTAGACATGACAAACGAAGATGAAATGGTTATTGTCAAAGCCGAGATGCCTGTGTCAGAATCCTTCGGAATTGCAGATGAACTGCGCTCTTCAACTCAAGGCAGAGCTTTCTGGGCGACACAGTTCAGCCGTTGGGCACCAGTTCCAGAGCAGATGCAAGCGGAAATTGTAAAGCAGATACGTGAACGCAGAGGCTTGGCACCGATACCGCCGAAACCGCAAGAATTCTACGAAGCAGAATAAACCACACTTTCTTCTTTTCTTTTGTTTTATTTTAGAACGGGTATGTTATAGCTGGCGTGCTCTCTAGCGCTTGGAAAGGGCTATAGCCCCCTTATATATAACCAGTCCAGTCTGAGTGTAGTTTTTTATAAAGTGTATATTTTTCTACACTTAAAGTGTAAAAGCATAAAGTGTGCGATCTCATTTAAGAAATCGTACCATCTTGGCAACGAAAAAAGAAAATGACAAACATTCCCGTTTAGTGTTTGCGTTTCTTGAAGTAGACCAGTAGACCCACGCCCACTACGGCAACTATGGCTACAGAAGTAGCCGTGACGGGTGCTGCTGGGAAGGGCACTTCTACGGTGAAGCTGACGGTTTCTGAGGCGCCCACGTTCCCACACATGTCTTTGACGTAGACGGTTACGTTGTGCAAGCCATTAGATAAGTCGCTTATTGTGCTGTTGCCTGTGACGGTTATGTTGTCTCTTCCGTCAAGGCTGTAGCTCATCGATGAAGCAGGCTCAATTATTGAGAAAATCAACGGAACACTACTCTCATTACAGATTTTGTTTTCTGGCGAGAGAATAGATATGAGGGGAGGTACAGTATCATATGGTATCACCGGGTCCCACAGATTCATCAATGGAAATCGATCTTGATCGTTCGCGTTTATTAAGTGCGGCGTGTCGCCGACGCCGTCACCATTCACGTCTACGCCGTCGTAGCCGCTCCAGTAGTTGCCGAGTGAACCATCATCCCAAAAGTTTCCTCCATTTACAGAAAAATATCCAATCAAAAAGTTATTTTTGACAAAAGTATTATTGTAACCAAAATCCAAATACAGCGAAACAATATCATTTCCCATAATTATGTTGTTGTTTGAATAAAGCATGATCAATTGTTGGAAACTCAAGGAGTCGTCACTGCTTATGTTGCTTTCAGCAATCGTGGTGAAGTTACTATTCCGTAAATAGTAACTCGCAGCTTTCAATCTAAGAAAGGTGGAGTTAGTGGCATAATTTATTGAAACATCCGAATCGATGAAACCTTTTGCTTCGACGTTTTTTACGGTTACGTTAGTGACGCCTTCAACATTTAATCCTCTATTGGAGTAACCGTAGCCATTTAAAGAACCGTCTATGATGTGTCCTCCACCATCAAATATTATATTGCTGCACTCGATTTTGATGGCATAACTCCGCACAAGGTCGCTTGTTAAAGTGTACACGTTTCCGTCTTGCTCTATGAAAGGGGTTTCAGGCTCTACGGTTCCGTCACTCTTAATCGTAATATACGGCAGATGCACTATGGGATTTGCAACTGCCAAACTAACAAGTTGTGTGCCTAACAGCAACAGCGCAGCAATAAAGGATGCCACTGCAACTTTTCTTTTCACACGGTTCAACCCCTATGGCATCTGTCACTACACTATATAGGGTGCCTGCGCCGCTAAAAAGGTTTTTATCAAGGTTTCTTGACCAAAAGGCTCAGAGTTAGTCAAGATTTCTTGACAAGCATCATATTTGCCGCCTAATAGTGGTTGATTGCAGAAACCTATAGGGGGTCTATCCGCACCGACGCTTCTCCTGAGAACTATATTGCTTCTATATATAGATTAAATGTAGGTTGGCGTGCAGAGCGTTCTATTGTGTGTCCCGTGTAAGAAGGGTGGTTACTTGTTTTTTTGGTGTTGTTTTTTGTTTGTGGGGAAATGGGAGTTGTGAAAAGCGTAAAGTTGTTTAATGTAGTTGTTGTATAGTTAGATTGAGGCGGAGAAAATGGAGAAGCCTGATTTGGATAGGCTCTGGGAGACGTTCATAAGATTTTCGTGGGACGACTTGTCTTCAGGAGGGTATATTGGTTTAATTCGAGAAAAAGTGGTTTATACGATTTCTGTTTTGAAAGCTAAAGGAGACATCGGTTGGTACTGCTTTTGGATTCATGATAAAAACAGTGGGGTTCCAACGTCTGCGGATGACGATTATTTGTATTTTCACATAAGGTTTACGCTTAAAAAACACGTTAATCCAGTAGATGTTCTTCCCATTTACTGCGTTCTAACAAGAAAAGTAGAACCTGAAGCGGCTAAAGCAATTTCCATCGATAATAAAGGTTCAAAGTTTAACGTGTCTTTGCTTAAGGACGAAAGCATTGAAGAAGTATGGAGACTCATCGGGGAACAATCTGAATGGCTGCTTAACCTGTTAAATAACTTTAAGGACAACGTCAACATTCCGGTAAGCCATATCCAACGATTCCTGAATCACTATACGGACATGACCGCTTTGGTCATGAGTAGACGTTAGATTTTGCAGTACGCCTTGTTTAGGAAAGTTTAATGTGTACAAGCGAGTATTGAGTTTTGATGAGTTATGATAGTTGCTGGCATATGCGGCAGCCCGCGGCAACAAGCCACTGAATACGTCTTAAAGGAGGCCCTGCGGATGCTTGAAGAGCAGGGTTTTGAGACGCGTTTTTGGACTGTTCG
>JAFGNM010000109.1 GCA_016927015.1 Candidatus Bathyarchaeota archaeon | reverse complement strand
CTATGTCTTGAAGAGTTACA
Source organism: Candidatus Bathyarchaeota archaeon (assembly GCA_016927015.1). Taxonomy (GTDB): domain Archaea; phylum Thermoproteota; class Bathyarchaeia; order Bathyarchaeales; family Bathycorpusculaceae; genus SG8-32-3. The sequence continues at coordinate 13,593 of JAFGNM010000109.1, read as the reverse complement.
AGTCCATCCATTTCTGTAAGCAACTGGCTTATTACCCGCTCTGATACGCCACTGTCAGAGAAACCTAAGCCACGCCGCGGTGCAAGCGAATCCATCTCGTCTAGGAATATCACTGCGGGCGCTGCCATTCGGGCTTTTCTGAAGACTTCTCTTATTGCTTTTTCCGATTCTCCGACCCACTTGGAGAAGACTTCTGGGCCCTTAATCGATATGAAGTTCGCTTCGCTCTCGGTTGCCACTGCGCGGGCTAGCAACGTTTTGCCGCAGCCAGGCGGTCCATAGAGAAGTATGCCTTTTGGCGGTTTTATTCCGAGCCTGCTAAAGATTTCGGGGTTTTTCAGCGGCCATTCGACAGCCTCCTTCAGGTGCTGTTTGACTTCGTCTAGTCCGCCGATGTCGTTCCAGTGGACAGTGGACACTTCTATGTACACTTCGCGCATGGCTGTAGGCGTGACTTCCTTGTAAGCGTTGACGAAATCATCCATTGTTACTTCCATTTTTTCGAGGACTGCTGGAGGGATACGTTCTTCTTCAAGGTTAATCTGAGGCAGATAACGTCTTAATGCTTTCATGGCTGTTTCCCTGCCTAGCGCTGACAAGTCGGCGCCTGTGTAGCCATGGGTCATATCCGCGAGTTTTTTGAGGTCAACGTCTTCGCCTGATTTTTCTTGTTCTGGTTTTTCGTTGCCATGGAGTGGCATGCCTCTGGTGTGAATTTGAAGAACTTCGTATCGTCCTTTCTTGTCTGGAACGCCTATCTCAATTTCTCTGTCAAACCTTCCAGGTCTTCTCAACGCGGGGTCGAGAGCGCCAGGCCTGTTGGTGGCGCCTATAACTATTACGTTTCCTCTTCCAGACAAGCCATCCATCAAAGCTAGGAGCTGCGCTACAACACGCCTTTCAACTTCGCCTGTGACTTCTTCGCGTTTGGGCGCTATGGCGTCTAGCTCGTCAATGAATATTATGCTTGGCGAGTTCTGCTGGGCTTGCTGGAATATCTCGCGTAGCCTCGCTTCGGACTCACCGTAGAATTTGCTCATGATTTCTGGACCGTTTATTGAGTAAAAGTTTGCCTCTGACTCGTTGGCGACTGCTCGAGCTAGCAGCGTTTTGCCGCAGCCGGGTGGGCCATGCAGCATGACGCCTTTTGGCGGGTCTATTCCGAGCCTTTGGAAAAGTTCAGGATGTCTCAGTGGGAGCTCCACCATTTCTCTGACGCGTTGAATCTCCTCGTGTAATCCGCCGATGTCTTCGTATGTTGTTCTTGGGAGACCCTTTGTTTCTGGTGCGGGTTCGTTTAGGATTGTGAGCTTTGTTTCGGCTGTGACTTTTATTATGCCGTGGGGGCGGGTTTTTGTAACTGTGAATGGTATGGCGTGTCCAAGCATCATAACTAGGGTTGTGTCGCCTTCAACGAGTGTGCGTTCCATGAGTCGGTTCCTAACGAAGTTGGTGAAGTCTTCGTCAACGTTTAATCGCATGTCGACTGGCGCAAGCGTTATGCCTAGCGCGGTTTTGACTTTTGCGGGTTTTATGACTACGTACTCGTTTATGGCTGCTCCCGCGTTTTTGCGGGTGAACCCGTCAATTCGTATGATGTCGCGGTTTTGGTCTTCACTGTAAGCTGGCCACGCTATGGCTGAGGTTGTTCGCTTGTTAACTATTTCTATAACGTCGCCAGCGCTTATGCCTAGTTTCTGCATGGTTCTCTGGTCTATGCGAGCGATGCCTCTTCCAACATCTCGCTGGCGTGCATCTCCTACGCGTAACTGAATTTCACTCAACTAGAATCCTCCTAATGTCACTTTGAGCGTGTTGAAACAGAGGTTTATTCCTATATAAACTTTAAAGCGTATCCAAAAAGACTTATGATGTTTCATGTGTGACGAGATTTAGACTAGTTTGCTCTTCGGCGACTACATCACCACAGGTTTCTGCATAGATTGGCTATGCAAAAAAAGAAAAAAGGTGGATGTCAGATGGCGCGAGGCAGAAACCACGCCTGCTTCTGAAAGGTTCTTGAGGGCGTGGTGACGTGAGGAAAAAACCGTGAAATGGCATTCGGGAGTTTTTTAGGTGTCTGATGGTTTGAAAAAGGGCTTGCAGGTTATTTTCTTTTGATGAGGTAGATTAGCAAGCCTAAGCCGGCGCCTATTACTGCAACTACAATAGCTAAGCCCATGATTGTTTCTGTATGGTTTGTTTGTTGTGGTTCATGTGTGGGCGTGGAGGTTGGTGTTGGTGTCGGCGTTGCTGTGGCGTACATGAGACTGGTGACAATCCATGCGGGTCCAGCAAGGTAGCTCACATGTAAATTGCCGTCAGCATCCACTGCCAAGTAACCAGCGACATCTGTAGCTTGCACATCCCAATCTGCTCCCGTCAAACTAGCATAAAACGGCTCCTCACTAGAGCAGCTGATGTGCGGATAATCACGCGAATCCAACGCGAGACTCATTGAGTAAGGTAACCAAATGTTTGAAACCACTGGCTGCGTATCCCAGCCAGTTCCATTCCAGCTGGCGTATAGTAATGTGCTGCGAATCGTATTGTCGGAGCTGACGTAGTGTTGTGTGAAGAAGGAGTGTAGAATGCCTTTGGAATCCACTACCAAGCTTCCGTAGTCGCCTGTTGGAGTCGGCAAGGAGAGCGGCTGTAACTTCCAGCTTGAGTTCTGGTATGTGGCAAGCGTGACGTTCATTGCGCTGATTCCTTCGGCTTGACTGTAATCCGTGTAGGACAAAGGGCTGTACATTATGTAGGGCGTGTCGTTTTTGTCTAACACAAAAGAAAGTTTCGGAGGTATTTCTATAGTCTCATATTTGGCTACTGTTTGAGTACTCCATTCTGACCCGTTCCAGACGGCGTACTTGACTGTTATTCCGTCGGTTAAGGCGATATGCGAGTTGCCATGCGAATCTAAGGCGAGAGCCCCTGAGGCACCACTCGTAAAGTTTGGGTCTACTGTTTGAATGTTCCACTTTGTCCCTGTCCAACTAGCGTACATTAAGGGATCCCAAGGGCTCGTTTCGTAGAGTATGTGTGGGTAGTCGTCAGCGTCCAATACAAGGCTCGAAGCGAAACCTAGGGCTACTTGTTGGGTTTTCCAGACGGTGCCGTTCCAGTCTGCGTACATAACTAAAGCCGTTTGGCGCCTATTGGTTTCAACGCGGACGTCGGTGTAGGCAATGTGAGGTAGGCCTTTGGAGTCCAGAGCAATAGGACAGCCGCTTGCATAAGTGTAGGCGTTTTCATCGACCGTTTGAACGTTTCAGGATAAGGCAGCACGCGCTGGTATTGCCAAACAGAAAGTCAACAGCATGAACGATAGAATCAGGCTGAAGAACGCACTCACGAGCGGCTTCTTGTTCACAGTGTAATCCTCTATTCAGAATAACCCTTGTTCACAACAAAAGCGTTTCTGTAAAGATTTCTTGACACAAAATTTCTTGACCATCTTATTTGGAGCCTATTTGGATCCAAATAGAAATTCATTGCAGAAACCAGTAGGGGGTAGGTCAGCATTGACGCAGAAACCGCCCAATAGCATGTAGAAAACACGAGCATATTTGGATCCTAATAGTTAATCATTGCAGAAAAGGGGGAGGGGGGTCTACCCGCACCAGTGACCTTCAGCGCTAATTTTCTATATATAGAGGGGGTATAGGCAAAAAATCGCGTTAGAGGTTCGCTTGGTTTAGTATTGGATTCCTTCGGTTAGCTTGAAGTCTTTCGGCATTTTAACCTGTTGAACCACGTTCACGAAGTCAGCCCTATCCGCAAGTTCTTTAGGAGCTAAACGTCCAGTCATAACCACAGTAGTTTCTTCAGGCACGTTATCCAGCAGCTCCAACACATCCTTAACGCTGACCAGTTTCCACTCAGCCGCCAAACCAACCTCGTCTAACACAAGCAAATGCGGCTTCTTATCCTTCATGATTTTTCCCGCGAAAGCAAGCGCTTTCTCGGCAAGTTCCTTATCAACGCTTTTGACGCATTCCACCTCAAAGTTTTCTCCAGCAAACTCCGCAGTCTTCTCCGTTTCGCCAAGCCACGCTTCCCTGCCAAACTGGTAAATCTCGTAATTGGGCGTAAGCCTGTTCTTGATTAGGTATTCGCCGATGTCTTCCCGCCACTTGAAAAACTGGATAATCACCACTTTTTTGCCGTGACCAACCGAACGCAAAGCTAAACCCAACGCGTTAGCAGTTTTTCCCCCACCAGTGCCAGTATACAAGTATATGTAACCCATCGCCTTCACCCTGGAAACGGACAATTCATTGTTGGGCAACCACCAGCATACTCAGACTGCGCCGAAACAAATTTGCCGTCTTTAGTTTTGACTTCGCCGATGTACAGAACCTGCTCAGGCTTGCTCCCATACCTGAAAACCGTCACACCCTTGCACTTAAGCCGCCAAGCCAAATCGTAAATCTCCCTCACATCCTCAACCTTCGCCTCAAACGGCAAATTAACCGTCTTCGAAACCGCATTATCCGTGAACCGCTGAAAAGCAGCCTGCATCTTAACATGCCACACAGGATCAATATCCAACGCAGTTACAAACAACCGCTTAACATCATCAGGCACACCATCAATTTCCTGAACCGAACCTGTCCGTGCAACCTCCTCAAGAAGCTTGGCACTGTAAAAACCCCTTGCCTTGGCAGTTTCCTCAAACAACACGTTAGTCTCAAACAACCGTGCGCCACCCAACACGTTCCGCATAAACGAAACCGCAAACAACGGCTCAATCCCCGAAGAGCATCCTGCAATTATGCTTATGGTTCCCGTAGGCGCAACCGTCGTCACAGTCGCGTTCCTGAAAGCACCGTACCTGTCCTTCCAAATGCTCCGTTCGAAGTTCGGAAAAGAACCACGCGCTTCAGCAATCTCCACGGACTTCTTGTGCGCTTCCTCCTCGATGAAACTCATCACTCTCTCAGCCAGCTTCAACGCTTCCTCAGAGTCATACGGCACACCCAGCCTAATGAGCATGTCCGCAAAACCCATCACACCCAAACCAATCTTCCGGTTAGCCCTCGTAATCTCAGCAGTCTCCTTAAGCGGATAAACATTCGCGTCCACAACATTATCAAGAAAATGCACCGCGTTCCGCACAGTCTCCCGCAGCTTCCCCCACTCCACCTCACCAGCCTCAACCATCCTCGAAAGATTAATCGAACCCAAATTGCAAGACTCATAAGGCAACAACGGCTGCTCACCACAAGGATTCGTAGACTCAATTCGCCCAACTTCCAGCGTAGGATTACGCCTATTAATCTCATCAATGAAAACAACTCCGGGATCGCCGCTTGCCCAAGCAGACCGCGCCAGCAGATTCCAGACTTCTCGGGCTTTAAGCGATTTCACTTTTTCCTTATTTCTAGGATTAATCAGCCAATAGGCTTTATCTGACGCGACTGCCTGCATAAACTCGTCCGTAACCGCAACTGAAACATTAAAGTTCGACAGCAACATCGGATTCTGCTTGGCAGTAATGAATTCTAAAACGTCGGGGTGATCCACGCGGAGAATACCCATCATTGCGCCTCTTCGTTTTCCACCAGCCTTAATCACTTCTGTGGCAGTGTCAAAGACTCGCATGAAGCTCACTGGTCCTGACGCTACGCCTTTGGTTGACTTGACGATGTCGCCTTTCGGTCTTAGCCTTGAAAAGTTGAAGCCTACTCCTCCACCAGTCTGCTCGATCAAAGCCATGTTTTTCAGGGTGGTGAATATGCTGTCGAGTGAGTCGTGGACTGGCAGGACGAAGCAGGCGGAAAGCTGACCAAGGTCTGTTCCAGCGTTGAAAAGCGTGGGTGTGTTGGGGAGGAATTCAAGTTTTGCCATCATTTGATAGAAGGTTTTTTCGTTTTCTTCAGGGTTTTCTCCGAAGGTTTTATCAACTTTGGCTATGGCTTTGGCGACTCTTTCGAAAAGCATCGTTGGGGTTTCTATAATGTTTTCTTTTTCGTCCCGTAGAAGGTATCTTGCCCGTAAAACTTCAAGCGCGTTCACCGTTAACTTAGGCGTTATCCCAAGCGTTTCTCTCAGGGCTCTGAGCTCTTCCTTTTTCTTTCTGTAGTCCCTGTATGCTTGTGCGACTTTTTCGCAGCCTTTTTTCTCTAGAACTTCGACAACTATGTCTTGCACGTCTTCAACTGACGGCGTTTTCTCTTTGAATTTTGCGTCTAAACGCTTGACGACTTCGTTTGTTGTGTTCTCTGCTTTTTGGCCGTTGCCCAGTTCAACTGCGAGAAAGGCTTTGTGGACGGCGTTTTTGATTCTGTCTGGGTCAAAATCGGCGATTCTTCCGTCTCTTTTCTTGATTTTGCGAGAAAACATGAGTATCTGATAGAAACTTTCGTTTTAGAAGATATAAAGTTTTCAAAACTTGCTGGAAAATATGTGAATCGGCTGTGTTTCGGCGACGGAACTTGTTTTACTGTTTTTTTACGAACTGGCTTTTCGGTGCTCCGCAAACTGGGCAAGTCCAGTTTTCAGGCAGTTGCTCGAAGGCTGTTCCCGTTGGTATGTTGTTTTCTGGGTCTCCTTTTTCTGGGTCGTATATGTAACCGCAGACTATGCATTCCCATTTATCCATTTGCATTCCTCGCTGTATACAGTAGAATCGGTGTTTCATCTTATATAAGGTCTGCTGGCAGAATAGTGGTTTCTGTCGTTTGCCGTTTTCAAAAAAGGAAAAGAGGAAGTAAAGGTGTCGTTTTGCGTGGCGTTTTAGACTAGTGCTTTCAGTTTTTGGATGAGTTCACTTTTCATCTGTGGGCTTTCGTTGATTTCTTTGCGGGCTTTACGCCAGTCTGCGGAGCAGCGTCCATAGCTGGATTGTTCGCCTATGTACTTGTGTATGACTTCGTCGATTTCGCCTTTATTCGCGTCTGTCACATTCACTTCGGCTTCTTTCAAAACTCCGTTAAACCATTTCCAGCAACCCAAAAAATTCACCACCCTAAAATCTAGTGCTGGTGCGATATAATGTTTTTTGAAAAGTCGCTGAGAGGAGGTAAAAATAAAAAAAGTTGGTGTTTATGTTGGTTTAAAGAATTTTTCTTTTGGAGCGCCGCAGATTGGGCATTTGTCGGGTGGTGCACCTTCAACGGTGTTTCCGCAGACTCCGCACACGTAGTAGTCCACTTGCTCCAGTAGTTTCTTGTTTTTCAAGGCGCCGATTGCCTTGCTGAATAGTTTGGCGTGTATCTGTTCCACTTTGTTTGCCACGTCAAAGCTCCATGCAGCTTGTTTAATGCCCTCTTGTTTTGCGGTGTCTATGTATTTTGGGTACATTTCTTTGAACTCGAAGGTTTCGCCTGAAACTGCGGTGTCCAAGTTCTCCAAGGTTGATTTCGTTTGCCCTGTTATTCTCAGGTGGTTTAGGGCGTGAACTGTTTCGGCTTCTGCTGCGGCTTTGAAGAGCTTGGCGACTTGAGTGAAACCTTCTTCTTCAGCTTTTCTGGCGAAAGCCAAGTATCGCCTGTTAGCTTGTGATTCACCTGCAAAAGCAGACTTCAAATTTTCATCAGTTTTGGTCATAACAAAATTCTCCTACAAAGTAATTTTCACGGTTAGTTATAAGCTATGCTGAAGGCTTGAAGTTGAGGGTTGTTTTCGTTTGCTGCTCTGTTGCGATTTTTTGTCTATACCCCCCTTATATAAAGATTCTACGTGGGGTTCACTAAGGTCTGTTAGGTCACAGGAGCATCCAGAACACACTTGTCTACACTCAGATGGTGGAGTTCAAGAAAGAAGAATACAGTTCAGCTACCGCAAATACAATAGAAGACGCTCAGAAACTTGTAGAATCAGGATTCGAGTACGTCACAGAAATAGACGGCGTAAAATTGTTCAGAAAAAGAAAATGACAAACATTTCCACTGTTTAATGACTGTTTAGTGTTTGCGCTTCTTGAAGTAGACTATTGAAAGAGGACTATTAAATATTTTTCAAATGATGCTAAGGGAAAATTTCAGATGAAAGTATCACAATAGCTTACGTTCATCTAAAACTGTTGTACCATTGGCACTAAGGATAGCCAAGTAATTTGAAGCCTTATACTCACTATACCTTTCTAAGCCAAAGAAGAAGTCAAGCCTGACTATTCTAATTTCACTTGGCTCAATAGTCCCAACATCCACCAATGGATAATATCCAGCAATGCTAGAATTCTGCTCATCCAATCTGTAAACTGTAACCTGAGCACCAGTTATGTTTTCATTAGAACCATTTTCTATTGTTACATTAAAGATAAAGTCCATAGTTACCCCAACTGGGTTAAACCAACTCATGTCTGCTACAAAATCAGTAATCCTAATCTCATTACCTTTCTCAGACCAATCTCCAGTATGACTATACCAAGAGGCAACCAAGAGACCAATAATTAAGCCTATCATAAAAAACGTAATTGCAGTTATTACTTGTATCCTTTTCATAAGCACCAAGTTTCTTTTTATCTGTTTATTACTGGGCTGTTTCGGTTGTAAAAGCGTTTTTGTCAAGGTTTCTTGACTAAGCCTTAGTCAAACTTTCTTGACAAGCACTCGTTATGTTTACCTATGTCTGTAGAGTATGAGTTAAAGTATAATACCGATGCTTTTTGACAAGGAAAAAGAAAATGACAGTGCCGTGTTTAGTGTTTACACACATTAAAAAGAAAATGACAAACATTTCGTATAGCTCGCGGGGCTTTAATTTATTTTTTTAAGAGGTAAAGCAGCAAGCCTAAACCCAAAGCTGTTACTGCCAATACTACAGCCACACCTATGATTATTTCTTGGTCTGTTGATTGAGGCTCACTGTAAGGTGTGGTGGTTGGTGTTGGCGGAGCGCGCGCGCTTTACTAAAAAAAGTAACGGGGCATGTCCCACCTTTTAGCGAGACTCTGTGACGCGTCCGGAAAACCTGTCGGTGGAGGCTTCAAGCACTGTCCGAAATGCAACATCTATCTGTGCTTCATGTGCAGACTCACGCTAAAGAGAGTTACAAACGAGTTTCCCGCTAAATGCTCGATGTCTGGTGGAGAGTTTGAGGATTGAACTTAACAAAAAAAAGGAAATTGCTGGGTTAATATCATGTGTTTATGCTTCTGGCTCTTCAGGTGGCGGAACATATTTCTCAATAAGCAAATCCTTTCCGCCTTTGACCTTGAAGCTTACTTTGACGAATATAGAGTCTGCTCCCGTAAATGGAAACATACTGTCCTCAGCCAAGTCTTTAGGCAAGTAAATCAGGTATTTGCCGTCCTTTCTCCTGAACAGCCGCCCTCTTCCTTCACTAACCATCAAATCACCACCCGTTGAATTTGTTTAAGGTACGTTTTTGTACGTATCAGATAATAAAATTTTGCCTTATGTAATGTGCACGCTCACGTTGACGCGATTTACAAACGAGTTCCCAGCAAAGTGCCCTATGCGCGGTGGAGAATTAAGGTTACTGATTGAAGGTTTGCTGGGGCTCTGGACCTGAAACTAAAGGAGAATAGAGAAGAACGAAGCAGCGCATTTTTTGCCTGCGGGTGCTACAAAAAGGAAATGAATTTAAACGTTTTTTGTATGTTTTGCGGTTGGTTCATCGTTTTCGAAGTATCAACACTGTTACAGCGCTAACCAAGAGCATTACAATAATCATACCTGCAAGCTCTGGAACATAGTCAGGCAATGATTGTGATGATAGTGGAGAAGGCGTAGTTTCTTCAAGCTGCTTCTCTTCCTCTGGCGTCTTCTGAGCGTCACCTTTTTCTGGAGTGTTTGGTGTTGGTTGAGGAGTCTCTTCAGGTGTTATCGTAACTGGGGCGCTGGGCACCGTTGTATCTGATACTGGAGCGGTGCCTAAAAATATGTGAGCTCTATAAGGAGAAGAAAGCAAGCCTGCGTTGTCCCTGAACTGGACGTAAATATATTTGTACCCATCACCTGGGTTAAACACCCAAAACTTAGAAGTGGAATAATCTTCCCAATCAGTATAATTGTAGTAGAAGAAACGCATCTGAGCCACGCCAGACGTAGCATCCTCTGCTGACAGCGACAACGCAACCTGAGTGGAAATCGTTGAAACCTCACCGTCATTAATCTTTATAGACCCTGTTGGCGCAGTAGTGTCAACTGTGAAATATCTTACTGTTGAAGCTGTCAATTCACCGTAAGTGGTGTTTGCATAAACAACCACACTATGCCATCCATCCTCCAAAGTGGGTAAAGTTATGTTTTCCGTAATTGTTATGTTTGGCTGTCCATTTAAGCTGTAGCCAATCCAAACGATGGATGCATCAATTGTGAACGTTAAAGGAATACCAGTGCTTACGGTGTAAGTAGTATTTTGAGGATGAATAATCATGATTATTGGCGACGTTTCGCTGGTTCTAACTGATAGAATAGTAAATGCTGAAGATAACATGGCAGCCAACATCGATAATACGAATATTGCAACTACTTTCTTCTTTCGCATTTCTTCCTAACTCCTTAATACCTTCAACTTCTCACCTGAACCCAGCTACACACGGTATGCCTATAGTTTGCTGGGGCTCTGGAAACAACTAAAGGAGAAAGAGAAAGATGAACTTTTGCTGTGTGAAAGTGAATCCAGAGCCCTCTCAGCCCACTCTATCTCCATTGTTTCATTATTCTTACTCTTTTATTACAGATTTTTTTATGATGTGACTAAAAAAGGGGAAAGGATTTTTTGTGTTTTTTGCTGTTGTTTTATCGTTTTCTGAGCATCAGGATAAGAACTATCCCGACTGCGATGATTGCGACGATTATGCCGATCGAGACAGGCATGAAGTACAGGTCAGCAGCTGATGCTGGCACCGGCGTTGGTTCAGCGGTTGCTGCGGGTGCTTCGTCTACGGTTAGGTAGGTTGTGGCGGAAGACGGATAGTAGGATGCTGTGCCTTCGAACGTGGCGATGACTTGGTAAGTGCCTGGGACTAGCGGTTCAAACGCGTAGCCGTAGTTGCCTTCTATGTCGCTTGTGGTTCTGCCAATCTCATACATGTTGCCGTTCGGATCCATCACGCTAAGAACAACTTCAACGCCCTCAGCGTCAGCCGGATAAGCTTGCCCCATAAACTTGTATTCCATCCACGCCTGCATGTCCTCATCAGAAATCGCAGGAGTACCCTTCAGTGAAAACTCTAGCAAATTGTTGACGTTACGTCTGCCCATGGGAGTTTGATCAGTCATAGTACCCTTTATCATTACGCTAGATCCATGCACCGAAACGTCTGGTGATGCCATAACCGTGGTAGCGCTTGGGCCCTTTCCGAAGGCGTATGTCTGACCGTCATACAAGTTCCACGCTGTCAAAATGCCGTCAGCGAATTTTATACCTGATGCCCAGAACAGTATTTTCCAAAGTACTTCGCCTGTCGTTATGTTTAAGCATTTCAAGCCTGGCGTGCGCCACAGAGGCGAAGAAGGCGAGTGTTCACTAACACTCGTGAATAGTTTTCCGTCAGCAACGTAAAAACCTCGCGACAAATCATTGCCATAGGGAGAGTCAGTGCCTTCACCTACCGCGGTATATTGCCACCGTACTTCTCCTGTTCTCGCTTCATAAGCCGTGTTAACTCCAGAGTGCGTGCCACCAGTTATGATCATGTCATCATAGAACAGAGTTTGATAGCCGTAGTAGCTAAGCTGCCGCTCGGTGGTGGGGTCGCCTTGCCAAAGCTTCTCCGCTGTTTTCATGTCGTAAACAATAGGATTTATCAGCTCTGTTTCACTGTTAAAGACGACGACTTCCTGCTCCGGAAACACACCTACAGTGTTTACTTGCTGGTACCAGCCTTGTGACGAAAATGGCGGCGTAATTGACGTTTCCCAAAGCTTTTGGCCTTCTTTTCCTCGCTCCAGACTAAGACACAGCAGCCAAGTCGGCGCAATCCCATCTTCATTGGTTCGTCCCGTAGTTCCAAAGATTATGTACTCGCCCTCACGCACCGCTCGGATTGTTGCCGTTTGATTTTGAACAGGGTTCCTTGGACCAAGTATGCTCGGCATCGACACGTTCAACGACCACATAAGGTTTCCATCATGCACAATGTCCGAACCAACAGAACCAAAGTAGGATACATACGCCCCAGCGCCCGAGCCTCCTGAGGGACGCCACTGCCAAGCTCCTGTTCCGTTTTCACTTGCGACCATGGTCCCTGCAGAAGAATTCCAAATCTGCAAATAGTAGTTGGGGTTTGAGGAGGTTCCTAGGTTGCGGGCGTTGTAGTACAGTATGTCTCCGTTTTTGGCGTAGACCTGTGTACCAGTAGTAGACACGTTAGCTATGTAGCAAATCGTTTTCCCTGTGTACGCGTCAAGTAACTCCCGAAGAGTTCCAGTGACAATCGGCGTCTTCGTTGTATTTACAACAATGTTTTCGGCTATCCGACGTGGCCACTTTCCGGGACCCATATATTGCACCTGGGCCAACCGCACAATCTCTGGCAAGACGATGCCAGAACTTCGCCACAAGTACAAGTTGAGTCCGTGCTCGTTACCGGTGTCGTACCAGTAGATCTGGCCGACGGTTGGCCTAGTAGCTTCAGGGTCGTAGAATAGCTGTTCGCCTGTATACAGATCCCAAATCTCCCAGCCACCACCGCTATCATGCACTGTTTTTTGTGGGGTGACGTGTATTTTGCCGTCGAGAATTGGATCCGCGCTGTAGCCAACAGCTTGGTAGCCTCCATAACGATTGCCCAATGCACCAAACCGTTCGTCTTCGATGTCGCCTGAAGGATAGTACTGGCGTGTCCACAGTATGTGAGCTGATTCGGGCGCTGTGCCGTAGCCGTAGTTTGTAGTTGTGCCACCGCTACCGCCTTGAGGCCATACGTTCGCGGCGCCGCCTAGCCAGTTTGCTGCAAGCACATACCATGTGTTGGCTGCACCTGTGATGGGGCGCACCCAATATCCAGTTGGAAGAGGCGGATTAGGCCATTTGGATACGGGGTCCGTCTGTACGGTGAAATTGGCGGGGAAGCTCTCAGATGGTGCATGATAGTAGGCTCCAGCGGGTAACGACCTGAAACTGGTAGATCCATAGGGGATCGGCGCAGTCCGGTTTTTCCAATTTCCAGGGAAGACAGCTTTGACAGAATATACGCCGATTTCAGTTGGTGTGTAGGTGTAGACGCCGGCTCCTACTGGGTCGGTGCGTCCCATCGTGAAGGTTTCGCTGGTTCCGTCAGGTTTCGTAATGATCAGCTGTATACCATCATACCCTTCTCTGATCCTTGCAACATCGAGGGGATCATCGTCGGCTGGCATTGGCATACGATCAAGGAAATAGACAATCCATGTGGTTTCACCTACGCCTGTAACTGGCGGTGGAGCAACGTAAGTGTGCGTCTCCATATTTATTACAGGTAGCTGAGCATTAGCGGTTGGCAAAGCAACTATAGAAGCAGCAATAGTTAACATCAGAAACAATGCAATCAAAGAAGCCATAGTTCTGTTTTTAGCAATTTTCAATTTTTTTCTTTCTCCTTAATTTTTTATTTGCACATTGCTGTGCTACGCTGAGTCTACCCAAGTTTGTTTATAAATTTTGTCTAAGCAACTCGAAAAAGTAATAATTATT
>JAFGNM010000108.1 GCA_016927015.1 Candidatus Bathyarchaeota archaeon | reverse complement strand
CAACATACTTTTGATTGCTGAAAACGCCAATAGGGACCTCCCCCCTATAGGTTTCTGCACACTATTTCTATTAGGATCCAAATATGCTCTCGTGTTCTTGCTGCTCTGCAGGTTTACTTCAAGAAACGCAAACATTAAGCGGATTTATTCTTCGCTTTTCCTTAAGGCTTTAGAGTTAGGCTTCTTGGGCAACTTGTTCTGTTTTGCTTTCTGCAGGCTTTTTGGGTTTCTCGATGATTTTCGTGTTAATTTGAACAATCTCATCCGTTATTACGTTTCCTCTAACTGTCTTTCGTCTTCGTTCCCCTTTGTTGTGAGGGTTAAAGCCAACTCCGCCGCTCAGCACAACGTTTCGGCGGACTCCGCCATGAACGTTTGGTCTCATAGGAACGCCATCTCTGTCTGAACCGCCCTTTATCTGCAGTTTGTGAGCTGGCAAATCCACTACAGCACCATCAACTATTTCCCCGACTTTCCTACCGATGAAGGGGGCCGCGCGTGCTTCTTCAAGCTCAACTATTTTTGAAGTTCCAGTCTCTGGGTCAGACACTATTACCTTGAACTTAGCCATGTGATGATTAACTCTCCAGCGGAGTATGAAGTTGAGCATCTCTCTATTAAGGATTTAGCATGGAGAAATTTAATTTATTATAGAGCTGTTTTTAGACCGCCGAATCGCTTAGGTTTACGGTAAAAATGCATTTGAGTCCCATTTACTGTCATTTCGTCGTATTTTGCCCAGCCAGCTTTGCCTAGCTGCCTTATCTCTTCGGGTGTTGTCGCGACGGTTTCTTCATAATCTTCTTCTTTGAACTCTATTGTATGGATGTACTTCATTGTGTTCTGGATGCTTTTGTGCCTAAGCATTTTCTTTATTACTAGTACGTTGCCGTTAGTGACGTGGGCAAGCATTGAACCACCCCAATGGCGATAGGACTTGAAGCAAGCGGTCAATAGGACGGGGTTTTGGAATTTTGCGGCTGCTCTTTTTCTTAGTTTCTTTAGGGAGTCAATGGCGCATGCGTAGGTCATGGGGAAGATTCGTTTGTCAACTCGTGGTAGGGCGTTAAGCATGGCTGTGAGTCTGGGTGAGAGTTTGTATTTACCTGGCAGATGTCCTTTCACTGGATGGTTAATAGATAAGACATTGTCCTTGAGGTCTATCCATTCCAGCCGCAGTATTTCTCCTGGATCAGCGAAAGTTTCTTTGAGGCATTGAAGATATGTTGCCATGCGTCTGCTTGCTGTGCTGATTAGTAGGTCTAGGTCTTTTTCGTCGTGAATGTAGAGTGTTGTTTCGCCTTGGCGGTAAGTTGGCATGTTCCATTTGATGCTTTGCATTTTGCAGAAGGCGTCGTAGGCGTAGGTTGCCAGCATCTTCACGCTGTCTTTCAATGGTTCTCCGTTCTTCTTTTTTTGCTGGGCTATGACTGCTTTGACATTCTCGGGGTCAAGTAGGTTTGCGCCGTCTTTAACGAGGTGCTTGAGTGTTGCTGGGTAGCTTATCCCTTGAGAGTATCCTTCGCGTTCTAGGTATGCCATGAATTTTGTGATTAAGCCTTTTGCGTCTTGTGGTAGTCTCTCTTTTTCTCCCGCAACAGTTTTGGTTTCTGTTGCTTGGGTCAAATTTTTCGCTTCCTTGCGGTTTGCGCATATTCGACGCTTAGAGACTAAGGCGTTTGAAGTATTTATTTGCCATTTTAGCTTTTTTTGTGGTGGTTTTTCTGAGAATCGGTAGGAACAATCTCTACAAAGCCAACGTTGAACGCTGGAGCCGTCAGCTAAATAACGAAACCCATCACGGTAAAGCCTCTTTGAGCCGCATTGTGGGCATAGGGGGCTGGCGCTGGCGGATTCTTTTGGGTCCGACTTCCCACCTATTTGTGGACCAGCTTTGTCGAATATGCTTGTGTTTCGGAAGCCAACCTTTCCCTCAGCCAAATGCAAGTTTCACCTCTCTTGCCTCAAGTGTTGTGTTGGATTTTCTACTGCCTCGTAAACGGCTACGTGAATGCATAATTCTGGAAAATAATGTAAAGCACGAATAGGTGGATTTTCTTTTGACTGTTCTCGTTTTCTAGCTTCAGCTCTTGCCACAGCTAATATGCTACCGCATTCTGTGGTCTGTTCGTTTGGAATTACAACTATTGCCTTGAACACTTCGGTCACTTTGAGTTTTAGAAAATGGCGCATTTGCAATTGACGCAGAAAGAAGTTTCGACCTGACTACAATTTGTTCAGGTAAGTGGCTTTTGGTTTTTTTCTCAAAATTGTACTTGCAGAGAAAAGTTTATGGAAGGTTTAAGGGGCCTTCGTTTTCCCAGTAAGTTTTTTGAAAACTTTCATACGCTCTTTGGCAAATATCGCTCCAGCTTCCATTTTTGTACTTTATTCTCCAACTTATGGGATAGTCTCCTCCTAAGATGCAGCATTTGCCGTTATAGGGTTTTTCTAGTTTTGTTACCGCTTCAATATCTTCGGGTATTTCGATAATGCCAGATTCAAGTAACCCGTTCGGCCGGTAAATGTAAACTCCCCATTTTGGATGATGCCTTTTTTCTTCCATTTGCCTTTTCCATTTTCTAATAGTTTTCCTGTCGACGTTAAATATCTCTGAAATGTTTCGTTCGGTTGCAAAGCCTTTGGGTAGTTCTCGTCTTCGGACCTGTATGTCTTCAGCTAAGAGTATTGACGCGGCAACCAAACTTACTAGTTGTTTCTCGGTTATAGCGTCTTTATCCACTATGTGGTTTCGCGCTTGAGAGAAGGCATTTGTGATTGTAGAATCTGTTATCCCTAGTTTTTTGAGCGGCTCTGTTTCTGTTTTTATTAGTTGATGCAGTTGTTTTGTGTTTTGTTCTATGGGGTCTTTTTCTTTTTTCTGCAGCGCCTTTGATAGCTCTTTGGCTTTTGAAGCGGAGTAAAGGTAGCTTCCTTCTCTCTTTGCTATCGCCACTGCTTTGCCGCTGTATTCTACGTCTTCAAGGTCTTCGTTGTCGGCATACGTAGGTTCTAAGGCGATTCGGTAGCCGTCGAGTTTTCCACAGCCTTTGCATTTGAAGACCATTATGTTATCATCATCGAAGACTGTGTCGTCTTCCTCGCCTTCTTTTCCGCAGAAAGGACAGGGTTGTTGAATAATTTCTTCTTCAGGTAATTCTCTTAGAGGTATTTTGATGATTTGTTGAGCACATTTTGCACAGATTGTTGTACCTGTAACTGGATAGTCTTCCAAGTACGCAATGGAGCCGCAATGGCCACAAATTTTAAACTCAAGGGTTTTGGCGCTCATTCTAATCACTATTGTTGAATTTCTAACTAAAAAAATTTGGCGGGTAATCTATTCCAGATGTATTTATAAAAATGAGGATGCTGCTTGCTCCTCACTAGTACACGCTTTAGCCTACGAAAAGTGCCTAAATTTCCCCCAAGAGATGGAACTTGTTCGCTCTTGGTGTGTGCTTAATATGTTTTCTTTCTTCGATAAACTCAACTGCAAATCCCACTCTGCCCTTTCTTCGCTGGAAAGGGTGGCAAGGACAGAATAGCCCAGCTGTGAGTTTTCACCCGCTTTCGCAGGAGATGAAAGGTGGTGTAAAGCCCTCGCTGCTTGCCGCGCACACCTTTTTGGTTCGGTAGGCAGGCAACGAATGCTCAGGCTTGAGCTCTTGTGTTATGTTCTCATGTAGCAGTGTACCTTCTAATTTTAAAGTATTATTGTCAGGTTTTTGTATATTTCATGTAAGCCTGAATTTGTGAGAGGACTTATTAGCTCACTCAAAGAATTAGAGTGTTGGAGATGTTTAGCTGTGGGTAAGCAGCTCGGCTTGGATATGAAGGAAGTGAAGACCTCAAACGGTGCTAATCTTGGTTTTGAGGAGAAGATGTGGAAAGCGGCGGACAAGCTGCGGAACAACATGGACGCTGCAGAATACAAGCATGTGGTTTCGGGCTTAATTTTTCTGAAGTATATTTCTGATGCTTTCATAGAGGTGTATAACGAGTTAAAGCGTGACCCAGAAGGGCTTGGACCTGAAGAGAGAGATGAGTACAAGATGCGGAATGTGTTCTGGGTTCCGAAAGAAGCTCGCTGGGCTTTTCTGCAGAAAAATGCGAAACAACCCACCATTGGTGTTCTTGTTGATGGTGCGATGGATGCGATAGAGCGTGATAATGCTTCTTTGAAGGGGGTTTTGCCGACGAATTATGCTCGTCCTGCTTTGGATAAGGCTCGGCTGGGGGAGTTAATCGATTTAATTGGTAGCATTTCCTTAGGGGACAAGGAAAGCAGAAGCAAAGACGTTCTTGGAAGAGTGTACGAGTATTTTTTGGGGCAGTTTGCTGATGCTGAGGGCAAGAAGGGCGGGCAGTTCTACACTCCTAGATGTATTGTTCAGTTGCTTGTAGCCATGATAGAGCCGTTCAAAGGCAGAGTTTTCGACCCCTGTTGTGGTAGCGGTGGAATGTTTGTTCAGAGTGAAGAGTTTGTGAAGGCTCATAGGGGCAGGCTTGATGACATTCATATTTTTGGTCAGGAGTCTAACCAGACGACTTGGCGTCTTTGCAAGATGAACCTTGCTATACGAGGCATTGAATCAAAGTATGTTCTATGGAACAATGAGGGAAGCTTTCTTAATGATTTGCATAAGGATTTGAGGGCAGATTACCTTCTTGCCAATCCTCCGTTTAATGATTCGGACTGGAAAGGTGAATCTTTAAGAGAGGACATCCGATGGAAATATGGCGTACCCCCAGAAGGAAATGCCAATTTTGCTTGGGTTCAGCATTTTGTTTATCATTTGGCTCCAACAGGGATTACAGGATTTGTTCTTGCTAATGGTTCTATGAGCTCGAATACGTCTAATGAGGGTGAGATTCGAAAGAACCTTGTTGAGGCGGATTTGGTTGATTGTATGGTTGCTTTGCCTTCGCAGCTGTTCTATAATACTATGATTCCTGCTTGTCTCTGGTTTATTTCCCGCGATAAAGAGAACTCCAAGTTTAGAGACCGCAGGGGCGAAGTACTCTTCATAGATGCAAGAGCGCTTGGCATATTGATAGACAGAAGACACAGACAACTAACACCTGAAGACATCAAAAAAATCTCTGACACATACCACGCATGGAGAGGCGAACCCATAGATGGTAAAACTATAGAATATGAAGATGTTCCAGGTTTCTGCAAAGCAACAACACTCAAAGAAATTAGAAAACAAAACCACATACTCACACCCGGCAGATACGTAGGCTACGAAATAGAAGAAGAAGACCCCGAAAAATTCCAACAAAAGATGAAGCGCTTAATGCTTAATCTTGAAGAGCAAATGAAGCAAGGACAAGAGCTTGATGAAGAAATAAGGAAATCCCTTAAAGGAATCGGTTTTTAATGAATTTGAAGTCTGAGAGGCCAAAAAAGCAGACTCAAAGTAACGTTCCGAAAGGGTGGCATAGAATCACTCTTGGACAATTGGTGACCTTTCATAGAGGTTATGATTTGCCTCGGAAGGATATGGTAGAGGGACAATACCCAGTTGTAGGCTCAAATGGCATTATTGGTTACCATGAATCTTTCAAAGCGAAAGGACCGGGAGTTGCTATAGGTAGAAGCGGCAATTTGGGAAAGCCCTTTTTTGTTGATAGAAATTACTGGCCTCATAATACGTCTCTTTATGTTTCCGAGTTTCATTGTTCAAACCCTTCTTTTGTCTATTACTTCCTCATGACTCAAAGACTCGATGAGTACAACTCTGGCAGCGCAGTTCCAACTTTAAATAGAAATCATATTCAGCCTATAGAAGTAGTTGTTCCAGAAGATATTGAGGAACAAAAAGCCATAGGCAAAACACTCTCAAACTTGGATAAAAAAATCGAGGTTAATGAACAGATAAACAGGACTCTTGAGGCTGTTGGGGAGGCTGTTTTTCGGCGTTGGTTTGTTGATTTTGAGTTTCCAGACGAGGAAGGCATCCCCTACAAGTCATCAGGCGGAAAAATGGTCTACAACGGCGAACTAAAAAAAGAAATCCCAAAAGAATGGAAAGTTGGGTGTATAGAAGATTTATGTTCATCTATAACCAATGGCGGCACACCTAAGCGGTCGGAAAGTCAATATTGGAATGGGAATATTGCTTGGTTTAAGACAGGAGAACTAAATGATAGTCCGTTAATAGATTCTGAAGAACATATTACCGAAGACGGATTACAAAACTCAGCTTGTAAACTATGGGATGAAAACACAATTTTAATGGCATTATATGCCTCTCCAACTGTGGGACGATTAGGATTACTCCGAACAAAAGCGACAGCAAATCAAGCATGTAGCGGATTAGTGGCAAAGAAGGAAGTAGGGTTCTCTTTTTTGTTTTACACTTTATTCTTTAAGAGAAATGAATTTAACAGCATTGCAGTGGGTGCTGCTCAACAGAATATCAACCAACAGATAGTTCGTGAAGCAAAAACAGTAATTCCGCCGAAATCATTACTTAATAGTTTTAACAAGTTGGTCGATACGTTGTTTGATAAACAGACCGGACTAATTCGACAAAATCAAACTCTTGCTCAGATTCGTGATTCCTTACTTCCTAGGTTGATGTCTGGTAAAATTCGAGTTCCAATTACTGAAGATAACATAGAGGTTTGTTGATGTCTGGGGTTATTTTTGAGTCTGAGGTTGAGGATGATTGTCTTGGTATGTTGCGGGACCTTGGCTATACTATAGTGTGTGGTCCGGATATTTCTGAGGGCGGTCTTTATCCTGAAAGAAAGTACAACGAGGTTGTGCTTGTCAGAAGATTGCGGGAGGCTCTTAAACGAATAAACAAGGGCATCCCCGAAAACACGATTGACGAAGCCGTAAAAAAGGTGTTAAGGGCTGCTAGCCAGAATCTGGTTGCAGACAACCAAGAATTTCATAAACTAGCAGTTAACGGCGTAAATGTTCAGTATAAACGGAAAGATGGCTCAATTAAGGATGAATTAGTTTGGCTATTCGACTATGATGATGTGGCAAATAACGAGTTTTTGGCAGTTAACCAGTTCACGATAATAGAGGAAAGAAACAACAGAAGACCCGACATCATACTATTCATAAACGGCTTACCCATCGTCATAATCGAGTTAAAGAATCCTGCAGACGAAAAAGCAACGGTATGGTCTGCATATAATCAGCTTCAAACATACAAACAACAAATCCCATCCATCTTCAGATACAACGAAATACTAGTCATCAGCGACGGACTAGAAGCCAGAGCAGGAACCCTAACATCAAAAACAGAACGCTTCACCCCATGGAAAACGGTCAACACCAAAAAAATGCCCAAAACAATGTCCCAAATCGAAGTTCTAATAAACGGAATGCTAAACAAACAAACCCTACTAGACCTAGTCAGACACTTCATCGTCTACGAAGTAGACAGAGACAAAGACGGAAACATTCAACTATCCAAAAAACTAGCAGCCTACCAACAATATAACGCCGCAAACAAGGCAATCAAATCCACAGTGAAAGCAACCAAAACCAACAAAAAAGCAGGCATAGTCTGGCACACGCAGGGCTCAGGAAAAAGCCTCACAATGGTTTTCTACACGGGCAAAATGGCATTAGAACCACAGCTTGAGAACCCAACAATCATATTACTAACAGACAGAAACGACTTAGACGATCAACTCTTCGGAACATTCAGCAGATGCCAAGAACTGCTCAGGCAAAAACCCGAACAAGCAGAAAACAGAGAACAACTCAAACAACTCCTCAATGTAGCTTCAGGCGGCATAATATTTACAACCATCCAAAAATTCTTCCCAGAAAAAGGCAACAAAGAATACCCTTTACTTTCTGAAAGAAGAAACATCATAATAATTGCTGATGAAGCTCACAGAAGCCAATACGGTTTTGGTCTCAAGGTTCCAAAAGACGCCGGCAAAGCATGGCTCAAGTACGGTTATGCAAAATACCTTCGAGACGCCTTGCCTAACGCTACTTTCATCGGATTTACTGGAACACCCATTGAGAAAGCGGACAGAAGCACCCCCGCAGTTTTCGGCAAATACGTTGACGTTTACGATGTGCAGCAATCAGTAGAAGACGGCGCTACAGTCAAAATATACTATGAAAGCCGCCTAGCCAAACTGGAACTCAAACCCGAAGAACGCCCACTCATCGACGAAGAGTTTGAAGAGGTCACCGAAGGCGAAGAAATTGAGAGCAAGGAATATCTAAAAAGCAAATGGTCACGCCTCGAAAAAATTGTAGGCAGCAAAAACCGCCTCCACCGCATAGCCAGAGACATAGTTAAACATTGGGAAAATCGACTCAGCGTGCTCGATGGAAAAGCCATGATAGTCTGCATGAGTAGAAGAATCTGCGTAGACCTCCACAATCAAATTAAAAAACTAAAACCTGAATGGTACCACAAAGACGACGACAAAGGCACAATGAAAGTAGTAATGACGGGCTCAGCAGCTGATGGACCAGAATGGCAAGAACACATACGCAACAAAGAAAGAAGACGAGCCCTCGGAGACCGAATGAAAGACCCCTCAGACCCAATGAAAATAGCCATAGTGCGAGACATGTGGTTAACCGGATTCGACGCTCCAAGCCTCCACACCATGTATCTAGACAAACCCATGAAAGGCCACACGTTAATGCAAGCTATCGCCAGAGTGAACAGAGTTTACAAAGGCAAAGAAGGCGGCTTAGTAGTAGACTACATAGGCGTACTATACGACCTTAAAAAGGCACTTGCCGACTACAGCGAGGGTGACAGAAGAGAAACCGGTATTTCACAAGATGTAGCCGTCGCTAAGATGCTGGAAAAATACGAAGTCGTTTCAGCCTTCTTCCATGAATTCGACTACAAAAGATTCTTCACTGTCCCCTCAAAAGAAAAAATGTCCATAATGCTTGAAGCGATGGAACACATCCTAAAGCAGGAAAAAGGTAAAGAAAGATACCTTGAAGAAGATGGCTTACTCACCCGAGCTTTCGCGCTTTCTGTACCTCACGAAGCAGCCATGAAAATCCGCGACGACGTAGGATTCTTCCAAGCAGTACGCGCAGCCATAATCAAGAGCACTGGAACCAAGGCAGATCAGACACAAGACATGGACACGGCTATCAAACAAATAGTTTCCAAAGCCGTAATCTCCGACCGCGTCATAGACATCTTCGCAGCTGCAGGCCTCAAAAAACCAAACATCTCAATTCTATCAGACGAGTTTCTAGCCGAAGTCAAGGAGATGCCTCAGAAAAACCTCGCCTTTGAGGCATTAAAGAAACTGCTAAACGATGAAATCAGAATCCGACAAAAGAAAAACTTAATTCAAGCCCGCTCCTTCGAAGAGCTACTGGATAAAGCCATCAAAGCATACACTAACAAAAGCATCGAAGCTGCCCAAGTCATTCAACAACTTATCGACCTAGCCAAAAAAATGCGCGCAGAACAGAAAAGAGGTGCTCAACTTAACCTTACCGAGGAAGAAGTTGCGTTCTATGACGCCTTAGCGGACAACGAAAGCGCCCGTGATGTTCTAGGCGACCAAACCCTTAGAATCATGGCACGAAAACTCGTGGAAACCATCAGAAACAACGTCACCATCGACTGGACAATAAGAGAAGCTGTACAGGCAAGACTTAGAGTTCTAGTCAAACGATTATTGAAAAAGTACGGCTATCCACCAGACAAGCGAGAAATCGCAACTCTTACGGTTCTGGAGCAGGCAAAACTGTTATGCAAAGACTGGGCAGAACAAGCCTGCTAAACAATATAATCAGGTTTCTTCTTGGAACCCTGACTGGGAGCGCTTAAATCAAAAAAATCGCTTAGCCTATCGACAAACCTATCAAACTTCTCAGCCCAATCAGGAACACTTGAAATCACTTCAACAGCTTTCGGGTGACTTTTATCACCGATTTTTATAGTTAAGCCGCGGCTCTTCTTGAAGTTATTTATCGTCTTTTTTGGGAGAGGCCTTCCCGTTTCAAAAACGTAGTGCTCACCAGTGACATGAATTGTATCCAGCACTTTCTGCAAAACCTTGTCATCAAAGATCAAACCCGTAAAACCAAACCCATTACATACAAGCTGCTTTATTTTGCCAAGATTAACAGGGCTTGTCACATGAAGATTAACTCTGCCCGTTTCAAACCATTCCATCCTTCCCCGTTTCTCCTTCCACAACAACCAGCGATTCTTTGCTTTGGTACGCTTCCAACCCAACTCCAAAGCTAGAATCCTATCCACGTAATCAGGAACACGACACCAACCACGCCAACTATGAATACTTGAGCAGTTTGAACCTCGCTGTTTTTGACGGTAAGATTTCCATTCGCTCTTAGTCTTATACATATAATTGCGGTTTTGATAATAAGGCAGTTTCAATTTTTCACATATTGACTTAGCGGTAAGACATGGATTCTCATCTAAAAGCGCGAACACTCTTTGCCGGATGCTTTCAATATTACCGTTCTTACCGCAAGATTCAACCATTCAAATCAGTCCTCTAATTATCGTCAGGGTGAAAACGTGCACGATTGAAATACAGCAGAGATTGACAAGATCAAAGAATATCGCTCTGCAAAAATCTTAAACGCGTTGCCCATCAACACTATTCTGGTGATTATATGCCAATTAGCAGGCTCAAACGAGTTCTCATAAGAACCGTTTGGAAAAACGAAGAGAAAGACTTCACACCATGGTTACAAGAGAACCTTGATGTTCTCGGTGAGACCATGAATATGGAACTGTCTCCTCTTGAACGAGAAGCCCCAGTTGGAAAAGCCTTCGAAGCTGACCTTCTTGCTGAGGGACCTGGGGGGGATTTAGTAGTCATTGAGAACCAGTTTGGAAAAAGCGACCATGACCACTTAGGAAAAATTCTTACATACTTGGTAAATTTGAATGCGAAAACTGCTATTTGGATTTGTGAAAATCCGCAACCAGAGCATAAAGAAGCGATTGACTGGCTAAACAAAAGCTCAGCATCGGACATTGCTTTCTACTTGGTTCGACTGGAAGCTTTCCAAATGGGCGATTCACCTGATTGCGCACCTCACTTTTCAATTGTAGCAGAACCGAGCAGTCAGATGAAAGAAGCAGGGGAGGCTGTGGAACAACTCGCTGAAAGACATGTCAAACGACGAGAGTTTTGGACTCAACTTTTGGAAGAAAGTAACAAGAAACTATCGTTGTTCTCAAATATATCTCCAAGTAAAGATCATTGGATTTCTGCAGGCGCTGGCATAAGCGGCGTAGTTTATCAATACTTAATTCTGAAAGATGAGGCTAGGGTTCAATTAACCATCGAAGGATCAGAGCAATCTAAGAACAAACGCATATTTGATAACCTTCAGAAAAAGAAAGAACAAATTGAGAAAGACTTCGGAGAGCCGCTCATATGGAATAGACTCGATGACAAAAAAGTTTCTTATATCACTTATAAGGTGGCAGACGAAGGACTAAGAAACACGGAACACTGGCCAAAAATAATCGAAAGAATGATTGAGACAATGGCAAGATTCGAGAACGCATTCATCAGTCACATAAAATAACCAGGTGAATCCACAGGATAGCCAGCTGCGAGATGACAAATGGTTAAGTCAACCAAGACACAGCGATTAAGAGAAAAAACACGTGCAGACGTTAAGCATTCACAACAGACTACGCTGGATGCTCTGCCAGAACGGCACAACCCTGAACTTGACAAAACATCTATGCCAGAGCAGAAAAAGGTGATAAAAATCACCGAGATACGCGCTATTATACGGGAAGCTGAGTTGATTCTCAAAGTCGGGTTCCGACTGCTGCCTTCAAGAACCTATTTTTCAAGGGTAACTTCGGATTTGTATTTTGACGAGCAGAAAATTGCATCGCTGCGTTTGCGCATCCTTCAGGGACCGCTTGCAACTGAAGCTGCTGAGTTTTCTTCGTTTTTAGATGTGACTGGAATAAGCAAAGGACAGCATGTCATTAGGGTTGAAATGTACGAGCTTTGGTCTTCGGAAGAAAAGCTAACAAGCACGTCTGAAGAGGTAACAATCGAATACATTCCTTTAAGAAGAGAAGATAGGTTGGTTAAAGTCCCAACAGTCAAGAGTTCGACAGGTGCAAATTTAGCGATTATTTCTGACAATGAGAAGAACATTTACCGTGAAATAGAAAAAGAAATGAAAAGAGAATCAGTTAGTAGACGAGATGAATGGTAAATAACATGAGTCGATTCATGCTACAAATCTTTCTAATAGCTGTAAATATTATTGCTTTAGCAATCTTTGGAATAGACAAGTTGAACAGCAAAAGTAGAAGTTGGAGGATTCCCGAGTCAAGGCTTTTGCTGATTGCCTTCTTTGGACCATTTGGCGCTTACGCAGGCATGTTGCTTTTTAGACACAAAACTCGCAAAAGCAAGTTTGTGCTTGTTCCAATCTTTCTTTTTATTCAAACTATTTTGATAGCGTATTTTTACTTAAATTAAATGAGTGACGCGAGACGACTAAGCGTTCATGCCTCAAGTTCTAATTCTTTGATGGACTTGCTCACTGATTGCTGTAACGTTCGGGAGCATATTTGAAGCTCAAAGTTAATCTCCGTTTTGAAAGTGCGCCGTAAAGGTCTTTGCGGCCTACCCATTTTCCTGACACATGCCCTAACCTTGTCAAGCACCACCTGCTTTTCCTATTGATGCTTCTAAGCTGCGGGTTACTCGTTGTAATGAAAAGAGGCGCACCTGTTTTTGCCGTCCAGTATTCAGCTATAGCCGTAAGAAAGCGTGTGCCTATTCCTATGCCCTGATAATCCGGCAGAACCACGAGGCGGCTAACGCGCCAATACTTCTGTTTGTATGGTGAATGCAAAAGCGCTATGAAACCCACGGGCTTGTTATTGTAGACAGCAACAAAGGTTTTGGATGCCTTGTTAAGGTCTGTGTTCAGATAGTGATAGTTCCTAAAGAGCCCCCATACGCTGTGAGTGCACTGATGGATTGAAATTTCATTTTTCGGTCGCCGTCTTTTTTTTTACTGAACGACATATCATCGGTGCAGAACACCCAATCAGGCTCCAACCAGTCCAGCACGTCGTAGTGGCAGGTTACAGCTATGAACCGCTTGTTCGTTCTACGAACTGCCTTGGCGATGGCGTAAGCAGAAACCTTGGCGATTTGGCGGTCCACAACACTAGTGAACTCGTCGAATACGATAAGCTGCTGCTTTAAGCACAAGGCTTGGGCAATGTCAATGCGCATCTTCTCGCCTTGACTCAAATGCTCGTAAGATTTCAGCCAATCAGGAGGAGAAGCGAAACCAACATTGCACAAGGCACTGGTGATCTCGCTAACAGACACGTTCTCAGGAAAATCATCAAGCACCGTGCTGCTCTTATAGTCAAAGTCACGGATGTACTCTTTCGGAAATAGCTGTTTGGCTATGCTTGTTTTGCCTGTTCCGCTTCTGCCCACAATAACGCCGATCTGCCACTTCTCACCCTCAATAGGTATGGAGCCAACGAACTGTTTCTCCATTTTCACGTCTTGCAGGGTGAAGCTGCCGATGACGCTTTGCGCTCTGAAGCTATCAGGTCGGTGCCACTTTTTCACAATGTTAAAACTCGGCACTTATATCCATCCCGCCTCAGCTTATTGTAAACCGTTTCCTGCTCAGCTTCATCCTTACAGGAAACAACAACCTCAAAAGTTTCATGATACTCTACTTCCTCAATATCACTGTCAAAGTACGTTTGCAGTTTCTCATCAGAAAGCCCAAGCAAATACTTCAAATCCTCTTCCGCTCCCGCATCAACGATAATCCTGAACTCTTCAGCGTCAAGCTCCTTCAAGTGTTCGCCCCGAAGCTTATTCAGTACCTGCCTCAAAAGCCGGCGATCCACATCCTCAACGGGCAAACGGATAACGCTGCACTCGGTCATGCCAAGCTCCTTCATAGCTAAGGCTCTCTGCTCCCCGTCAGCCACCAAAAGGTCTTTGTTTGTTACAATGGGAACTATGTCGCCCCACTTGCGAATTGAAGCTTTCAGCCGCTCCATGCCTTCCCGCGATAGCCTATTAGGATTGCAGCCGTCAAACTTTAAGTCCTCTAAGCGCACGCGCTCCGCCATCGGAATCTGAATCTCCTTTTCAAACTCACTCACGTTTTTTTAGCTCCTCGATTTTCTTGTTTAAACCTTTAATCAACGCTTCCCGCTCCGCTGGGTGCGCTTCATAATACTCCCTGATTTTCCGCGTAATGTGAATGTCATACTCCTCCTCCACAGCCTCATAGCTTTTCTCAGTGAACACACCTTCAGGAAACAGCTTCAGCTTTTCAGCTTCAAGAGCATCCCACCAGGCATAATCATCAAACGCGGGGTCCTCCTCGTTTCGGTTGTGTTCAAACTCGTAATCCTCCAAATGGTTAACGTAGTTTAGCTTGTCCATTTCACGGAAAAACCACATGATCCGAAGCAGAACGCGGGTGTCCTCGCCTTTCGGGTAGCCCGCGGCAAAATGTTTGTAGAGCAACCGTTTCATGCGATATTCGATGAAGTTGCTTGACTGCTCTAGAATAGCCCTTTCCCTTTCGGTTAGCCGTGAAAGAAGCTGCTTAGACATTTCGTTCTGTTGCTCAATGGTTAAGTCAGTGTTGTTAATTATCTCCTCAGCATCAGCCCTCAAGGTTTCCCTTATCGTTTGAGCGTGGTTATGCAATTCTGTTTCGTCATTGTCCCCGATATGCAAAACTATTTCGTCGTCCTCTGGAAACTCCAACTCGTTCTTCTCCAATTCGTGAAGTTTACGGCTCAACCCATTCACTAAAACCCCCTCCTAGCCCGTTTTTTGGTGTCATCTCGCGGTTTCGAAATAAGTATGCTGTTTTTTAGCTTCTCCTCCAACGCTATCACCCTGAGCTCCAACTCCTCATCCTTGAGCAAACCACCGTAAGTTGAAACGGCTGAAACCAGCACCCTTGCCCAACCCTGCTTAGCCCTGTCGCTATTGCCGCCAGCATGAATTTTTTTATGAGCCAGACTCAAAACTCCGTCTAAAACCCGAAACAACATGTTTCTACGCTCCTTCGCCGAACGGTTTGATGACGGTTTCTTAACGGTTTCTTAACGGTTTCAACCATTATGTTCTTCTTCTATTTTCATTTACTAACTGAAGATTTTAGACAACACAAACTTGTTCAGTGAATTAACTGTCCAAGAGACGCCGCAAAACAAGACAACAATAATCTATATCGCGACAAAAAATAAAAAACTTGCTATTCAGCTCCTGACTGAACTATTTTGAAACTCGACAAAAGAAGAAGCCAAGTTGCTTTTTCAATACGGGCAATTGAACACGCTGGATTTGGCACGCAAGCTTGGGGCAAACTATCAAATCACGCTAAAACATTTGTCGTTGCTGATGGAGGAAAGAAGGTGTATTCTTACAGCGATTGAGTGGGAAAACTAACAAACCTTTTAGCACGACCATGTGATGCTTGCGTAAAAACTATTGTGGGAGGCTCCACGCACTGTCCAAAATGCACGATTTACCTATGCTTTATGTGAAAGCTCATTTTGAATGATGTATCAGAAGAGTTCCCAGCGAAGTATCCCATGTGTGGTGGAGAATTTGAGGTTGTAAATGGAGGGTTTGCTGGGGCTCCGGACCTGAAATAAAGGAGAAAAAAGAAGATGAACTTTTGCTATTTAACATTGAATCCAGAGCCCTCTCAGCCCACTTTATCTCCATTCTTCTCATCCTCTCTTCTCCAACTGCGCTTTTGCCTATGTGACTAAAAAAGGGGAAATGGATTTGTGTTTTTTTGCTTGTTTAGCGTCTTCTGAGCAATAGCCAGTTCACCAGGATAGCTACAACGATTGCTACGAGTATTCCAGCGACCGCGGGTACAAAGTACGTGTCAGCAACGCTTGCTGGCGGCGGCGTCGGTTCAGCAGTAGCAGCAGGAGCCTCCTCCACGTTTATGGCAGTAACTGCCTGCGAACCATAGTAAGACGCAGAACCCTCGAACGCAGCGAAAACAGTGTATTCACCAGGAACCAACGGGTCAAACGCATAGCTGTAAAAGCCATTCACGTCACTCGTAACTCTGCCAATCTCATAGAAGTTGCTGTTCGGATCCATCACGCTAAGAACAACTTCAACGCCCTCAGCGTCAGCTGGATACCCTTGCCCCATAAACTTGTACTGCATCCACGCCTGCATATCAGCATCAGAAATCGCCGGAGTATCCTTCAGCGAAAACTCTAACACATTGTTAACGTTACGCCTGCCAGTCGGAGTGTCGTCAGTAACCGTGCCTTCCACCACAACATTAGTGCCATGCACTGAAACCTTAGGCGACGCCGAAACCGTAGTAGCACTTGGACCCTTACCGAAAGCGTAAACCTGGCCATCGTAGTAGTTCCACGCTGTCAAGATGCCGTCAGCGAATTGTATATCGCGTCCCCAGAAAAGTATCTTCCAGAGTTCCTCTCCAGTCGTTATGTTAAGACACTTCAAGCCTGGCGTGCGCCACAGAGGTGACGACTCCGAGTGTTCACTAACGCTCGT
>JAFGNM010000107.1 GCA_016927015.1 Candidatus Bathyarchaeota archaeon | reverse complement strand
CTTGGAGAGTGTTTTTTTCGGTGTCCCATTGTATTTCCGCTTCGCGTCTTTTAGCAATGACAAACTTAGGTAATAAACGTTACCGTCTGTTTTAGCTGTATGATCGTCTTCTGATTTGCTCTCACAAGACTATACCCCCCTTATTTAAAGGCTGAATTTTTGGTGAAAGCGGCTTTTTGCTGGTGGGTTTATCGTAGATTTTTGGAAATTTGGGTGTTGCTCGTGTAACCTTGCGTGTAGCTTTTAATGAGTAGAAATGGATTGAGAAAAAGTGGTGAGGTTTCGTAGTTATTGATACTATTGCAGTGCGGGTATGTTTGTTTCTGTTAGGTTTATATCTACTTCTAAGTCTCCACTTGGCAGTTCCGTGTTTGTCATGCTTATCGTCATCTTTAATGGCCAGTCAATATTTTTGTCAACGTACACGGTAATTGTTAGGCCTTCTTCTGCGATTGCGTATTCGTAGACCATGCAGGTTCTTGTGCCTAAACCAGTGATGCTCACTGTGGACTCATAGCTGTTTGTAAGGTCAACGTCTTCGAATGCGTTCATTAAGCCCATTTCTGATAGGGGAACCCATGTGCTGTTTTCGTCCTCTACAGTTTCTCCACCAAATTCTCCAAGTGATGAACTCATTTGGAAGGAGGTGGAAACCAGTGCGTGGGTGCTGTTGAAGTCAACTATTTCTTGTCGTACAGTGAAATCAATGCTCATTGACATATCAAGCATGCTGCCAAGGTCCTCAGCAGAAATCGAAGCTGAGCCTTCGTATTTTGCGTATGCTCCCTTGAACAGCCAGGCATCTTGGCCCTGAGGGCTTGAAATAAAAGCGCTAACAAGTAACGCGCCAATGACAACGGAGACAGCTGCAACAGCTACTATCGCAATCAGCTTGAAGCGGTTTTTAGAAGGTGCTGCGTTCGTTGAATAAGAAATTCTTTCGGATTCAGATTCCAACCTTTAACACCGCATGGGAGTACAAAAAACCGCTAATAATAGCTTGTGCACCACGAATATGAATTGATAAAGAGGTATCAAATCTTGGCTTCTATGAGCTTTATCGTCTCAAAGAACGGCAAAGCGCGCTCCGCCACCACTCTCGCTCTCATACCGTAATCCGAGAATCTGTGCAGCGTCTCGTCCACGTTCGCCAATGTAGACTGCATCAAAAGAACCCGCCCAGTCTGCTTCAGGTGGTTCGGTGCTTTGGCAATGAAGCGGTCAATGACTTGCCTCCCAGTAGCGCCTCCAGCCCACGCGCGTCCAATCCAAGACTCCGTTTCGTCCCCGTCCGCGGGCAAGTAAGGCGCGTTAAAAAGTATCGCGTCAAACTTGAAGCTCTTGCTTAATGGTGTGAACAAGTCGCCTTGTACGTAGTAAATTTTGTTTTGCACTTTGTTGAGTTTCGCGTTTTCTCTTGCGCAGCGAACAGCGTACGGGTTCACGTCAACAGCCACCACGGCTTTTGCCTTCTTAGCGGCGAGTATGCCCAGTATGCCGCAGCCAGTGCCCATGTCCAGAACTGTCTCGACTTCCTGAACATTGAAGTTTTCAGCGAATAGAAACGAATCCTCAGCAGGCTCGTAAACATTCTTCCAAACATTGAAAACGTAATCGCCGAAGTAAACTCGCTTAGCGGACAAGGGCATTTGCTAACTCCCCAAAAGCTTCAGGTGGCAATTCCCTCGCGCGCTTTTCACGAAACGGCATAGTGCAAACCACTTTTTCCGCGTCTTCTTTTTTCAATTTAAGTGTGCTCTTGATGAAAGGCACAAGCGCGTTGCTGAGTTTCTTGTTGCGTTGCGTGAAGAGCCACCGTACCATCCGCCTAAAAACGGCTTCGTCCTTGACTTCGAAGGGCGCCGCTGTCCAAGGCGTTAAGCGCACTATGACTGAATCTACTTCCGGCTGGGGATAGAAACTGGATTTGGGGACTGCGTCCAAAAGCTTGACTTCAGCACTGTGACGGGTGGTAACCGTTAGCCATCCGTAATCCTCACTGCCTACAGCAGCCACGAGACGGTCTGCGAACTCCTTCTGGAAGATTAAAACAGTGTGTTCAAACCCTCTATCAAAAAGCCACAAAAGCAGTCGCGAAGAAATCTGGTAAGGCGGAATCGAAATCATCTTGCTGAAGCTTGGAACCGCCACCTTCAACATGTCACCCTCAATAACCGTCACGTTGGCTAAGCCTATGAGCTGTTCACGCAGCACTACGGCGACGCGCGGGTCTTTCTCAACCGCCAATACACATTTGCATTTATTCGCGAGAAAACGAGTCAAGAACCCAAAGCCAGCGCCAGCATCCAACACCACATCAGCCTTGCCCAGTGAAGCATAATCGCTTAGTTTAGAAAAAATCGAAGTGTCCACCATGAAATTTTGCCCGAGAAGCCTGTTCGGAACAATTCGAAACGTTCGAAGCAGCCGCTTCGTTTCTGAAACATTCATCACTTATGCCTTAAACACAACGCCTTAATGAACCCGAGTGAACAACCGATACTTACTGTCGCCCTCAAGCTCCTCCAGCACCCGCTTCGTAACCAACTTTACAGGATTAGGCAGCTCAGTCCGCTTCTGAAGGTCATCAAAACTCTGAAACGCTTTTCTCTCGCGCTCGTTAATCAATTGCCACATGTACTTCTTCCCGATACCAGGCACCAACTCCAAGGCGTGCATACGCGGCGTGATAGCCCGAGCAGTGTTGAAAAAGTTCACAAACCACTTCTCACGGTTCAAAACTATGCGGCTAACCACGCTTGGAAGCTCCGCTTTAGCAGCGGCGGTCAACTCGTCAAAGCCGACACGACCAATAATGTATGTAACCTCTTCCCGTGCATCTTTCCCCACGTACACCCGGTCGTTAGGCTTAAGCATCAACCCCTCCTTCACCAAAGCCTCTAACAACGTGAAAAACTCTTCACCCACACACTGAATCAAAGCTCCCGCTCGGTAACCCGCTCGCCCACTGGCACGAAACCCTGGCCTGCCATGTGGCAAGAAATCTACCACGTAAGCGTAAGCCTCATACCGCTTCTCCATAATAGCCCTGAATCCCCTTACCTCTATTCGCGTTTACTGCTTAAAAATTCTTAGCCGAATTTTGGCTATTTCACAGCTCTGCTATCATCCAGAAGTGAGATAATGGCTTCCAACTTTGCGGTTTCAATAATCTTGCGGCCACTAGCTAAGAAAACCCGTAGCTCATCCACTGTTTCAGGCATGCAATTCACAACCTGAACTGCCTCCGCCTCCACCAGACCAAACTCCTTCATAAGCTTCTCCAAAAGCCCCTCCGCCGCCTTAGCATCCACTTTAGAGAACTTGTTCACGTAATCCAAAGTGCGCCTTTGAAATTGGTCCAGATTCTCCTCGCCAATTGCCTCCAGCACATTCTTAACCTGCGGCAACGCGAGCCTTTTTTCGCTTAACTCTCGATTTTCCATGTTCAACTACTACCCTTATACGGCTCTAAGTGTTCAGACCGAACAATTATCTGCTTAACAGCATCACCCTTGGATACGCTTACCACGTACCCGCGCCCCCGCTTCTCCACCACTCTGCCGATTTTTCCGTGAAAACGCTTATGCGGCATGCTTTTCTGAACGCTCGAATCCATCTTGATAATCACCTGAGAACCCGCTTCATACTCAATCAGCAGCTTGCCCAGCTTCGGTTTGCCTCTCTCACGAGGCTTTTTCGTCAGAAGCCGACGTGCACCAGTATAATAGCCTTTTGAACCTCTCATCAACAATTCACCTTACTCTGGTCATCCATAATGACTTTCAAAACATCCAGCTTGAGGGGCTTCGCTCTGTTTTCAAGCAACTCCGAAACGTTGGGCGTTGTTCTTCCTTCATCTCCAGACACTAATTCCTTCACGTAGAGGCCGCCTTGACAACGAATTTTCATCTCGGCCCT
>JAFGNM010000106.1 GCA_016927015.1 Candidatus Bathyarchaeota archaeon | reverse complement strand
TTTGGATTACAGTCTTCGAAATACTGCTAGGAAACGCTGCTAATGAAACGTTATGCTGGTAATCCCATCCTTCAGCCGAGAGTTGAAAACCCATGGGAGTCAAAGCTGGTTTTTAACGCTGCAGCTATTCTCCTTGATAAACAGATTCATATACTCTATAGGGCGGTTGGAAATGATGGTGTTTCTAGGATAGGGTATGCCGCCACATCAGACGGATACACAATCACAGATCGTTCATCAACTCCGATTTTTGAACCCAACAGTGAAGCAGAACACAGCGGGTGCGAGGACCCGAGGCTTTCCATTTTCGGAGAAAAGCTAGTCATGGCTTACACCGCTCTATCAGAACATGACCATGGACAACTCTACCAAATCTCTTTAACTTCTATCGCAGTCGAGAACTTTCTAAACAAATCCTGGGAATGGAATGAGCGCTTGCTGCCTTTTAGAGGCATAAGAAACAAGGACGCTATGCTTTTTCCTAGAAAAATCAACGGTAAATACGTAATGTTTCATCGTTTTGAACCTGATCTCTGCGTGGCTTACTCCGACGACCTTGAACGATGGTATGACATCAAATCTGTTTTCAGACCGAGACTTAAGAGTTGGGACAACTGGAAAGTAGGTGCAGCAGGCCCGCCAATCGAAATTAATGAAGGATGGCTAATGATCTATCATGGCGTGAGTTTCGAAAAAGTTTATTCTCTTGGCGTAGCGTTGCTCGACAAGAACGAACCCGAAACGGTTTTGTATCGCTCTGAAAAGCCTATACTTTTTCCAGTTGAGGATTATGAACGCTTCGGGAAAGTGCCGAACGTCGTATTTAGCTGTGGCAATGTTGTCCTCGATGACAAAGTACTAGTGTACTATGGGGCTTGCGATAGCGTTTTGTGTGTGGCAAATTATGATTTGGCTGAATTGCTACCTAAAAAATAGAAGGTAAATGCAAATTTTGTTTTTCTAAAGTTTTTTGGAAATTGATAACATTTTGGTAGCTTTTTCCATCAAATAAACGTCACAAAAGTTTTGCGTGTCCTCTTTTTTCCTGTTTTCGGGGAATACTGTTTTTATACGTGCGTGGGTTTGCTTAGAGGAAAAGGATGCTTCACGTTGACTGTTATCGTTGATGACGCGGGCAGCGGCGACTTGCTTTTCGGCGTGGTTATAGGTGCCTACCGGGAGGAAACAGGTGAGTTCACGTACGACCTCATAGGCGTCAAGTTTTATCAGGACCGTTTCTGCAAGAAAGAGTATTTGCAGGAGGCTTCCCGGGTTACGGCTCAGCTGCTTGAGAAGTTGAAGGTGAAGCCTGACGAGGAAGTTCATGTTTGCCAAGGCAACATTTTTGATGTGGCTGTGGCGGACCTGCAGAAAGTCCACGGTGAAGAGCGGGTTATTCGCGTGAGGGTGACTGGTGAGGCGCAGCGGCTGGTGGAGATTGCTTATCTTGACGAGGTCAGAAACTTGGGTTACGAGCCTTTGCCTGAGCGGGAGGATAAGCGGGCGAAAAGTTTCTTTCACATGATGAGGTGGCTTAAGGCGCATCCGGATATGCTCAGGTACGCGAAGACGGGGTGGCCGCGGCTGAAGAGGTACCGCCTTTTCAATAAGCCGCAGCAGGAGGAAGACATGTATGAGGCGGTGTGCAGTGAATGCGGCAGTCCTTGTGCAGTGCCGTTTAAGCCTGAGCCGAATAGGCCTGTTTTCTGTCATGTGTGCTGGAAAAAACGGATGCCTCGGCGCAGAAGGAAGGCAGTTAATTCTTAGTTTGGAAGCGAAAATGTTTTAAGTGTTCACGGAGCATGGTTTGCGGTAAGAAAGGCGGTTTGACTATGACTCAGGTTGATGAGCCTAAGAAGCTGGGTAAGAACGAGCTTTACAAGTGTCCGTTTCCGCATGTGCATCCGAAGCATAAGCAGTCGTTTTTCAAGGATTTTGACTCGCACTTCCGCATTTTCGGCGACAGAGACGACCATTTCGAAGTGGCGCAGTTGCATGAGCAGCTTGCTTGGGACGCGCGGCGTTTAGCGTCTGAGAAGGGCAGCCTCGGCGAGGAGGAATTGCGGAATATTTCGTTGGCGGCTTGGTTGGACGCGGTGAAGCAGTGCACTGGCAAGCCGATTCAAGTTGTGGTTTCTAAGGGTAAAAAGTAAAAAGCAGAAAGTAAAAAGAAAGGTTTGCGTCTGGTTATTGGACTGCTTCGACGCTTTTGATTTCTGGGACTTTCTGTTTGATGATGCGTTCGACGCCTTGCTTCAGCGTTAATGCGGACATGGGGCAGCCTACGCATGCTCCTCGCAAGCGGACTTTCACGGTGCCGTTTTCGATGGCTACGAGGTCTATGTCTCCGCCGTCGGCTTGAATCTGCGGCTTAATCTCTGCAAGAGCAGCCTGCACTCTTTTCTCAACTGATTCACTCATACCTGTTTTTCACCACACTCAGAGTTTAGATCCTAAACCAATACACACGCGTAATCATAAAAGCGTTACCGTTAACAGCGTGGTTTGGTTTCCTGCTTTCGTTTGAGCAGTTTGCGTGGTGTCTTGTTTTTTTGCGGGTGTGTTGTGGCGGGTTTAATGTTTATATTTTTGTTTGGGTGTATTGTTTTGGTGAGTTTTTGTCGAGTTTTGTTGTGTTTGGAAACTGGACTGAGCAAGGCATCAAGAAAGTCACTGATGCGCCTAAACGAATCAAGGCTACTCGCGGGATGATTGAGAAGGCTGGCGGGAAAATGCAACTTTTCTACACGGCTGGAAAATGGGATTTCGTCATGATCGTGGAAATTCCTAAAGACGAGGATTTAATGGCTATCCTCCTATGCGTAGGCAGCATGGGCAACATCCGCACCACCACCATGAAAGCATGGACCGAAACCGAAGGAGCCAAGTTACTAACCGCTCCACACCCATAAACCCGCCAACACCAGCGCTGCCCTCCACAACTCCACCCTTTTTTTGTTAAGGTGGCGGTTCTGCCGTTCATAACAGAGTCTGGCTTTTGGGCTGTTGAAGAATTTTATTAGGGTGGTAGGCAATATGTTTGTTTAGTGTGCGGTATGGGTAGTGAGTTTGAGCGTTTGGGGCGTTTGAAGCCTGAGGAGAAGGTGGCTGTAGCTTTGGACATGTCTGATGCGTGTGTGCGTGTCTGCGCGGACGGCATCCGAGCCCAGTATCCAGGTATTAGTGAGGAGGAGCTTTTGGCGCGGTTGCGGGAGCGGTTGGAGTGGGGTAAGCGCGGTCGTGGGCGGTGACGGTTGGTTGGATGTGTTTTACGGTTTTGTTAGGCGGTTGGTTGAGGGTTTTGAGGGGTCGGGTTTGGATTACGCGTTTACGGGTGCGTTGGCTGTGAGTTTTTATGGTGTGCCGCGGACTACAAGTGACGTTGACGTGATGGTTGCGGTTGCAGGCGAGGTTGACGTGAAAACTAAGGTTGCTGGGGCTTTGGAGCGTGCTGGGTTGGAGGTTGACCTGCACAAGGTTGATGTGGCGTTGGAGTCAGGCTACAACATCGCGTCGTTTAAGTGCAAGACTTCGCCGTACACGGTTGACGTAATCTTTTCGCGCGAACAGTTTGAGAAGCAGCCTGGAACCGTTGCAGACTTGAAAACGTTTTTCCAGTCGCCCGAAGGCTTAGTGCTCGCGAAACTGCGAATGATTAAAGCAACCCTGCCACATGAACGCGCAGCAAAAGACAAAGAAGACGTAAAAGCAGTCCTAACATTCGCCAACGTAGACGTGGAAGCCGTCAAGCAGCAAGCCAAAAAAGACGGCACACTCGAAATACTTGAAAACTTAACCGCGTAATTCTTGCAGTATTTAATTTTAAGAAACTTAAATCGCGTTTTCATGGAGTGTGAATTCATAATCCTTAACTGGACATGCGTCAAATTGTATTGTGGGTAAAGCAAATGGCGGATACTGATAAGTCAAGTCATCTATTAACTATAATTGGAATCGTGGCTATATTTATTGGTTTAGCTTGCATCTTTCTAGTTTACGGTTACTTCTTTGGAGTATCTGGTGGAAGCGATGTAGCAATAACGCCTAATGGGGTTTCTCTAATCTTTGCACTGATGTTCTTAATACTCTTATTAGGTTCAGCTGGTGGTCTCTTAATAGGTAAATCACTATCAAAAACGACTTAAGCTTCACTACTCAATCAACTTAACTGAGCATCAGGCCAACCCTCAACAGAACGATCAATGTAATCCCATTTATAGTCAAGAATTTTCAGTAGCGTTTTGTTAAACAGTGTATGTAACGTATTTACTTGCCTTATTACTTGTTGCCAATCAATTTCATCAAAGTTAGCATGACCGTGGACAAACCGATGTCTTCCACTGATTGCTCCCCAATCAGCTTTGTTAGCTTTCAAGTTTATTTCTTCAAAAAACACCCTATATCTTTCCATTATACCAAACTCATTCGCTCTTAAAATTTTATTAAAAATTTTTTCTCCATTTTCAATTTTTTCAAGCTTTTTCTTTATGTGAGTTAAATTCTCTTCTAATAGTGCCTTGAACATTTCCGTTTCCAGATACAAACCTTCACTTTTCGTTTTTTTCCATTTATACCAATTCTCGATTATTGTTTCTAATGCGGATGCAATTATTGGCAAGTTTGTCCCAACGGGTACATCAAAAGAAATCCAATAATTCCATAATGCTTCCTCTAGACAAAGGGGTTCACAAGACTCCATGTATTTTGGTAATAGATACTCAATGAGTTTTTCTGCACTCCCCTTCGGGGCATCATGAATTCTAATAGGTGGGTACTCAGGTTTTGAACACGACGACTTAGCCTCTCTACCCCATGGGCTATGGGCATAAACTTCCACAATATTTTCGTCTTCATCATAGGTTGTACAACCCACGGATAAAAGATGCTTCCCGAATACAAAACTGCATAATGCTTCTATCTTTAATCTTTCATCAATTTCTGGGATTCGTCCCCAATCTTCATGGTATTCAATTCCTACATTAGTCGACCATTTTGGTCCGTGAGTGGGAATTTTTGTTATTAAAAATCTGAACTCTTTGGTTTTACACCAAATGACTTGAGTCGAAAAACAATTTGCTATTGGTATATTCGTGGAATTTTTCTGATTACGCTTGGATAGGAACTGTTCTTCAGTACAATACTGTATCCATTTCCCTTCTGCAGACCTAAAAGGAACATATGAACTTGGTCCATTGACATACCATTCTCTTAAATGAATTGGTGTGTTTTCAGAGCATCTCATTTTTAATTTGCTAATTCTCAAATCTGCGGTTCCTACGAAGTCGTTTGCACCCTTAAATGATATGCTTCCAATATGACATGATTCTAGGACACAAGAAGTCAAGCCATCGTCTGAAATGCCTTCAACTTTAAACCCTGCATCGAAACTTCCCGCTACAACATCACGCTCAGGTAAAAATTTCAAATCTTCAAACTTGAGTGTTCCTTTTAAATTATAGTTGTCATCGCGTTCAAGAATAATTTTCTTTGCTCCTTGTGGAAGCTTCGCGTGGTCAACTATTTCATTAATGGTGACAGGATTTTTTAAGAAATCCCAATCTTCAAACGAGATAATATCTGAGTTAGCCAAATTGTGTGTTCCTCTTTGTCTTATTCTATCGCTTGTTAGTTATTTGCATTTTCTCGATTTTTTTGTAAATTTACCAATTGGTGAATTTCGTGAGTCTTTATATTTGCGATGTGGTCTCGTTTTGTTTTGTTGATGTGTGATGAAGGAAATCTTGAGTCAGATTAAGGGTTTAGCGGCTGGCGACTTGGTGTGCGTGGAGTGGTGTGACGCCAGCATCGGCAAGAGTTTAAGCAACGGCGTCAGCGGCATAGACGTGCCCGTCAAGAGCTGGGGCATCTACGTGGGCGTTTTAGGT
The DNA here is from genome assembly GCA_016927015.1 of Candidatus Bathyarchaeota archaeon. Lineage (GTDB taxonomy): Archaea > Thermoproteota > Bathyarchaeia > Bathyarchaeales > Bathycorpusculaceae > SG8-32-3. The sequence continues at coordinate 14,011 of JAFGNM010000106.1, read as the reverse complement.
CAGAAGCGCAAGCACCTGATTTTGGCGCAGAACTGCTTCCGCTACAGCGACGGCTTATACGACATTGATTACACGGCGGTGCCTGTACCATGGACCACCAAAGCAACCGCAGTCGCGAAGCGCCGCGTCGGAGCGGAGGAGGCGAAGCACCTGCTCAACAGCTTCTTGGTGAACGAGAAAATGACCGAGGGCAAGCCAGGCTTGGGGCGCTGCCTAAGACAGCGGAGGATGCGCAACCATTGACCGACTGGATAAAACGCGCGTTAACGCGGAAAACCACCGACAAAACCGTGACCTCTGCGGAGGTGCCGCCCAGCGACCGCCTAGTCCTCGGCGTGAAATTCGCCATAGCCTTCACCTTCAGCCTAACCGCACTCGAAATCGCACACCTAGCCCTACTCGGCGCGTGGAACAGCGAAGTATTCGCCGCCATCACAGGCTTAGCAGGCACCATAACGGGCATTCTGATTTCACAAAAAACGTAGAGGGATAGGGGCTAGATGAAAGATAGGCAACCTATCAAGACCCAGTTTCTGCGCTTGACAAAGAAAACGAGGAAGCGCATCGAAAACGACACCCAAAGACTCCGTAAAGAAATCATGGAAGACCTCAAACAAATGTTCGTAACGGCCAAAAAAATGGCAACTGCGGCAGACGCCGAACCAAAACAAACCCAACACTGGATCCGCGTAATGGGATACATCGGCCAAGTCATAAACAGCCTCGCAAAAAGCTTTGACGAAACCAAGGCTCTCGAACAAATCGAACATATAGAGAAGATGATAAATGAAGCCGACGCTGAACAAAGCTCTTCAACTTGAAAAAACTTGGCTCCAAAAGCATCAAGCCAAAAACACCCAAATCCCCAGTGATTTCCCAGAATTCTGCAGGAAAAACCTCAATCTAAACCTAACAGCCTACCAAATCGAAGCCGCAAAAATCCTCCAAGAAAACAGCAATGTCGCATTAAGATGGTGCCGCCAAAGCGGAAAAACACAACTCATAACCGCATGGCTACTTCATTACGCACTGCTAAACCCAGAAACCCAAATAGCCATCGTAGGACCAAGCTGGCGCCAAACAATAATCCCAATAACAAAAATCAACCATTACATCACTAAACTTCCAAGAGGCTTATTCCACAAACCCCAACGCACCATGATACACCTAAAAAACCAAAGCATCATCCAAGCCTTCCCAAACAACCCGAATAACCTCAGAGGTTTCACACTAAAAATCGTCTAGTGTGACGAAATGAACTTCATCCCGAACGATGAAGAAATGTTTGACGCTATCGGCTTTACACTAGCTACAACAAACGGCAAATTCATAGCCACAAGCACACCATGGACAACGGACAGCATATTCTGGAAGATTTGCAACCAAGACACTTACAACCATTTCGCCAAAAACCACATAACATGGCAACAAGCCCTCGAGCCCAACGGACCCATAAAAACAAGATGGCTACAAGAGAAGAAAAAAGAATACGAAGCCGACCCCTGCCGATGGAAACGCGAAATGGAAGCCGAATGGGCAGAAAACGAAAACGTCTGGCTACCCCAAGCCCTAATCACCCAATGCATCGACCACACGCTGGAATACGCCGCGTTCGAAGAAACACAGGGAGGTGACTTTTACGCAGGATTAGACCTGGGCAAACACCAAGACCACAGTGTTCTCGCAATAATAAAAACAGAAAACAACACCCTAAAACTAACCCACATGCACCGCTTCCCCCTGAACACGCCATACGCCAGCGTCATCGGCTACGTCAAAACCCTAAACGACAGATGGCAAAAAATCCACAAAATCCTCACCGACAACAGCGGCGTCGGCGACTACATAACCGAAGACATGACCAACACAGGCTTAACAAACACCGAAGGCACAAACTTCACCCAGCAAACAAAACAGCAAATGGCACAATGGCTCAAACAAACCATGACCGAAAAAAGACTACACATACCCTACGACAGCAACCTAATCGCCGAACTAAACACTGAACGCTACACGCTCACAAAAGACGGAAAAACCCAATTCTCACACCCACAAGGCACACACGACGACCAATTCTGGGCACTCGCACTCGCCACATACGCCACAAGAACCCAACAACACCCGAAACTCTGGATAATCCCCAAAACCAACACCGCAAAAACCCGACTAAACAAGCTACGCCAACGACTCCAACGACACAAAACAGAAGGCACCACAAGATGACACGGCGCAAACCCGAACACTTCCACATACACCAGCTCAAACGCACCTACAACCGCCAAACCGACACATTCACCATAAACATAAGCTACGAAACCGCCCCAGCAACCATAACAAACCGCACAAAAACAGTCGCAGAAGCATTCGGCTTAGGCGCAGACCAAACCAGAAAATTCACACTCTACGACAACACCGCACTCCACATAAAACCAACAGACATCGTCCTAATCACAGGCGACAGCGGATCAGGAAAAAGCGCACTCCTAAAAGCACTCAAAACCGACCTCGGCACAACAGCCCAAGACACACACGACACCCACGTAAACCCGAACACACCCATAATCGACACCGTAGCCGCAAACACCACAAAAGCACTTGAGCTGCTCAGCAAAGTCGGCTTAAACGACGCATTCCTCTTCCTAAGACCCTACAGCCAACTAAGCGACGGACAAAAACACCGCTACCACATCGCACGCTTAGCCGAAACACCCGCGCAATGGTGGATCCTAGACGAGTTCACAAGCACCTTAGACCGCGACACCGCCAAAACAGTCGCCTACAACCTACAAAAACTCGCACGCACCCGCGGCAAAGCCGTAATCGCAGCAACCACACACACCGACCTGCAAAAAGACTTAGCCCCAAACGTACACGTGCACAAACGCTACGGAAAAGAAATCACCATAAACTACCACCCAAACGCCAAAGCAAAAGAATGCACCCTAACACGGCAAATGCACACAGAACAAGCCACGTTCAAGGACTACAAAACCCTAAGCCAATTCCACTACCGAACAGGACACTGCCCACCACCAAGAAAAACATTCACACTAAAACGCAAACGCGAAACCTGCGGCGCAATAGTCTACAGTTACCCACCACCAGCCTGCTTCGGACGCAGCAAAGTCTGGAAAGGAACCCTACAACAACTGCAACGGGAAGTAAGCGTCATCAGCCGCGTTGTAGTACACCCAAAATACAGAAGCATAGGCTTAGGCGCCAAGCTTGTGGGCGAAACACTCGCGCAAGCCGGAACCCCATACGTAGAAACCGTTGCCGTCATGGCACGATACAACCCGTTTTTCGAAAAAGCCGGAATGCAGCAGATAACCAAAAGCAACCCCAGTCCACACGTGACCACCGCGTTAGAACGCTTGAGCAAATTAGGTTTCGACTGCGCACTGCTGGCTGACGCGCAATACGGCGAGCACGTGGTTTCCGAAGTTGGCTGCGAAGCAGTTTCTGCAGTGCTTGAAGCGCTGTCTAAACGGGATGCTGGTGTGCGAAGGCGCTTGGCTGGTTTGCGCAATGTGTACCCAAAGCATAACGAGTTTACGACGAAACTGTCTGAGCTGAATGCAACGGGTTTGGCTTTGGCGCTTAAGCGACTAAGCTTCATGGCACAGACTAAGGTTTACTTGTTCTGGAGAAAAGAGCAAACTAGCTGAGACGCTTTCTGTACTTAGCATAGTCTGGTTATACGGTTTCAGTTTGCTTTCTTTTTTTGCGTGAGTACGCGTATTCGATGAAAGCTACAAATAGTGATGAGGAACCTGTACCGATTAACACGAGGATTGTTGGGTCGAACATTTCACTTCCGTCCTTGCTTTTGTCGCAGGTGAGTGAAGTCCACTTATATAAAGTGATTTGAGATTTGTTCATAATTCTGATGGAAAAGATGGAAGCACCAACACTAATAGACCGTAATTAGGTTTCTGCGCAGGTTAGCTGTTAGGCACTAAGTGTGCAGAGCGGTCTCTTTTATGCTTGGAAAGACTACACTTCCGTTATACAAGGAGTTATCGTCTTCTCCGAGCGCTAGCGCACACTGCAACACAAGCTTTTTGCCTGCTTAACCACTAACCATAATAGGTAGAAAACATAATCTTCCACGAGAGGTTAAGACCACAGAAAATGTATAGAGACCCAGTTTGCGGCATGGTTCTAGATGAAAACACCGCCAAGTATAAAATCACTTATGAAGGCGAAACCTACCATTTTTGCAGCGTTGCGTGCAAGAAAAAATTCAAAAGACGTAAAACCAAGTTCATAAAGTAACATGCAGAAAGAACCAAAAAAAAGAACGGGCATGTGAAGCCCAGATTTACTTTACTGATTTTTACTGAAGTATCTTCCAAACGGCTGCTGCTAGAAGCCCACCAATTATAGGAGCCACCCAGAAAAGCCAAAGCTGGTTAAGCGCAACGCCGCCTGCAATGATTGCTGGGCCTAAACTTCTAGCTGGATTCACCGAAGTGCCAGTCACAGGTATTCCAACAAGGTGGATAAGAACTAGACTCAGTCCAATAGATATTCCTGCAAAGCCTTTGGGAGCTTTTTCACTGGTCGAACCGTGAATAACCAGCAAGAAAATGAACGTCAGAACAACCTCAGCGACGAAAGCAGATGCCATTGAAAAGCCGCTAGGCGAAGCTAAGTCGTATCCGTTTTGGCCAAGACCGTTTAAAGCTAAGCTATATGCCGGGTTTCCTGTGGCAATCCAGTAGAGTGCAGCGGCTCCAATTGTAGCGCCTACGCATTGTGCCGCTATGTAGGCAACGGCGTTTTTTACGCTTATTTTGCCTGCAGCCAACATGGATATAGACACAGCAGGGTTAATGTGGCAACCAGAAATGCCGCCTATGGCATAGACCATGGCAAGCAGGGAAAGACCGAAAGCGAAAGAGATTCCAACAAATCCTATGGCTGAGCCTGCGAGAACAGCGCTTCCGCAACCCATTAACACCAACACAAAGGTTCCGACCAATTCAGCAATGTACTTCTTAACGCTACTACTTTCACTCATGCAAACACCTCATTTTCGGGTAAGAGTGAAAAATCTAGTTCCTACCTTAACGCTTATAATGGTTTATGCAGAGTAAAACGCTACATACAATCAAAAATAGATTTACAGACTTCCAAGAAAACGCCTCAACAAAAAGAAAAACGATTAGCACAGATTAGAGAATTTCTTCTGGTGAAATATCCATCATCGTTAAGCCAGAAACTGGTTTCGGGTAAAAATCCGTGGATTTTTCAGGCAATCTCCAATTTTTCTGCGCTATTTGCCAAACAGTTTCTGGATTTACCGGGTTGACTAAGAACGCCAGTTTAGCTTGTCCACTGTCAACCTCTTCCAAGGCACTCCTCGTCGATTCCGCGTAGAGTATATGCTCATCCATTTTCAGCTCACCGACCTTCATTACGTGCTTGAAAACTACATCCCGCAACACAACTACATCCAGAAGACACGCGTCTTTTGGACAACCTGCGTTTATAAGTTCAGAAGCGCTTTTCTCATCTTTCAAAAGCAAGCTATAGGCTTTTGAGCCGTCATAAACGCAGAAAGCGTGCTCTTTCTCATGACTCTTAAGGAAACTGTCTAAAGCTTCAACTGTTGGAGCGACGTCTGAAATCGTGAAGAAACGTTCAAGCGCCTCTAAAGTGTCATTGGTCAATTTGGATTCTGTCAGCAACCTATGAGTGGGCAAAACAACAAGCCCTTCTTCTTGAACAGGAACCATGTAACACATTTGAAAATTAAACGCTGAATCCTCCGTCCACTTCGCCTTTTTGCGCATTTCATCTCTGTAAGCCAAAGCACTTTCGTACCTGTGGTGACCATCAGTGATTACAAGCCTCTTGTTCGCCATCGCTTTCTGCACGAACTTCAGCCTTTCAGGGTCAGTTACTCGCCAAATAGCATGCTTCACACCAAAGGAATCTTCAACCTCCACTGCAGGCTTAGCCCTTGTGGCTTCAGCGAAAAAGTCGACAGTAACGTTCTCTGGATCAGAGTATATCAGAAAAACAGGTTCAAGGTCTTTCTGAACCGCACGCAACATGTTCAACCGGTCAGTTTTCGGCTCTTTATACGTAACTTCATGCGGAAAAACAGTGCTTTCACCGTAAGAGTAAAGACGCATAGCAGCAATCAACCCAGTGCGGGTGCAAACTCTTCCAGACAACTTGAATTCCTGTCTGGAAACGAAAACCGCTGGTTCCTCATCCTTGGACAGTATGCCTTCGCTTAGCCATTTTTGTATTCGCTGCTGAGCTGCTTCGTACTTGTTGCTTTCTACTGGCAGAATCAGACGGCAGTAATTGTAAGGTGACTTCTCGTAGTATTCCCTCTGCAACGCAAAAGCGATTTTGTCGTAAGGCTTAGCGATCAGATTCGCTGGGTCACCAGCTTTTTCAGTGTAACGTATGGCTCTAAAGGGTCTAATGTCAACCAAACAGTTTCAGCTCGCAGTTTTCTCCAGTGCTTTGATTACTTTTTTAGCTATTTGTATGCTTGCCCTCAACTGGGCTTCCTGAGTTTGAGCGCCAACGTGAGGAGTAGCAATCACGTTCCTAAGCGTGAGCAACTTGCTGTTTCTCGGCGGTTCCTCTTCAAACACGTCCACAGCTGCCGCCTTCACTTTGCCTGAAACAAGCGCTTGATACAACGCCTCTTGGTCAACCACGCCGCCACGGGAACAGTCAATAATCATCACGCCGTTTTTCATCATGTTAAACTCCTTTGTTGAAAGCATGTGCCGCGTGTGAGGTGTAAGTGGCACGTGAACAGTTATGAAGTCGGCTTGAGGTAACATGTCGTCCAACGGAACAAAACGGTCGAAGACGCACTCTTCCACCACGAGCACTTTCATGCCTAAGGACATGGCTAGTCGTTCAACTGTTTTTCCAATGTATCCGCAACCTATGATGCCCAGGGTTTTTCCGTTGATTTCCATGCCCATAAGCTCGTCTTTCACCCATTTGCCCTCGCGAAGAGACTGCGTTCCTTCAACTATGCCCCTTGCAAGAGACAACAAAAGCCCTATAGTCAACTCAGCAACGCTCATGTAAGACACGTGTGGCGTGTTAACCACATTGATTCCTAGATCTCTGGCTTTTTCCATGTCGATGTTGTCTAAGCCTTCGCCAGCTCGACCGATTACGCGGAGTTTTTTCGCGTTAGCAAGTAAGTCTCCTTTGACTTTGGTTGCGGACCTCACTATAAACGCGTCGTATTCGTCTGCTATTTTTGGGAGTTCGGTTTTAGGCATGTCCCAAGCTTTTGTGATTTCGAAGCCTTTTTCTTCAAGTATTTTTATGCCTTCGTCTGCGATTTTGTCGCAGATTAGGATTTTGAATGTCAACTATGTTAGTCCCCAGATTTCGTCGATGAGGGCTATCACCTGTTTGATTCCTGCGGTGTCCCATTCGCCCATGTGCCCGATGCGGAACGTTTCGTCTTTTAGTTTGCCGTAGCCGTTTCCTATGATGAAGCCTTTTTCCGCGAGTTTTTCGTTTAGTTCCTTAAAGCTTTTCCCAAGGGTGTTTTTGACGCAGCTTACTGTGATTGACTCGTAACCTTGCTCGGGGAACAGGTCGAAATGTTTCTTTGCCCATTGCTGCGTGTACTCTGCCATGTCCTTGTGTCGCTGGTAAACTTTGTCGTAAGTTTCCTCCAGCAGCAAGTCCATGCGCTTGTTCAAAGCGTAAAACAGCGGAATATTCGGCGTGGATGGCGTTTGATGCTTCTTTTCGAACTCGAAGATTTCCACAAGGTCAGTGTAGGCACCTCTGTTTGGAACCTGTTGAGCCCTTTCCACTGCGCGGTCGCTTACGAGCGCAACGGCTAATCCTGGAGGCAACGCGAAGCATTTTTGGGTTGAGGCAAAGATTACGTCGCAACCTATTTCTGAGGGCAATGTTTTGTCACCTGCCATGGCTGAGACGCTGTCGATTGCCAGCATAACGTCGGGGTAGTCTCGGCGGACTAGTTTTCCGATTTCGCGGATTGGGCTTCGTGCGCCTGTTGAGGATTCGTTGTGGCAGACTGTTACGGTGTCGTATTCGCCTGTTTCGAGTTTTTCAGCTATGGCGTCGGGTTTAACTACTTTGCCCCATTCTACTTCGAGGTAATCGGCTTCTTTGCCGCATGCGCGGATGGCTGCGCCGAAGCGTTCGGAAAATGCGCCGTTGACGCAGGTTAGAGCTTTGTTTTTTACTATGCTTCTGCCTACGATGTCGAACCATAGAGCGCCTGAGGCTGTTGTGACTGTTGGTTTGCAGTCTGCGGGTAGTTCGAAGAATTTGGTTAGTTTTTCTGTGATTCCAGCGTAGAGCTGTGAGAATTCTTTGCTTCTGTGGCCTATGAGAGGGTGGGTTTGCTCGCGGAGGATTCCTTGGCTTACTTCTGTTGGACCGGGAATCAATAGTTTCTTGTGCATTTTCTTAAATCCCTTTTGTTATTGAATATTTTTAGGTGCCACATTGAAGCGTTGAATATTTACCTTGTGTCGCAATTACCTCTAATCCCTTATTGTTGCCGCGCTAGTTTATTGAAGTTAGCGGAGATCAGCCTTGGCAGTTTGATTCGCCATAAAAGCTGATTCAATGCTGCCCGAGCCATGATTTGGCTGTAAAAGTCTCTTTTCATCCATTGACGAAAAATATATGATGGGGAATAAAAATGGTTGTAAAACTTCTTCCTCATCTCCCGGAAATTTACAGTTAGAGACGGATTTTCGAAAACCTGCATCTGCATATCGCAGCGACTCCAGTCCTCGCACATTTTAAATCCCAGATTTTTCACGACATCATAAAGCTCAATGCCCGGATATGGCGTCGCCAAACTCATGTGGACATCGTCCGGCTCCGTTCTTCGAATGAAATCCAGAGTTTGTTGTAGCGTATCTTTCGTTTCGCCTGGGTACCCAATAATCACGGATATGGTAACGGATATGCCAGCTTCCTTTGCCCATTTGATTGCTCTTTCGTTTTGTTCGACTGTTGTCCCCTTTTTCATGGCATTTAGTATTTTTTGGCTGCCTGACTCAACGCCGAAGGAAACGAGTTGGCAGTTAGCATTTCTCATTTTAGCAAAAACGTCTACAGAGATTTGGTCAGATCTCGTTGAACAATCCCATGGAACGTTAATGTTCCTATTTTTAATCTCCTCACAAATCGCCAATACTCTTTTTTTGTCAAACGTGAACGTCTCATCATGAAAAGTGAAAGCATCAGGTTTATGTTCATCTCTTAACCACTCCAGTTCGTCAACGACGTTTTTGGGGCTCCTAGGTCGAAACCGTTTTCCAGCCATTCGTGGTGCTAGACAAAATGAACAATTGAAGGCGCATCCTCTACTAGTTATGATGGGCAGAATAAGCTTTCCGTAAAGTTTGTACTTATTCAGCGGGAAGAATTTATACGCTGGATGAGGCAATTCATCCAAGTTTTGAATGAAGTCTCGGTCCTTAGTGCGGACTATGGCGCCGTTTTTTCTGAAAGTTATGCCGTCGACCCGTTGAAGGTTTTTCAGATTATGTGTGGACACTATGTCCGCGAGTTCCAGCATGGTTTGTTCGCCCTCACCCCTCACTACAACATCAATTTCAGGATGTTCATTGAGGCTTTGCTCGTCCAAAATCGTGACGTGCGGCCCTCCCACGACTATAAGAGCCTGTGGACAAGATTCTTTTATTACGCGAGCAGCTTGCACAGCCGAAGAAAAAGTGACGGTTACAGAGGTGATGCCGACGATATCTGGCTCGAAGCAAGCTATCTTTCGCTTTAAATCCTCGTAGGTTATATTGAGAGGAGGACAGTCGAACACCGTAACCTCGCATCCGTTTTTCTCAAGAACAGCGGCAATGTATGCTATACCTATAAGTGGACTTTGGTAATGCACGAACGCCCCAAGAGGAGGGGGCGGATTAACCAACGCTACTTTGACAGACTTTTCCGCCATAAGTGTTCCAACCGAGGAAACTTTCACCTATACTGATAGCTGAAAAGGTATTAATAAAGTTGCAAATAGCGGGCTATTATTGAATAGCCCTCTGTACACGCTCTGATTTACTGTTGGTTTGATTTTTGTTGGTGTTGAAAAGGGAGCTTTCAGTGCTGAACTGACATGCGATTTTTTGTTTACACCCCTTTACACTGTGAATACCGTTTAGGCTGGCTTGTGGCTAGCTGCGCGGAACAGTCCACCCCCTTCCTTATATAAAGGAGCTATAAATAGCGCCGAGAGAAGCTGTAGCCCCGCTGAGGTATCATTTGTGTCAATTTGATGGGTAGCTAGGGGTTGATTAGCCTGTGCAGTCTCATAATTTATATACAACTTGTTTTGAAACACGTCTCTCTGGGAGAGGACTTGCCACGCGGATTCTTGCGAGCAAAATAAAAGGATACATGCTTCTATTCTTTTCAGTAATTGCCTGCCTATCTTCTGTTTTGTTTTTTGTTTCCTCCACTGCCGCTTCATCAGGATGGAGCCGCACTTATCAAGGAGGCATATACGACTCGTGGATCCCGTTCTCCGTAATTCAAACAAGCGACGGCGGCTACGCCATGGCGGTTTTTGCCAATGCCCACTACATTGACAACGTAGGCTATCAGGGGCATTTCACGACCCAATACGAACTTTACCTAATCAAACTTGCCGCTTCTGGCAACGAGCAGTGGAAACAAACGTTTGTGAAGAGTGACGGCCCGAACTCGGAATTCTACTCCTTTTCGCCCAGTGGCAGTTCGTGCAGTTTAATTCAAACAGCAGGTGGAGATTACGTCATGAATACAGGACTTTGGCTTATAAAAGTCAACTCTCAGGGTCAGCTACTCTGGATGAAGTCCGATTGGCAGGATGAGGAATCTATGAATTATTCTTACGATTTACATTCAATGATCCTCACGAGCGAGGGGGGCTTCGCAATGGCGGGGTCAACCGAAACTCCTGAGGGCGGCAAAGACTTCTGGCTTGTTAAGGCTGATTCGCAAGGCAACAAACAATGGAGCCAAACCTACAACAGTGGAACATTCACAAACGCAGACGAGACAAGACCTCGCGAAGACACAGCAACAAACGTAATTCAGACCCGCGACGGTGGATACGCCTTAGCAGGCCAAACCACAACGTACACTTCTTTAACTTCAACCTATGAGTCATGGCTAGTTAAAACTGACGCACAAGGACAACAGCAATGGGCAAAAACATACTCAGGACCCAACGCGGCTGGAGCTGAATATCGCGTGATACAAGCAAGTGACGGCGGATTCGCCCTATCAACCTCAGAAGTGAGGGATTTTGATTTCACAGTTTTTCAATTAATTAAAACGGATTCTTCTGGAGAAGTGCAGTGGCGTAACACTTACGGCGAAAACAAAGACCCTGATGTTACTTGGTACGTCGACAGATACGTTAACGCTCCGTACGCTGTGGTTCAGCTTAACGACGGCGGATTCGCCGTTGCTGGGACAATGACAGAGGTTATCGAAAATGGTCCAATAAGCCATAATCTGGGACTGGTGAGAGTTAATTCCGCAGGAAACGAACTTTGGACTAAAATGTACAATGCAAAAGAAAACATGGGCACGTTGAGTGAAGAATGGGTGTACTCCATGACTCGAACCAGCGATGGGGGCTACGCCATTGTTGGGACTACGGTGAGCAGTTGGGATGGAAGCCATGTAGATGCTTTTTTCGTCAAGACCGAGAGCCTTGAGCAGCCTCCTCAGCCTTCACCGTCACCCCAAGCTCTCGCGATAAGCGACGTGTCCGGCTCAGTGAAAGTGCAGTCACCCGCACAGGAAGATGCTTGGACGCAGGCAAACGATGATGCGGCGCTTTCGCAAGGCAGCAAAATAAAAACAGAAGAAAACAGCGGCACACTCAAATTAGGCAACACAACCACGCTTGAAATACAGCCCAACACGCTCATAGAAATTGAGGAGCTAACAGACGACAGCAGCACTCTGCTTCTTCAAGAAGGCGAATTCACTGCCGAAGTAACAGGCTTGACCTCGGGCGAAACCGTGAAAGTAGACATGTCTCAGGCTGTGGCTGAAATCACAGGAACAGTCTTCACCGTGACAGAAACGGGCACAGAATCGGCACTCAGCGTTAAGGAAGGCTCGGTTGCTTTCACCTCAAAAGTTGACGGAGAAACCGTAACTGTTGAAGCAGATCAGAAAGTCGTTGCCACAGCTGCAGGTTTAGGGTCAACAATTACTGAAACAGGCGCACTGGATTCGTACACTTTGGTAATCGTGGCTGCTGTTGCTATAATCGTCATAATCATGGTTATTCTGGTAATCAGAAGACGCTCAAAGAAGCCACAAGCATCATAAACGGCTGTATCTGTTCAGAAATCAATTATTAAAAAAAGTCACGTTTTTCAGCGTGTGTTCCAAACGCACCAAATAGCCTTTTCAGCGCAGGCTAACACGCAGGGTGCTTTGCCGCTTTCAGGCTTACACGGAGAACAGGCGTACTTGATGTTTTTGCGTTGCTTCTCCGTCACCGCCGCCACCGTCTTGTCATCCAAATCAATAAACATAGACACCAATTCAAGGGCGGATTGCGGACATTTCTTCACGCATTCGCCGCAGCCATTGCATTTTTCAGCGTCAATAACAATATAGTATTCGCCTGACCCGTCGCTGTAGCCATAATGCGTGATAATAACCGGTCACCCCTTTTTCAGCCATTCTCAGCTTTTCTGTTCTTTCTCGTATAACGCTTTACCGAACAGCGCTGCGCCAATCGCACCAGCTATCATGGGGTCTAAGCCGTTGTCCCGCCAATCAGGCATTGGAAGGCATTTAATGTTGAGCGCTTTTTCTATTCTTGAGACGATGCCAATGTTTTTCGACTGCCCCCCAGTGATGACGAACTCCTTTTCGAGACCTACCCTCTTGATGAGATTACCCATTCTGATAGCCATCGCATGAGTGTAAGCAGCTAAAACTTTTTCTTTAGACCACCCTTTCCGCAGCAGACCCATAGCCTCAGTTTTCGCAAAAGCCACGCAAGTGCAACTCACTGGCGGAGGCTCCTCCTCAACTTTTAACGAGACCTCACCGATTTTCTCAATTGGAACTTTCAACAAGTCAGCGAAAACTTCCATCCCTCTTCCTGTGCCGGCTGCGCACTTGTCGTTCATCAAAAACGAGGTAACTCTGCCGGTTTCATCACAGTGAATTGCTTTTATGTCTTGACCGCCAACGTCCAGCACGGTTCTGACGCTGGGACCCCAAATGTAGTTAGCGCCTTTTGCGTGGCAAGCAATTTCCGTAATAGCCTTATTAGCCATGGGTACATTCACTCGCCCGTAGCCTGTTCCAACTATGTACTTAAAGTCATCAAGCCTAAGCCCTGTTCCTTCCATCGCCCAATCTAAAGCCTTTTTGGCGCTGTCAGGACTGTTTGACCCAGTCCGCATCACGCCCCAAGAGTAAACTTCGCCGTCAATCATTATGGTTGCTTTAGAGCCAACCGAACCAACGTCAACGCCTGCAGTGATTACGTCTTTGTTTTTCCACTTCTTTTCCGAAAAGACCCTGTGGTACTCTTGCCAACGCCAATACTCAACATCTTCTTTCTTCGGGGTTTCCTTCATTCTTTTTACACCTTTTTAACGCGTTTGACGGCGACGAGAGCCGCGCCCAAAGCACCAGCATACTCTGGAAAGTCGGGTATTAACACTTCAACACCCAGCTTCCTCTTTAAAGAGGCGATGAAACCGACATCTTTTGCGACACCGCCCAGCAGCACGACATCAGGATTCACTCCCAGCCGATGCACCATTGACGAGACACGGTCAGCCATGGCGTCAAATATGGCTCGAGCAATCTCAGGTTTCGATTCTTGACGGTGAATCAAAGTCACTACATCCGACTCGCCGAATATGACGCAACTGGCGTTTATCGAGCTTGCACGTTCAGCCTTAAGCGAAAGCGGACCCATATCCTCCAGCTTCACCTCTAAAGCCCGCGCCATAGCTTCAATGAA
>JAFGNM010000105.1 GCA_016927015.1 Candidatus Bathyarchaeota archaeon | reverse complement strand
TTTTTAATTTCAGGTCCAAAGCCCCAGCACCCCAAATCCCGAAACGATAGGCGCAGCCAGCGTAGTGACAGTAATCGACGCGGCGCTTAGGCTTGCTAATCTACCTGATCAAAAGAAAATAGCCAAACTGGTTTTGTCTGAGTCTTTTTGAAGCGGGTTTTGAAAAGTTTTTATTCGCGGTTCAGTTATCTACGGTTGATGTCGGGCAAGGAATTCTTTGTAGAACGTTATGAGCGGTTAGGCTGGAAATTTGAAGACGTTAAACCCAGACAGGCAATCAGACTTAACGTTACCAACATTGAGGAGAAAAACCTCGAAGAAAGACTGCAAGCCATAGGCGTTCAGCTCGGCAAGGTTCCTTTTCTAGAAACAGGCTATTGGGTTCGCAACTCTAAGGTTTCCGTGGGCGCCACTGCCGAGTACCTGTTGGGGTTTTATTCGATTCAGGAAGCTGCCGCCCAAATTCCAGCCACATTGTTCGCTGACTTGCAGAGCAAGACTGTGCTGGATGCTTGCGCCGCGCCGGGTGGAAAAACCGTGCAACTGGCGGATTTGATGGGGAACACTGGTGTAATAGTGGCTTTGGATGTTAAAAAACGGCGTTTGGCTGCTCTGGCGAATCATTTGGAACGTTGTCATGTTAGCAATGCGGTTGTTTACAATCTTGATGCACGGCAAGTTTCTCGGCTGAAAGTGAAGTTCGACAGGGTTCTTTTGGATGCGCCTTGCTCTGGAAATTTCGCTACGGACAGAGACTGGTTTAAACGGCGAACGCTACAAGATGTGGAGCGAAATGCGAGACTTCAGAGAGAAATATTAACCGAAGCCGCAGCGTGCCTTAGCGACGAGGGGGAAATAGTTTACTCAACCTGTTCACTGGAGCCTGAAGAAAACGAAATCAACATGAATTGGGCCGTGAAGCACTTGAGCCTCCAGATAGAAGAGGTTGACAGTTACGGTCAAAAAGGATTAACCGAGGTTTTCGGAAGCCGCTTGGATGCTTCAGTGGAGCGGTGCAAGCGAATTTGGCCCGGCGAAACTCAAGGCTTCTTCGTCTGCAAACTCAAAAAGCGAGGGGGAAAGCGATGAAGGCAATCATTAAATTTGCGTTTCAGCTCGGCGCCAAGTTTTTCTTAAACGCTGATTGTACAGTGAACAAAGATGGCCGCTATTTTCTTCTGAACAGGGCTTTGTTGAAAGTCGCTCGGAAAGACTTCTATTATGCAGGAACCTATCTGGGAAAAGTCAAGAACGGGAAATTTTTCCCGAGTTTCAACTTGTTAACTATGCTTGCGGAGGGAGAAGCTAACAAAATTGTTGTTGAAAAGAAAGCGGCGTGGCTGTTTATTTGTGGTAGAGACCTTTTCCGAAAGGGAATATTGACTGTGCGCGGTTCGCGGCGGAAAGGTGACCATGCGTTGGTGCTGAACGAGTTTGGCGAGTGTTTGGGTTTTGGCCGGATAGTCTGCAGCTTGGACGGAGCCGCGAAGAGTGAAGTTGCAGTTAAGAATATTTCGGATGTTGGTGATTTTCTGCGCAGGGAAGCTTAATAGATGAACTGGCTAGTCGCTTGTATAGTGTTTGCTGTCTTGGTGTTTTCTCCTGTTGCAGGCTATATAAAACCCGTCACACGTTATTTCAGTAATTCGCGGGTTTCTTGAACGTTTATCTACAATATGGAGCGATAAACTTATATATGTTTATGGTAAATGTGGTTTCCATAACATATGAAAACCAAAAGACCGAAGCTAATGTGAGGATATGTAAAAAATGAAAAATTTTAAAGACGCAGTTTGGAAAGAAAATGTGGACCAAGCAGTCAAACAAATCAAAAAATACGAGATAAAATTCGTAAGGCTCCAGTTCACAGATATCAACGGCATCGTAAAAAACTTGGCGGTATCCTCCAAGAACATCGAAACCATCTTTGAAAACGGCCAGTCCTTTGACGGCTCATCAATAACCGGATACCGACCAATCGAAGAATCAGACATGGTCTTATTCCCGGACCCAACAACCTTCGCGATTTTGCCGTGGCGAGCAAAAGAGAAATCATCATGCAGGCTTATCTGCGACGTGTACACTCCAGAAGGCAAACGCTTCGAGGGCGACCCACGATACATCCTCGAACGAGCTATCGCAAAAGCCAAAGACGCAGGTTTCAGTTACATATGCGCTCCAGAGCAGGAATTTTTCATAGTAAAAGAAAACGAATCCGAGTTACCAACGCCAATAGATTTAGCCGGTTACTTCGATTTCCACCCTGGCGACCTCACCGAAGCAATTCGGCGAGAAATAGCTGACACCGCCGAGCAATTCGGCATAGAAATCGAAATATCTCATCACGAAGTAGCCTTGGGACAGAACGAAATCGACTTCAAGTACGATGAAGCACTAGTCACTGCTGACCGAGCAATAACAATGCGAATGATCACCAAAATCGTCGCTGCACAAAACGGTTACGTAGCCACCTACATGCCGAAACCCTTCGCAGGCATCAACGGTTCAGGAATGCACACACACCAAAGCCTATGGAACGCGGATACAACCCAAAACATGTTCTACTCTGACAACCCAGAGGCCGGTTATCTCTCCAAAACAGCCATGAATTACATAGGCGGACAACTTGCCCACGGACGCGAAATGTGCGCGATTCTCGCTTCATGGCCCAACTCGTACAAACGATTAGTACCAGGCTTCGAAGCACCAGTTTACCTTGCGTGGGCGCACAAAAACAGGTCACCGCTCATCAGAGTCCCCAACTTCGGAGGAAGAAAAGCTGCTGCCCGATGCGAAATTCGCTGTCCTGACCCGTCTGGAAACCCGTACCTTCAGTTCGCAGTTCTACTCGCGGCAGGATTAGACGGAATCAAAAACAAGACCGACCCAGGCGAACCAGTGGAGCTAAACGTTTACGAAATGAGCTACGAGGAACGCAAAGAACGAGGAATAATTTCACTACCCGAATCACTGAAAGAAGCGTTGGATGAACTGGAAAACAGCAAACTAATGCGCGAAACTCTCGGCGAAACTACATTCGAAAACTTCCTACACGAAAAACGCAAAGAATGGGACCTCTACCGAACCCAAGTAACCGAATGGGAAGTCAACAGGTACATCAGACGACTCTAAACTATCAAAAGCCCCTTTTTCAGGGCTTAACCACTTTTTCTATTTGTTTTAAACTCTAATTTTCTCAAGCAACTTCGCGATTTTTACTGTAGTCTGCTCGTGTTTCGCCAAATCTCGAACAACAACCGAGCTTTCTTTCAGTTCTCGCTCGCCCACTATAACCGCGTAATCCACCTTCCGCTTATCCGCGTCTTCCAAAGCCTTACCCATCTTACGCCCCATAACCTCAAACTCCACCGATACGCCCGCTTCCCTGAGCATCTGCGAAATTTTCAACGCTTCAGCTTTCAGCTCTGGCTTCACGGGAATGACCACGGCTGTTTTCTCTCGCCGCGTTGGCAAAGCAGTTTTCTGCATTTGCATTGCTAGGGCTATTCGGTCTAAGCCATGTGCGACGCCCACGGCTGGTGTCGATTCGCCTCCAAAAACTTCAATAAGCCTGTCGTAACGTCCGCCGCCGCCTAGAGCTATGTCCAGCTCTGGCACGTTTACTTCAAAAATCATGCCCGTGTAATATTCAAGTCCTCTGGCGAATGAGGGCTCTACGGTTTTGACTGGGCATCCGCTTGCGGTGGCAAGCTGCAGAATTTCCAGCAGGTTATCGGCTGCCGCTTCAGCCTTATCGTAGCCCGTAACGTACTTTTTTATCTTCTCGGCTGTTTCAAACGGCGTGCCGCCTTTCAACTCCAACAATCCTCGAAGGGCTGTTCGGCATTTTTCCTGTTCTATCAGCTTGAATGCTTCATCGTATTCTTTCTTGTCCATGCGCTGCAGAATAGCGCTTTGAACTTTGTCATCCACGTTTTCTTGGCTTAGAACGCCCCGTATCACGCCTATGTGCCCTATTTTGAAAGTGTAGTCACGCAAGCCCGTGGCTTTCAGCAGACTGTTAGTAAGAAGTATCGCTTCGGCGTCAGCTTCAGGATTGTTTGAACCCATTAACTCGAAGTTTGATTGCCAAAACTCGCGGTATCGCCCGCGTTGAGGCTCATCATACCGGTAAACGCTGCCCACGCTGAAAACCCTCAGCGGTTTCGGCTCGCTTTTCAAGGCGGTTGTAGATAGCCGCGCTATTGAAGCGGTGAATTCTGGTCGCAACGCTACGGTGCGGTCGCCTAGGTCCTTGAAGATGAACATTCGAGAGCGGATTTCTTCGCCAGACTTGGCGCTTAACAGCTCGTATGGTTCGACCAAGGGCGTTACGACTTCTTTGTAGCCGTAAAGCTGCGAGGTTTCTCTGGCTTTGCAGATTACAAAGTTTAGCGTTTCCGCTTCTTCAGGTAGAAGGTCTCTCATCCCGCGGACAGTTTGGAAAGTTGGCATGGCTTTTTCCCCAGCTATTTGAATGTTAATATCGAAACTTGGTTAAAAAACGTGCGCATTACCTTTTAAACGCTCTCATCCAGTTGAAGCAGGTTTGCTTGCTTCCACTTCAAGTCGCACCATGCCGACATGAGCGGTGCCTGCGGCATCTAACGGATGCTTTTCAAGGTAAGTGTCGACAATTTCTTCTATGAAGGTGTTTCTCAGTTTGGTGGGAAGCCTCTCTGTGTAGGGCAGCCACGTTGTTCTGATCCATCCAGCTAATCCCGCTTTGCCTGAAAGCTTCATGTCCTTTCGCAGAAGTTCGGCGCGTTCAGGTTTCAGTTTCGCCTCAAGCAACCATGCCCGGTACTCTTCTGGCGCGTAAAAGCCGTAGGGAAAACTGAAGTCTGAAAAGAATTTTTTCCAAGGGTCTTCGCGAAGCAGCGGGTTTAGGCTTGACATTATGTCTTGGGCGTTGCCTTTTCCACCCATCTGGAAAAGCAATCTGCCGCCGCTTTTCAGGCTTCGCTGTACGCCGTGAAGAACCGACTGCTGGTCGATAATCCAGTGCAGTGCCGCGTTTGAGAATACGCGATCAAATTTTTCTTGAAAAGTCAGTGCGCGTGCATCCATTCTCTGAAAAGAAAGATTTGGATAAGCGTCCTGCAGAAAGGTTCGGTGTGCTAAAGTGACCATGTCTTCGGAATTGTCAATGCCGACTATGCATCCTCGGGGTAAGCTTTTTGCCAACGCTGCAGTGACTTTGCCGTCGCCACAAACTATGTCAAGCAATGCTTCGTTTCCAGACAGCTTAAGTTTTGGAATAAGCTCCTTTGCCCACTCATACTGGCTTGAAGAATGCTTAGCGTAATCCCCCGCGTTCCACGCGTAATTCTTCTGTTGCTCCACCATAGGTCTATTCTCTTCTGCAGAAACAAATTATGCGAATGTCAATTGTGAGACTGAATAGTAAACGGTCTCTCCTCTGCGGTTCATCACAGCCAGAATAAGCTCTTTCTTTTGGCTCTGGCAGTGTCGCAAAGCTTTGGTCAAGTCGTCTACAGGCAGGGGTTTGCCCTCTTGAGTGCCTAAAACCATGTAGGAAGCGGTGTCTTTGCCGTAGGCGCCTCGGTCGTATATGCGGAAGTCAGTTCCAGCGCCGAAGCCTTCTCTAACCACGTAGCCTCTGCCGCGGAGGTCACGGTAAACCAGATAGTTAACCCAAGCGTTCGGGTCCGTTTTCTCGTAGGACTGGAGAAGAGCTTGAAAATCAATTTTCCGCCCTTTTTCGTCTTTAACCTCAAGCAGCGCCTTATCCAAAAGGTAAAGCGCCTCGTAAAACGCCAGCGTGAACACATCGTTTTCTGCTGTGCCGTATCCACGCTGAACAAGCGCGTCGATGCTGCTTTGCTCGGCGATTTCTACGCCTTTTTCCGCAAGAACTCCAGTGGTTTTAAGTTCTGAATTAGTTGCGGGTTCAGTTTTATTGTCGCTCATTAGTTTTCAGCCTTTATTTTAGAGTAGTTAACTCTTTAGCCATATCTGTTTTATTGTAACAATCAACATTTTTTGCAATGCTACTGCAAACTCCTAAACTTTTTCGGCTTACGATAGAAATGTATTCCGTTATGTTCATCGTACGTGACGAATCCAGATTGCCCCAGTTGCTTGTCTTGTGGCAGTTTTTCTAAATCTCCCGCGGCAGTCTTTGTTTCTGTCATGATGCAAGTTTTTCGCATCCTTTTGAGCGCACACTTGAATATTTCTATTATAGAAGGGTAAATTATTTAAGCCTCTTTCTACAATAGAAGGATCGTGCGAACTTACATATTCACCAAAAGCGAAAGGCAAACCATAATAAACTTTCTCATCGGAACCATCAACAGAAGCGACCCTAACCTCATGGTTATTATTTCCAGAATCAAAAGTTTCTCCGACCTTTCCCATGACATTGACCTTTACGCTAGACTGCGAGAAGCGGTAACCACAAACACGGCATAGATAACGCTGCACTCATATATCCCAATCTCCGAAGTGGATTTCAGGTAAAAAGATTAGAACCGAGATTACCTCACCGCGGCAACTTTCACTGAAATAAAAAAGGGTGGGACATGCCCCAACTTCAGACAGGGTTACTTTCGACTAGCCTCGGTGACTTCTCGCTCCATCAACACGTAAACACCAGAAATGCCGGTTGGAGCACCTAAACCGCCTATAGATTTAGCTTGCCATCCTTCCTTTGCCATGCGATTAATCCTAGCAACAAGTTTCCGACAAGTCCCAGTATCAGAGAGGATTTCGTATTCCTTCATTCAAAAGTCCTCACTTCATTAGTCGCGTGCCGATTCTTATATTTGCCTTTCGAAATTGAAAATTATTTCCGCTAGAAAAAAGGTAAAGCGCGGGAGATTTCGCCACAGGTTTGGTTTTAACTCTTTAACGATATACATTTCTTTTTCTATCAAAACGGAGCGCGACCGTTTCCTCGTATTGTTTACCGCGTGAATCTTGGATTCATAAACGATTTATCAAATACTCCTTCTAGTTCTCTATTGTTGGAGTGTCATGTCATGACAGCAAACAGTGACCCAAAAACTCTTGCCAGCTTTATCAATTGTCTGAGCCTTCTAGAGAGTAATACTTATTTGTTATACAAGGATCTCGCGGACAAAGTTGAAGCGCCTCTGGTCAGGTCTTTTCTGCTTCAGATAGCAATTGACAGCCATAAACATTCTATAGCCCTCAAAGGCGTTGCTGAGAGCATAGCGAAGCCAGACGGCAACATCAAAGAATGCGCAAAGAAGATAGGTGAGTCCTGGCGCATAGTTGAAACCCTCCTCAAGGACGTGAAAGGGAAGAAGAAAATTCCTTCAGGCGACTTCTCGAAACTGGCTGAAAAGCTTGCTGTTCTGGAAAGCGTATTGGGCGAAGAGTACTATATGTTTGTGCAGCTTAAGACTTTGGAGCTTATGATGAAAGAAATAAACCAAATCTACAGCATCGATTTGGGCAGCGTTAAAAAGATTTTCTTGAATATAATTCGAGACGAAGAGACTCACAGGGAGCTTCTGGAAGAAATAAAAACGCTTGTCACACCAGAAACCAAGCTGGACACTGCTCCTGTTGTTAAGTATCAGAACCCAGATGCGTGGTCCAGACCCTTGCCTGGCACAAGCTAACCGCCAACGTTCTACCTCGAAGGCTTAATGGATAAGTGTTTAAACGCTTAGTTCCAGCAGTTTGCGCAGGTTGTTGATTTCCACAGCGTCTGTTCGAGTTACTAGGCGTGAAAACTTGGGTTTAGCCTCTGACCCTATTGTGACTAAAATGTCTCCTCGGTAAGAAAGAGTGATTGTTAGCCCCTCGTCCTTTAATTCTCCAGCAATATCTTTAAGCTGTGCAAGTTTGCTTCTGATTGAGGCGCCGCCTCCTGCGCTGTCAACTACATCTTTCAGAAATTCTTTGCTGGCTACGCTGAGCTCGATTTTGTTGTCTTCAGCTTTTACTTGTAGGGCTTTCTCGTCGCCAGTGAATAAAGTGACTTCTCCAGATTTGACAACGTGACTTAACCATGTTGGTAGTTGCACGTCTTCACCTCTTTAGGAGAAGGCTACTTTTTCGGGGCGTCTGTCACGTAGAGAATGTCTAAGACGATTGAGCCGTTGATTTTCGCTTTTACTGCACCTATGTCTATGGTTAGGTCTTGAAAGCTGAGTTTAATGTCTGACTCTTTTCCCGCGAGCTTGTCTATGAGTTTTAACAGAGTGTCTCCCATATCTTCAGAATGTTTTGACATTATAAATCACCATAGCTGTAATAGAAGCGTCTGGAACATAAATATCTACCGCTGACCCTTGTAGTGTGACTTATAGTTATATCCACTTCTTTCTTCTGAAGTAAACCACCATCACCAATGCCACCGTAAGCATCAAAATCAAAACCGCGGGGTAGCTCCACGCCTGCTCAAGCTCAGGCATATACCTGAAGTTCATCCCGTAAATGCCCGCCACAAAAGTCAACGGAATAAAAATCGTGGCAATAACCGTTAAGACTTTCATAACTTCGTTCATGCGGTTGCTTACGCTTGAAAGGTAAATATCCAGCATTCCCGAAAGCATATCGCGAAACGTTTCCACAGCATCCATAACTTGAATCGTGTGGTCGTAAACGTCTCGCAGGTAGATGCAGGTTGACTTGTTGATTAATGGCGATTCTGACCTTTCCAGCCTGCTTATAACCTCTCTTAAAGGCCAAACAGACTTTCGCAGGAAAATCATTTCTCGCTTCAATTCATGAATCGTCTGCAGCGTTTCCGATGTCGGATTAGTGACCAGTATGTCTTCGATGTCTTCAATTGTTTCGCCAAGCTTTTCAAGAATCATGAAATAGTTGTCAACAATGGCGTCTATCAAAGTGTAAGCGAGGTAATCGGCGCCTAGTTTTCTTATTTTGCCTTTGTTGTTTCTAAGCCGCTCTCTGATATGGTCGAAAACGTCTCCTTCATCTTCCTGAAAAGATATGACAAAGTCAGAGCCGAGAATTATGCTGATTTGTTCAGTTTTTGTTTCGTTTTCTTTTTCGTTAAACCTGAGCATTCTTAGAACAACAAAAATGTAATCGTCCAAATCATCCATCTTGGGGCGTTGCCCAGTGCTTGCAATGTCTTCCGCCACAAGGGGGTGCAAACCAAAACTCTTTCCAACCTGCTCGATGATTTCTGACTGGTGAACCCCATCGATGTTCAGCCACATCACTGACGACTTATTCCTAAAAGCGCACGCTTCCTCAACGTTAGCAACCGTTTTCTCCTGAAAATCAGCCCCATCATACTTAATCACTGATAGCTTAACCTGCTCGTACCTCTGTTCACCTACATGAACTATGGTACCCGGGGGCAGACCGCGTTTCTTGGACCGCTTAGGAATTCGGATGACAACACACCCTACTCCGATTCGTCTGTGCGCCTTTATAGAATTTGTGATTAACAGCTCTTAATTGTAGAAACGGCTCGTTGAAACGCAGCTTGCCACATTAGCCTACGCGGGCGCGTTGGTTTTGAACTGGGTAAAATCTTTCTGGTAGTAAACCCCGCCCTCATGAATAATCGCTGACACATACTTCAATGGCGTAACATCAAACGCGGGATTAAGCACGTTCACGCCCTCAGCGGCAACCTGTTTACCACCATAATGAGTAACCTCCGCGGCTTTTCTCTCTTCGATGATTATATCGGCTGATTTTCGAGTTAAGTCAAATGTGGATTTCGGTGCAGCCACATAAAACGGCACCCCATGTTCATGTGCTAACACGGCGACAGTGAAGGTGCCAATCTTGTTTGCTACGCCGTCTTGAACTATGCGGTCGGCGCCCACCACAACCTTGTCAACCAACCCCTTCTGCATAACGTAGCCAACCATGCTGTCCGTTATCAACGTAACAGGTATCCCGTCACGTTTAAGCTCGTAAGCCGTGAGCCTAGCACCCTGCAGCAACGGCCGCGTCTCCGTAGCTATGACCTTGATGTTTTTGCCTTGCTTCCAAGCCGCACGTATCACGCCCAACGCTGTGCCGTACTCGACCGTGGCTAACTCGCCCGCGTTACAGTGCGTCAAGACAACGTCGCCATCGTTAATCAGCGCAGCCCCGTTTTCTCCCATAACCCGATTTGCCTCTGCATCCTCATCCGCGATGCTCTGAGCCTCTCCAACCACAAGCGCCTTCAGCTCTTCAACGTCACCCGAAAAATCGCGTGCTTTGTCCAAAACTCTGTCTGCCGCCCAAAAAAGGTTAACAGCTGTTGGTCTTGTGCTTTTCAGGATTGTCGCTGCGTCTTCAAGTTCCGTCAGCACTTCCGACACGCAACTTGCTTTTGAGTTGCAAGCCGCCAAGGCTAAACCGAAAGCTGCGCATGCCCCAAGCAACGGGGCGCCACGTACTCGCAGGTTTTTTATAGCCTCAGCCATCTGGTCAACTGTTTTGATTTTCAAAGTTACTGTTTCAAGAGGTAACTTGGTCTGGTCTACTGTGATAACGGTTCCATTTTGCCATTTTATAGTTCGCATTCCCGCAACCTCAATTCTTGATTTGTAGCAAGTTCTTACTTTAAGTGGTTCTGTTTAAGATTTTGGCAACGCTGGGGAAAGCTTGAGCGTTTGCTTATTCGCGGGGTGATTTAACGTAGGTTACGACTTCTACTGGGGCGTCTTTGCCGAATTTCAGCCTCTCCTTCCATTCCTCTCCAACAGCGATAAGAGAGAAAACGCCTGAAATTTCCGCTTTCGCCTTTTTGACAAGATGAGCTAACGCTTCTTGGGTTTCCCCGCTCTTGACCATGTCGTCCACTATCAAGACGCTGTCGCGTTTTTTGATGGCGTCTTTTGGAATGTAAAGTGTCACGGTTACGCCTGAATCTTTTCCTAGAACGTATGTTTCGTCCAGAAAGGCTTTGACGCCGACTTCTTTGTTTCTTTTAGCCAGAATAAGGTTGACTCCGAGGGCGTTGGCAACCATTGTAGCCAAAGGAATTCCATCAGCAGCCGCGGTTAAAATTTTTGTTACCCGTTTTCCAGCAAAATTTGCCAAGGCATGGTTCGCAGCTTGTTGAAGTATGTTGTAGTCGCCTACAATCTCGGTGTTGTCGAAATATCCGGTTTCATCGAATTTTATTCTGCTTCGCAGTTCAGTTTCTAGGCCGACAAGTTTCGTGAGCACTCGCCACAACTGTTTCGCTCTGGTCGTGTTGGGTAGAACGTGTCCTTTCGCGTATCTGCTGAGGACCGTGACGGGTAAGCCTGTTTTGGAGGCTAATTCGCGGTACGTTATGTTTCGCTTGTACTTTGCGGTTCTTAAAAGCTCGATGGTCATCAAGCGGAGTTTCAAATCTTCTGCGTGAGTGCTCATCTTCTTCCCCCTTAAACACCTATGAGTCAAATACTAAAACGTTTACCTTCTATTGTAGCTTGCCAATTTATACCTTCCGTTAAAAAACGCAATGCCCTTTTAACTCTTTAGGTCAACCTCGCGTGGCTTAATTTTGCGTTTTCATGTCAAGCTTTTTTAAATTGAACAGCGACTCTTATGTAAAAAGAGGCGTCCCTGTGCAGAAAGCTAAACGGTTGTTCATCGCTGCGCTTTTCGGTTCAATAATATTCATAACCCGGGTTTTCGTGCCCGCCCCAATCGATAAACTACTAATCGTCGTTGACGCGGTTTTGCTAGCTTTGGCTGCGCTCTTCATAAAGAAGGCCGGCGCAACCCAAGTTGGCGCTGTCGGCGGCGTTCTTGCAGGCTTGTGGCGTCCCTCTGTTCCCTTCGCTTTCATACTTGTTTTTCTATACGGAGTTTTCGTTGATGTTTTCCTGTTCCTCTTCAAGATTAACGCTACAAAGGATGGAGTAAACCGAAACAGGCTAATGCTTGCAATGGCGCTTAGCACTCTTGTTATCGCATTTCTAAGCTATTACGTGACTGCACTGGGGCTGGATATTGTTCAAGCTAATCCTATGCTGGACATGCTTGTGGCCTTTATGGGCCCGGTTAGCGGCGCTGTCGCAGGCTACGCAGCAGCGTATCTCTGGAACAAATACTTGAAAAACATCAGCCTCGCCGCCTAGCCTACACCTAAGGGTTAACGTTTAACGTGCGAAATCAGATTTGTGACATATTACGATTGTGAAAATATCCCTTTTAAAGCTCTGCGCTGATTTGAAAGCAATGGAAAAAGGAGAAGGCTTCAATGAGACTCTTCCGCAGAAAAAGACAAGCAGTGAAGAACTGGCATGCGCGAGCGCTGATGATAGACCCTAACAAGACTAGAATAACCATAGTTAAAACAAAAACGGTGAAACAGATACCTCTATGGGTTTACAGAAAATACGCGCCACAGCAATTACCCTCAAATTAAGATAAAGCGGCAAAAACTTGGCCGTTACTTTACCTTTTAAGCCGCCCGCCGTCCGAGAATTAACAGAATTTCTCTTTTATCTCTGCATCCGCGATTTTGGCAATCTTCACGTTAGAAATCATAACATATTTGACGCCCGTGAGCCCCGCCAATTCAGCAGGCTTCTGGTCCTGCGTCACAAGAATTAAGCCATGCTTGCCCGCGTATTCTACCACGTCCTTGTCTTTAGCTGCTTTCAGACCTGCCTCTTGAGCCGTCAAAACCTCGTAACCCAACGTCTCAAAATACTCTTTCAAACCCGCGTACATCTCATCAAGCAAAAGCTTCATTTCGCACACCTTGTCTGGGCTTATCTTAAATGTTCACGTATTTAGAGGTTTTGAGCAACCGTAAATATGCACTCAGTTGTGTACAATTCAGTTTTGGGACGTCTGAAAAACTTTCAGAGTTTATATAAAGTTCTCTAAGCAGATTTTTCTATCAAAGAAACCAATTTGTTATTTCCCAAACGCCAAGTCTACCTTTTGTATCAAAAATTATTATGGTTCCTTCCAGATTCATATCTAATTTGTCTTCCAAGATGAAATAGGCTATTCCATATTCATTGAACAAACCAAAGTCAATAGGCATTCTGAGCAGATACGCCATAACTTTGTCTTTAGCCAATATTTCATCCAAGAATTCCCTAGATATATAATCAATCCGCCTGTCAACATCATTCACCAACCCTTCGATGTAAGGCCAAAACTCTTGATGAGAGTTTAAACGGAAAAACTGTTCTTCTCCATTTTCAAACAAGAAAAAGGAATCCATCATAAGAGGTTCATATTCGCTGTCAGGTATCCAATTCTCTTCTTTAATCCAATCTTCAATTTCATTAATCCATGAAACATCCCTCTCAGCAATTGAAAAACTAAAAGCCAAAGTAGTAGTAAGCGAAACTAAAACCAAATAGACTATAGGACCAACATAGCGCTTGTTCACTATAGCTCACTCAACAGTAATATGCTTCAACAATGGTTTATGATTTGTGGAAAATATTTCTATTGATTAATTCTAGCCCGCTTATGCTTACCTATGTCTGTAGAGTATGAGTTAAAGTGTAATACCTATGCTTGAAAGAGATTTACAAGAAAACATTTTATAGGTGAAGCACCGATACCGTTTTCTGCTTTCAGATGACGCCCAGTATAAGCATAATACTTCCGACGTTGAATGAAGAAAGGGGTATTAT
>JAFGNM010000104.1 GCA_016927015.1 Candidatus Bathyarchaeota archaeon | reverse complement strand
CTTACGCTGGCTATCTTTTCATCGTCAGCATCAACTATGGTAAATGTTTTGGCTCTGCCGAAAACGTTTGATACAACGTCCTCTAAGCCGTTCTTTCCGTCTGTTGCAACGGCTATCCTTCGTTTTACCATGAATATTTCACCTTCTCCCGATTTTTAACTTCCTTAATTTGTTCTGCATTCACGTTGCATATGTCTTTATTTTTCGAGTTTTGTTTTCAAGTCTTCGATTCGGGCTTTGATGTCGTCCATTTCTTTTTCAAGGTCTGCTTTTTCCGTCACCAAGTCTTTCTGGTAGTTTTCCAAGGCTGCGACTTCTTGCTTTGGAGTCTGTTGTTGTGTTACTGGCGGATATGTCTGCGGGTAAGCGGGTTGAACAATTGCGGGTGGCGGGTAAACGTACCAGCCTCTTCCGAATCCCCTGCTCCGTCCTCTGCCGAAACCTCGGCCCCAGCCTCTTCCGAAGCCTCTGCCGTATCCGCGTCTCGGGTTCACGTATCCGGTAACTGAGTAGCCTGCGCAGTAGCCTGCTGCTCTTCCTGTCATGGGGCCGGCGCCTGATGGTCCTGTTTGGTCTCCTCCTGGCATTTTTTTCTTTCACCTCTATTTTGTGTTTATGCACAATTTACATTTATTAGATAGTGCACAAAAATATATAAGTATTACGGCGCAACTTACATCAACTGATCACAATGTCACGCAGACGATGCAGAAGAGGAAGAAGAGGACGATTCCCCAAACCAGTAACCATACCCACTCCCTCAAGAGTAGAACAATTCATCCCACAACCAAGAACACCAGCCAGCCCCATCACAATTGAACCAGCCGAAATAGAAGCCCTGAGACTAGTAGACCTTGAAGGTTTATCTCAGGAACAGGCAGGAACAGAAATGGGCGTTTCAAGAGGCACCGTCTGGAGACTTCTTCAAAGTGCAAGAAAAAAAGTTGCCCAAGCCCTAACCGAAGGACGAGCCCTTGCAGTAACCAACGAAGCAAATTATCCTTAAAGGAAAAAAGCGAAGTTCTCAACTTTATTTTCCGTTAAAACAGACTGCATTGTTGTTGTGACGTGACAGTCACATATCTTTAAAAATACACAAGTCGGAAGTAATTCAGGAGAGAAATGAAAGGATTGAATAAAGCAAAAAACTCAGCGTTGGTTCTTCTGATTCTACTGACTTCCGCTATGTTTGCGGTAGCTGCTGTAAAAGCGCAAGACCCACCTATAGAGACAATCCCTGAGGAACAATACCCATTCTTTTATGGGGTACCAAACCCCAATAACCCTCCCAGCCCTCCACCCGAACCTGAAGAAGTTGCCATAGTAGTTGTAGCAGCATCAGTGGGCGGAACAACTAATCCCGAGCCAGGAGTATACAAATACAACTACGCTGCGACTATTACGTTGGAAGCTACGCCAAGCACTGGATTTAGGTTCCTATACTGGACTATCCGCGGGTCCTACACGCCTGGACACAACCAACCACCAATAAACTACCCCGTAAATGCCGAAGAAGACCCTAATTACGTTCCAGATTTTCCATCCCCTTCACAAGTAGCTCAAGATAGTCTTATACTCTCAACAAACCCGTTGCAAATAATCTGCGGATACGGCTACACGTACGTGTATGAACCAGTATTCGCTCCAACCACTGCACCACCCGCAACAAACGACGCAATTGTAACTGTTCTTGATTCAGTAGGCGGAAGCACAAATCCGGCGCCAGGAACATACACTTACCGAGACGGCTCAACCATCAACTTAGAGGCAACACCAGATTCAGGATATACCTTCCAATACTGGGTCGCTGTAGGCGAAGATGGACATCCTACTACACTCGCCGATAACCCAGCGGGCATAACTTGTGGATACGGTTATACATACTCATATCAGGCGATGTTTGCTCCGTCTGACGCTGCCCCAGCCTCTACAGGCATACCTGATGAATATTTTTACGCCATAATAATAGTGCTGGCAATAATAGCAGTGATTGCAGTTGCCGCTGCGCTAATGTACCGAAGCAAAAAGTAAAACATCCACTCTTTTTTCTTTTTTTATTTCCAGTAGACTTTTCTGCGCATAAAAAGTGTTATTTAGCAGTTAACGACTTTCTTGTCTCTGGTGTCTAGCTTGCAGTTCAAAGGAAGAGACATAGTATCAATCGAAGACTTCTCCCGCGAAGAAATCGATTACATCCTGAAAAGCAGCCAAGCCATGGAACAATTCGCCGCGAAAGGTTCAGACATGCTCAAAGGGAAGATCCTTGTCAACCTGTTTTTTGAACCTAGCACTCGCACACGCTTAAGTTTTGAGGCTGCAATGCTCAAGCTAGGCGGCTCCACCATAGGCTTCGCCGAAGCCGAGATTGCCTCAGTCAGGAAAGGAGAAAACCTCGCGGACACAATACGAACCGTGGAGAACTACGCAGACATAATAGCGCTTAGGCATCCTCTTGAGGGCGCCGCGAAACTCGCCGCAGAATTTTCCAAAGTTCCCGTATTAAACGCGGGCAGCGGCGCGGAAGAACATCCAACGCAAGCTTTTATGGATTTGTACACACTACAAAAAGAGAAGGGAAAAATTGACGGGTTGAAAATCGCGTTGGTAGGCGACTTAAGATATGGGCGAACCGTTCACTCGCTTGCGTATGCACTTTCTCTCTACAATATCGAATTGTACCTGATTTCGCCTGAAACCTTGAGAATGCGGCACGAAGTCATCCGCGCCATAAAAAACAAGATTTCAATAATTGAAGACACAAATCTGGAAAACATAATCCCGCAAATAGACGTCTTATACGTCACAAGAATACAAAAAGAGCGCTTTCCAGACTTAGCAGAGTACGCCAAAGTCAAAGGCGCCTACAGAATAGACTTGAAAACCCTGCAAAAAGCAAAGAAAGACATGATCATTCTTCATCCGCTTCCACGCATAGACGAAATCGCCGCTGAAGTTGACAGCACACCGCAAGCGCGTTACTTCCAGCAAGTCTGGAACGGAATCGTAGTGAGAATGGCACTGTTAGCCTTGGTGCTAGGCGCCGTCAAATAAGCCCAAGTTCAAGTAGAGGCGAACCGGTCAAACGTTGTCAGAGTGCCCATAGACCCGCAAGAAGGACACTTGTGCAAGACTCCGAACCAGCTTTTCTTGCAGCTATCACAGTACGTGGCTACGCGGTTGTAAGTGAAGAACTCCAAAAACTCATTCTTAATCAAATGCTCTGTCAACTTCATGAGCTCCTCCGACGTGTATTTGTTACCTTCCAATTCTATTATGCTCAAGCTGCCTCCAGCGTTCAGACCTTTCAGTTTTTGTTCGCTCTCCAGCGATTCAGATGAAACATAGGGAAAATTGCCCGCTTGAAGATTCAACCGTTTCGTAGTTGAATAGAATGGACTCTCTCGGGTCCCTGAAAACGTTACTTTGGCAACGCCGTATTTTTCAATGTCTAATTGAGCCAGTCGCACAGAAGATTCAAGGCTTCGCAGCACTGCAGGGAACAAACGCTTTCCGTGTCTTCTGCCGAGTTTACGTTTGAAAGCTGACAAGTTCTGAACAAGCTCCTCCGCGAACTTGACGCTCTCTTCATGGCTTAGGTTCTTCCCGCAGAAGCTTTCCACACATTCCCGGAACCCAGCAAAATTTATTATGCGTGAACAGTTTTCAAGCCTGAAATACGTGTCGCCATTCGAACGTTGCGCCAGGAATGGAAGTGAGTTTTTGCCGTGTTGCTTGAGCGCGCGGTATTTGATGCTCAAGGCGCGTGCTGCCAGTTCGCAACGTTCCTTCAAAATTTCGAAAAACTTGTTCGTGTCTTTCTCGCTCTCATGGGCGATTCGAGAAAGATTAACTGTTACCACTCCAAGGCAGCCTGTTCGTAAGGTGTCTGTTTCCCAGTCGCCCGTCAAATCTGCCTCAAGCTTGCACCCTGACGCAGAAAAAACCGCGTAGGTCTCCCCTTTTTGCAGTGTATTGGCGAAGTAGAGTATGCCCCTATCCGCCGTTAAACTGTGAGCTTTCAAGAGAACGGCTCTTGCGTTTTCATCCGTTACCGTTTCTTTACTGATTTTAAGAACAAGTCGGGGGTTAAGCAAAGGTTTTGGAACGCCTTCTTCCGCGAATATTTCGATGGCAAGCGACACTAATAATTGGCTTTCCTCGGCAAAGTCTCCATACTTGCCGCACATTTTTCCCCGAGGTCCAACGGCTGCCTTGTCCGCCACGAATTTTGGAATTGAAAGCTCCAACCCCAGCGTTGCTTCTACGTGTTGATTTACATTCAAAATGAATAGCCGCAACTGTTCCTTTACTGCTGCAACATCAGCACCTTTTACGAAGGGCGCAAGGAAAACGTTGAAGTAATCGCAAGTTTGCATTTCCTCTGTTTCCCTGCTGGCGTGCAAGAGAACATTAAAGATAATTGACAATGCAGACTCGAAACTTTGAGGCGCCCCCTCTGAAAGTTGAAGGGGGCTAGCCCCTTTGAGACCGTGCTGCAAGAAAAAGCGCAAATCATGCATTACTTCATTCGGCTTCAAAATCCACGTTCCTAAACCCTTCACGTGAATGGCGCCGGAAACATGAGCGTCGGCAACATCTCTTGGAAAAACGTTCAGAAGCGTGTATTCGCCTAAAACTGTTTTTCCCGCTTTCGAAAGGATAGCATTTGAATCTCGAGCATGGTCTTTAGCGTCCATCAAGCTGGTTACTTCATGAACCGGCATGCCCAACCGCGTAAGCTTATGGCGGTAATCCTCAAAGCCTTTCTCAACCAGAATCACGTTCACAACTTCCCGGACCAGCGGCGCGGTCAAGTACTTCGTTTTCGACTTAAGCAAGCGTTTCTCCGCTTCCTTAGCCGCTTTCTTCGCGAGTTCAGGGGGCACTTTGGCTTCTTTGATAAGCGAGTTGGCTATTTTGTTCGCGTCAAACTCTTCCAGCGTGAAGTGTGAAGTGCGCACCAGCATTCCGCGGGGTTTATCGGCTTTCTTTTCAACGCGGTCTGCAACGTCAATCACCATTTTGCCCAAATCGGTCAAGACGTACTTTTTAGTATCAGTGTCAGCTTCAAGCAAATCTGCCTTGAGCAAAAACTTGAGGTGGTAAGCGAATCGTCCAGCGTCCCGGCTGGGGTTCATCTTTAACGAGTTCATCAACTCAGTGTAGGAGAGGTCGCCTTTTTCGGAAACTAGGTTCAGAATTTGCAGTCTGAGAGGTGACGAAACGGCTTTTAGAACTTTGACGCCTCGTGCAAGACGCGGAAGTTTTACCACTATGCTTTCCCCTCTCAAATTGCAGTACCTAATAAGCAAGCAATAGTTTAAAGGTTAACTATCGCAGCGCCTCAAGCCGTTAGAAAACTTGGCCGTTAAAAGCAACAACTATTTATTAAGACAGTGCCATGCAATAGTTAGTTTGTAACGAGGTTTATGTCATGAAAGCAAGGATAATTCAATTTACTTTCGGAGTTGCGGCTTTCGACGAGCAAAACAACTTAGTAGACAAAGTGTTGTTTCCGAAGAAGCCGCAGGCAGCAGCCAAAAAAATAATGAATGCTGAAGATGGAAAAATCTCCGAAGAGACCGCATCCCTAATCAGCCTGCTTCAGAAAGCTGATTATGACACTTTTGTGTTCGAAAACGCAAACGTAGCTGGCGAAGCGCAAAAAAGCCTAAACGTTAAAACGGAAGTCTCGAAGCCCTCCGAGGCTGAGCCACTCCGCGCTCGCATGGAGCAAATCGCGGTTGAAGCAGGCTTCGTTAAAGATGCGAAAGAGCTTAGCTTGTGGAATCATAATGTCAGCATGGAACTCGCCAAACTGCGGGTTAAGGGCGCTGCTGAAAAGAGAGACTTGGTAATCGCGCAGGCTATTCAAACTCTTGATGACTTGGACAGGACTGTGAACCTGTTTATGGGTCGCCTCAGAGAGTGGTACGGGGTTCATTTTCCAGAGCTTGACCGGTTAATCGAGAAACATGAAACTTACGCGCGTCTTGTCATGAACTTGGGTTACAAAGACAACTTCACGGTTGAAGCTCTTGAGAAAGAGGCGCTTCCTAAAGAAAGAGCCGAGAACATCGGGACTGTGGCTGAAAAGTCCATGGGCGCAGACATGGCAGAACAAGATTTGGCGGAAATTCAAGCCTTAAGCAAGAACGTGCTGGAACTTTACGAACTGCGGAAAAACATGGAAAGCTACGTGGATAAAACCATGGAAGAAGTGGCGCCTAACACCAAAGCAGTAGCTGGCGCGCTTCTAGGCGCACGCTTGATCGCTATAGCCGGCAGCTTGCAGAATTTAGCCATGAGACCAGCCAGCACAATTCAGGTTTTAGGCGCGGAGAAAGCCTTGTTCCGCTCTTTGAAAACGGGAGCGAGACCACCTAAGCACGGCTTGATCTTCCAGCACACGTTATTGCATGACGCTAAAAGGTGGCAGAGAGGCAAAATCGCCCGAGTTTTAGCTGGAAAATTAGCTATTGCCGCACGGATTGACGCTTTTGGAGGCAAATATGCAGGTGACGCTTTGAAGGCGGACGTGGACAAGAGACTGGCAGAGATTCGTGAGAAGTACAAGGAGCCGCCGCCACCGAAGGAGAAGCCGCCGAGACCTGAACGGAGAGAGCAGAGACCGAGAAGGCGGGAACAATGGCAGCGAGACAAGAAGTGGAGAAATAACAGGCGTGCACGCTAAGGTTAAGCCTCACCCACAGTTCGCGGAAGTCTACCAAACTTTTCTTGAGGACGGCACGCAGCGGTTAGCCACGCGGAACTTGACGCCGGGCAGAACCGTTTACGGCGAAAGGCTCATCCGTTTCAAGAAGGTTGAGTACCGCGTTTGGGACGCTTTCAGAAGCAAGCTGGCAGCAGCCATCATTAAGGGCGTGCAAACGGTTCCCATAACACTGGGCAATCGCGTTCTCTATTTGGGCGCTGCCTCTGGAACCACGCCGAGCCACGTTTCAGACATCGTCGGCGAAGAAGGCCACGTTTACTGCGTGGAATTTGCTTCACGCTCCATCAGAGAACTAGTCAACAACGTGGCTGCGTACAGGCTTAACATGTCGCCGTTTCTTGAAGACGCACGTTTCCCAGAGAAGTATGCCATGTTTATCCCGGGAAAAGTGGATTGCATTTACTGTGACGTAGCGCAGCCGGAGCAAGCCAAGATTTTAGCGGATAACGCTGACGTTTTGCTTAAGCCGTCAGGGTGGGTTATGTTGGCTGTTAAATCTCAAAGTATTGACGTGACGAAGGATCCGCTGGTAGTTTACAAGCAGGAAGCCAAAGTCTTGAAGAAACGAGGCTTCGATGTCAGGGAAATTGTGCGTTTGGAGCCTTATGACAAGGCGCACGCCATGATAGTAGCTCAAAGGTAAAGAACAAAAACGGGTAAGTAAGCAACCGCGCTCCTTGCAAGGCTTAGTCAAGAAACTTTGACTAAGAAAAAGTCTGTTAGTCAAGAAATCTTGACTAAAAAAAGCCCTTTTAGTCAAGAAACCTTGATAAAAACGCTTTTACCGCAGAAACAGCCCGTTTATTAGCAGGGATTGCCTGTGGAAAAGAATACTCACTTAACCATAGCGTTCATAACAGTGCTTTTTCTGTCAGCGACTCTTGGAGCACAATTTGTTAACTTGACAGAGGAGAATCCATATCACCACATTCGACTGTGTGAGGGAGATGTATCGCCAAACCGTAGTGCCGAACCACCCACAAGTTAAGGCTCTCTCCGGAGAACCATAAGGTGCATGCGGTAGATACAATCTCCCTCACCTTAAACGTGAGCGTTGGAAATTAAAGCAGTCAAGTGCTGGTTCTTCTCTGAAGTTCAAGCTATTTATAGAGGGGAGATAAGTTTTGCCGAGCACTAGTCTCCCGCGGTTTCTGGTTGCAGTTTAAGCGGTGTTTTCACTCTTTTTCAGGGGTTTCCTCATATATGCCCACGCCATAGGTCTATGCACGGAGTAGACCACCTTGCACCTGAAACCTGCACCCAAATGGCTTGTCATCTTAGCGTTGATGGTGGTTGCTCTCTCCGCTTTGGTTCTGGCTTCAAGCTCAGCCTCACTTCAGGAAGCCACAGCCGCATCGGACAAAACGCAAGATTTGTTTTCACTTTTCCAAAACGCAAACGCCACTGTCTCCGAAATTTTCCGCCAGTTCAAAGAGGATGGCGAAACCGTACCGCAAGCAAGCTTAGATGAATACAATCAGGCGCTTGTTCTCGCCGAAGAGTCCAAAAGCCTCTTGCAGGCAGGCAACTATTCCGGAGCAGACGGTAAAATCGTCCAAGCCCTTCAAAAGTTGAAAGAGGCATTAAGAATTGCTTACGCGGCTATTCCTGAGCAGCCAACTGAAACAGAAGTCAGCCTTGAAAGGACTGTTCAGGTAAAAAGCTCCATAAACCGGTATTATGAGCAGCTACAGCGAATAGAGAATCTAACGCGCCTTGCTGCTGTGGGATATAACACCACCACGCTGGAAGATAAGATTCAAACCATCAAGTCCCTGTTGGACAAGGCATCAAGCAACGTAGATCAAAAACGTTTTGAAGCAGCCTTGGCGAACCTCGCTGACGCAAAAACCCTCATTGACCGGATATTGAGTTCCATCGACAACTTTGCAGTTGACTTGAGAATCCAGCGAATAGCAAATTACATAAACCAAACGCAAGAGCGGCTTGACACAATAAGAGAAAAAGCAGAAGCGCTCTCAAACGAGGCTTCACTTGCCGCTTTGAATAGCGCAGAAACCAGCCTCGACAACGCCAAAGAATACTTGGAAGAACAGCGGATAAACGAAACACTCAGCGAGCTTGCAAACTCTAAAGTAAGCGAAGAAGAAGCCGTTGAATACCTTAAACCCACAGCAACTTCACTTGATGCCACATCAAGCAAGACCCCAAATACGGTTCAGGCTCCCTAAAGACTCAAATCCGCAAAAAACAATCTTAATCGATACGCACAAGCATCGTAATTCAAAATTGGACGTTTGCAGAAACATGACATGGTTGGGTAAAGGAACAGAGGCAATTTTGGGAACATTGCTCTTGGTATTAGCGATACAGCTTTCTCACCCCTTAGTCACGGCAAACAACCCAGTAACTTCAGAAGCGCTAACGCTTACAGTATATCTTGACGGCTTTGTACTAGTTAACCACGAATTAGCCGTTAACCAAACTTTTCCCTCAATCAACGCTACCCTACTTGGCGAAGCGCATGAGGAAATGCTGGTGGTTGATGAACAAAACCTTCCATTAGACTATGCGCTAACTATTGGTGAAGCAGTTATCCACAGTCTCGGCGCCAGCCAAATCAAAATCTCATATTTCACCCCAGATTTAACATCAAAAACCGGCAAATACTGGACCCTGAACGCAGAAGTGTCCACAAACACCACCGTTATACTGCCAGAAGACGCTTCAATCATAAGCCTCAACAACGTACCCGAACTTATTGAAAGCTCCAACGCCCAAGTTTCTCTAGTCATGCCCTCAGGAACCATAGAGATTTCGTACATCTCCGAACATGGCCTTTACCAACAGAACCAAACTATCGAAACGTGGCAACTCATAACCATCGCAGCCTTCCCCGTAATAGCGTCCATAGCGCTCGCCCTGTGGTTTCAGAGACGAAAAAAACCTCCACAACCAAAAGAACCTCAAAACCAAGTAGACACCGCCAAGCTGTTTGAAAGAGAGAAGCACTTGAGACCAGAGGAAGTGCAAGTGATCCGTTTTCTCGCCGAAAAACACGGAACTGCTTTTGAGGCAGAACTCTACGAAAAACTGGACCTCCCAAGAACGACCACTTGGCGCCTTCTGAAAAGACTGGAAAAAATGGAGATAGTTGACATACGGAAATCCAGGAGACAGAACATAGTTTCAATTCGAAAGAAATACGTGAAAAAGTAGCGTGCGATCAAAGCCAATTTAAGCCTAAATTAGGGTTTATTTCCGATTTGGAACAGTTTTTTCACCTTTTTTCACGGATTTCCTAAAGTATTCCGGTGACAACTGGGTTGTGAGGATAAAAAATGCAGAAAAAAATTAAAATCTCCTTAGCTGCGGTCGCTGCGTTAATGCTGGTAATCATAGCAGTAAATCTTGTGATGGGAGCAACGTCTGCTGTAAACACTCCTGCGCCTACAGCAAACACGCTAGAAGCGATAGAGAAGATAGACTCTGACGATAGCATTGCAATTTCGCCAGAACAAGCAGAAAACATAGAGCAACTGAAAGAATTAGCCCCTGAAACAATAGAAGAAGCCGAAAGAAACATCTACCCGGTAAGACGCAGATTCCTACTGTGGACTCATGACGGCGTGCATATAATGTGGGGAGTCTACGGTAACGGCAGATTCGTAGGCACAGACAACTTGGGCAAACGATGCTGGGGCATATACGGCAAAGGCATATTCGCTGGATTCTACGATGACGAATTCTTCTGGGGCAAATACGACAACGGAGCATGGAAGGCAGAATACCTGTTCGGCCTAGAACACTCACGAGGAGAATACGTGCTATTCCCACCACCCGCAGCAACAACTGACGCAGCGCCATAGGGTATAACCCCTATCTCCTCTTTTTTTTAGCGGCGTATGATTAGAGAAGAAACACTATATAGTAAAGATAGAGAGCATTGTTTATATTTTTCAGCGCAATGGATAGTAGGCAGTGACAGCCAATGAACCATTGGGAAATGGAAAACGCGGTCCACCTCGGCACCGCGCTGAAAGAAACGGGCTTTCTGGTTTCCCAAATATGCTGTTCACGCCCAAGCTGCTTCGACTTTGCAGCAAGGAAAGGTGATACGGCTGTTTTAGTGAAGGTTAATTCTGACGTGGATACTTTTTCCGCTCATAGTGCTCGAGAGCTAAAGTTAATAGCTGGTCGTGTTTCTGCAGCTTCGTTGGTAATCAGCCAGCAGACGCATGGTAAGCTGCTGGAAGATGACACGGTGTATTCGCGAAACGGAATTATTGTGGTAACTGAAAAAACTATCAGGAACATAGCAGTCCAAACTGCGAATCCGCTGGTCTACGCTGGTCCAGGCGGTTACTCTGTCGAAGTTGACGGAGAACTTGTTGAAAAACGAAGAAAAGAGCTGGGGCTATCCATCGGCAAACTTGCGGTTATGGTAGGAGTTTCCCGCAGAACCCTTTACGGCTACGAAAGAGGCATGACTAAAGCATCTGTGAAATCAGCTTACAAGCTGGCTGAAACGTTAGGGGTTCCAGTGGCGAGACCGATAAACGTTCTTGAGAGAACGCTGAAACAGCGCCAATGTCTCCTCATGAAAGCTCATCAAACAATTACGGGCAAAGTGCTCCTTCAAAAGGTTTTCAGAAAGTTTGCGTTTTGCGATATTTCTCCTGTGTATAGGGCACCTTTCGATTTTATCATGAATATTCCAAGAGGCAGGGGTGCGATTGTGGGCAGCGTTGCCGTAAGCGGCGAAAGGAACTTGGATAAAAGAATCGAGGAAATCATAAGCTTATGCCATGTGATTCGTGCGCGTCCAGTTTTGATTACGGAAAAACACCACTCCTCCAGCAAGGACATGACTTGCATTTGCATGGATGAATTATCCGCAATGCGTACTCCAGAAGACTTGGTCGCCACTGCCTAGGCGAGTTTCTTTTGCACAGCGCCCTTTTCGTTTTTTACTTGTTTTGCGGGTTTCCAAGATTGTCTCACGCAGCTGGGGTATTCGGCGTGCGTTTGCAGCCACTGCCTCAGGAAACGCATGGTTTTCTGGTCTGTTAGGTATCCGCTGCCGAAGTCGCCGTACACGCCTTTTAACGCCTCGATTTCTTTGTCGCGTTCCACTTTTGCGATGATAGAGGCAGCAGAGACAACAGGGTAAATCTTGTCAGCCTTGTGCCGCGAAGTGATTTTTGCTTTTACTGTCAAGCCTTCTTGAATGTGGTGTTTAAAGCGTTCTTCAATCACGTCGGCAGCGTCCACGTAAGCTTCGTCTGGGTTTAGCGCGTTTATTATCTGCGACATAGTTTGCGCTTCCAACCTGTTCAGCTTGTGCAGTTTTCTCTTGCATTCCACTGCGCGGTCGATTTCGCTGGGCAACAGCTTCACAACATGATGCTTTTCTGCTAAACGCGCGATTTCAGTGAAGAGGGCTTCGCGTTTCTTCGGCGAAAGAAGCTTTGAATCTTTCACACCTAACTGGCGCAGAACAGGCAGATTCTCCTCTTTCACCAAAACTCCAGCCACAACTAACGGACCGATTACGCAACCACGACCTGCTTCGTCAACACCAGCAACCAGCACGTGCAGTACCTCAAAACTGAGCTATTAGGCTTGTTGGCTATAAAAGTTTAGAGTTGCTTCTGCTGCAGAGAGCCAGATTGATTGTTTTTCTGGATTTTTATTCTTTTAGTGCTGTTACTGCTGCTTTGATTTTCGCGATAGAGTTTTCGAAACGCTGCTTTGATTCAGGTGAAAGCTTGAGTTCCACGATTTTTTCCACGCCGTTTTTTCCCAAAACCACTGGAACACCTATCGAGTAATCTGAGCATCCGTATTCTCCGCTTGGGCAAGTGGAGACGCTTATAACGCGGTTTCTCCCTTTGAGCACGGCGTCTGCCATTAACGCGATTACTGCGGCTGGCGCGTATATTGTGGCGCCTTTGAGTTTGATTACGTCTGCGCCTGAAGTGATGGTTTGCTGAACGATTTTGTCGATTTGTTTTTTGTTGAGTAGGGTGGTGATCGGGATTCCTGTGACGCTTGCGTACTCAACGAGTGGGACCATGCTGTCTCCGTGTTCGCCGATTACTAGCGCGTTTACGTCTTGTCTGGAGACGTTAAGTTCCTGTGCGATGTATGAGCGGAATCGCAGCGTGTCGAGAATGTTGCCCATGCCGAACACGTGGTTTGGGGGTAACCCGGATTCTCTGCGAGCAATGTAGGTCATTACGTCAACGGGGTTTGTGACAATCATCAGTTTGCAGTCTGGTGCGTGTTTGGCGACTTCTTTGACTATGCTGCGGATGATTTTGGCGTTGTTGTTCATGAGGTCGATGCGTGTCATGCTAGGCTTTCGTGCTTGACCAGCAATTACGATGACGAGTTCGCTGCCTTTCATCTCACGGTAGTCGTTGGTTCCGCGGATTTTTCCGTCAAACTCGATGGCTGGAGCAGCTTGCATCATATCCAATGCTTCGCCTTTCGCCAAATCCTCAGCAATGTCGATGAGGGTTACGTCGCTTATTATGTACCTTAGAATTTCGAAGGCTGCGGAAGCTCCTACTTTTCCAGCACCAATAATAGTTATCATAACAATCAAGATGCTATGCGCTTGTTTAACTGATAAAACTAGCGTGGTCTCTAGTGCTTGCCAAAGACTATACCCCCCTTATATAAAGGAACTATATATAGCCTCAAAAGAAGCGCTGCGAGATAGACCCCCTCTATAGGTTTCTGCAATGAACCACTATTAGGCGGCAAATATGTTACAGTCACAGTTTTCAAAATATTTCTTCCGCTTCAGCCGCGTAGACTTCAAGCGCACTTTCAGAAAACAAGACAAAAACCACTTCGTCTAGGCTGTCCTTTTTCTCCAGAAACTCTTTCACCGCTTCCAAGGCTACGTGGCATGCATCCTCAACAGGGTAACCATATGCGCCCGTGCTTATAGACGGAAAAGCCACGGTTTTCAGCCCCTTTGCCACTGCGAGCCTCAGCGAGTTTTGATAAGCCTGCACCAACAGTTCAGCCTCACGGTGGTTGCCTCCGCGCCAAACTGGTCCGACTGTGTGAATAACGTGCCTTGCTTTTAGGTTGCCCGCTCCTGTTATGATGGCTTTTCCGGTTGGAAGACCCTGCGGCCATTCTGTAGCGCGTATTTTCTTGCATTCTTCGAGTATTTTTGGTCCGCCTTTGCGGTGGATTGCCCCGTCGACGCCTCCGCCGCCCATGAATGAAGAATTAGCCGCGTTAACTATGGCGTCTGTTTCCATGTTGGTTATGTCTCCTCGAATTAACCGAACGTTTGTT
The DNA here is from genome assembly GCA_016927015.1 of Candidatus Bathyarchaeota archaeon. GTDB lineage: Archaea > Thermoproteota > Bathyarchaeia > Bathyarchaeales > Bathycorpusculaceae > SG8-32-3. The sequence continues at coordinate 34,351 of JAFGNM010000104.1, read as the reverse complement.
TTTCCAACTTTGAACTCTTTGCGCATTGCATTTCTACCTTCCTAAATTAACGTGCTGATTGCCGACCACAAGGCTGAACTGAAAAACCATGCTCCGAAACCAACAAAAACGGCGAAGCAGAAAACGAAAATCGCTGTGTGCACTTTTTCATTCCAGAACTGCCTCGACTTGAAAATTATGAAAGCCACGACGGTGTACCATATGAAATCGCAGAGCCAATGGACCACTGTGAACACGGAAAAGCCTAATAGCCCAAAGATTTGAGCGTTCATGATTAAAGCGGTGCCAATCGTTATCCACCACAGTATGAAGCCGGGATTGACGGCTGTTGTCCAGATTCCAGCGAGCAAGGATTCTTGACGTGGAACCCCGTATTCCTTGACGTTTTTACGCCGGTTCCTGAAAGTGTTAACACCCATATACATCATAAGCAAGCCACCAACCACTCCAACAGCAATGGGCACAAAGTCAGGGATGACGAATTGGCTCAGCCAAAAATAAATGAAAAACATCAAAGGAAACTCCACTACACCGTGCCCAACAGCAATCAGCAAACCAGCGGTTTTCCGTTTCGCCGCTTTCTCCATAGTCACCGCAAACAAGGGTCCCGGCAACAGGACGCCTGATAAAGATATCAGCACCACAGAAGCCAAAAACAAGTAAAAGTTTGTGATAAACTCCGTGGCTCAAATCTCCCCTTATATACCTTAGCAACTTGACGCTTCAACTAGGCAATGTTTTTCTAATAAACGTTTCAACACGCCGTATACAAAAGCATCACCAAAACTAACTAAAACCCTGCTAAGGCACACTTGAGCCGCGAGTAAAGCCACGCTGCATCTCTATTATTTCCGTGCTATCCTGCGCAGAAGCATAATTCTCAAGCAGCGCCTTATTCAACTCCAGAAAAGTGTGCCCCCACACAAAAATTGAAAGCAACTTCACCGCCTCCTGCTTAAACCCCGCAATGTAAAGCGCTCCAGCCAAAGCCTCCACCGTAGTAAGCTTCGTCGCCTTACCAAAATTAACCGGGTTCCCCGCAATCAAAATGGGCAAGCAACGCGAAGTCCCCCTCACCTGCTTCAGCAACACTTTCTCAGCATGCTCCCAACTACAATCCAATGCAGCTAACCCAAAATCTTCAACACGCTTCCTGTCAGCAGGAGAAAACGCGATTTCCGAGAACGGATTAAGAACCACAGCACGCCTCGGCAAAAACCTCACTTTATTCACTACTCTCGCCAAACCGTGCCGCTTAAGCTTCAAGCCCGTGCAACGTTTCGGGTCACATTGGTTCGCGTGATAAATGGTTAATCTAAGAGTTTCCATCTGTCTTTCGCACCTTCAAATGACTCATCGGGTCATCAAAAACCCTGGGAATCCACTCAAGAAGGTCAGTGGCTACCAAGTGATAGCCAATGTCGGCTGCAACAAAGTCTCCTGCCGCGCCATTAACAAAAGCGCCTGCAACAGCAGCCTCAAACGGATCAGCTTTCTGCGCCAACAAAGCGCCAACGACTCCTGAAAGAACATCGCCAGTGCCGCCAACAGTCATGCCCTGATTACCCGTAAAGTTCAGCTTAACCCGTTTCGCATCGCAAACCACGTCCACTTGCCCCTTCAACACGATCACGGCTTTAAGCTCCGCTGCGGTCTCCTGCACTTCAGCGATACGCTCTGCGAGGCTTTCAGGCAATTTTCGGCCTGCAAGTATGGCATATTCGCCAGCGTGCGGCGTCAAAACAAGCGGCACTCGTAATGCGCGTTTAAATTCGGCGAAGGCTTTCAACCCGTCAGCGTCCAGCAACAGCGGTTTGCCCGCGCTTTCAACGGCTGTCACGCACGCCTTGACGAATTCACGGGTTTCAGCGTGCACACCCAAACCAGGACCCATGACGACGGCGTCAACAGATTCCAAGTACGGCTGCAACGCTGTAACGTTACCGGCGCTCAGATAGTCACCTTTAAGCTTCAGTGTTATCAAATCAGGAGACATTGAGGACACGGCGTACGCAGTTTTTGAGGGCGCCGCAAGATAAACGATGTCAACGCCGGAGCGCAGGGCAGCCAACGACACCAAGGCTGGTGCGCCTGAGAAAACTTCGCTGCCGCCAATAACCAGTAAACGGCCAAAATCGCCTTTATGCGCGCCGGCAGTTCGTGGTTTCTTTGCCATAAGAACATCTCCGGGACCCGCAAGCTTCGACATTTCGTCAGGCAACCCGATGTCCCTCACGACCACCTCGCCCACGTACTTCTTGGCGGCACGCAGCCCAGTCTTTGATTTGTGAAACGTTACCGTAACGTTCGCTTTTACAGCGTTGCCTAGCACGTCTCCAGTGTCCGAATCTATCCCAGTCGGCACGTCAACGGCAATTTTGAAAGCATCCAACGCGTTAATGTACTCGACAATTTGCGTTATGGGCGGCTTGAGTTTCCCTTTTGTACCTGTCCCAAGCAACGCGTCAACAACTACTTCAGCGTCCACCGCGGGTATGGCGGAGCTGTCGGTTACTTCCTGAATCGGAATGCTTTCACGCAGCGGTTGAAGGGCGCACCAGTTCTGTAATGCTGCTTCGTGACGAATGTCCCTGCCTTTTCCAGCGAGAACCACAGCCACTTTGAAGCCCTGCGATAACAGGTGCCGAGCAGCTACGAATCCGTCGCCGCCGTTTCCGCCTAAACCGCAGAAAATCGCAACTTTTTGTTCTCTGGGGCACCGCGAAGTGATTTCTGCAGCCACGTTGCGTCCAGCGTTTTCCATCAATTGAAGCAAAGAAATGCCCAAGTACTCGGCGTTAACTTCTAAGGCGCGCATTTCCCTGCTTGTGATAGCCTCAGCGTTTTTCTTTTTAGCTTGCATGTTTCAGCCCTGAATAGTTAATGTTGCTGTATAAAAGATAAGCCTATCCTTGGGTCAGATGGCGTTTACCGGCTGCAACAGCGGATTTTTGCTGTAATCCAAGGAGCTGTATACGGAAGCATCAACAAAACACAGTTAATTTTCACTTTACGTGCAGCCTCTTCCCGCTCAAGCATTAGCGGTGAGGGCAACTATGTTTTTGGGCGCTGGCTTTTTCCTTTGTATTCTCGGGATACAATCATCTTAGACGTTACCAGCACATTTGGCACGTTCCGAACTTTAAGCGACACGAACTCCTCCAGCTTGCTGAGCTCTGGCATCTCGACTTTTGCAACCACATCGTACTCGCCGAAGATAATGTCCGCATGCAAAACCTCGTCAAACCCGATGAGTTTTTGGCACACTTCTCTTTCAGATCCTGAACTAACCTTGAACAATACATAAGCTAAAACAGCCATGATTTCACCTGACACCTTATCCAAACAACGACTTAATTACTTTTCCATGCGACCGCGCTAGCGTTGCATTTTGGAAAACATTTATCCTTTACTCCAACCATATTTCAATAGAGTTCCAATCAACTCGGCTAAATTGTTTAGGAGAGTTTTGTTTGAAAAAAGACTTTAGCGTAGGCAAAACGGACGCGCTTATAATTGTGGATGTGCAAAACGATTTCTGTCACGGCGGCGCTTTGCCCGTTCCTGAAGGCGACCAAGTGATTCCAGTTCTTAACGACTACATAATACTCTTCGGGAAGGCGAACGCAGGCGTCTTTGCTACGAGAGACTGGCATCCGCCAAATCACGTATCCTTCAAAACCCGAGGAGGTAGATGGTCGCCTCACTGCGTCCAAAACACCGAAGGCGCCGATTTTCATCCAGACCTGAAACTTCCAAACAGCGCAACAATAGTGTCAAAAGCCATGGACCCGCTTAAAGATGCTTATTCAGGTTTTGACGGCACCGAGCTGGCAACCCTGTTGCGAATGCAGAGTGCGGCGAGAGTTTTTGTGGGTGGTTTAGCAACTGATTACTGTGTGAAGCACACGGTTCTTGATGCGCGCAAACTCGGCTTCGAGGTTGTGCTGCTTTCGGATGCCATCGCAGGTATCAACGCAGAACCAAGCGATGCTGCGAAAGCCATTAATGAGATGGTTGAAAGTGGCGCTGAACAAGCCACTTTGGCAGATGTTCTAGACCCTCTTGGGCTTCCACCACACGGGGACCCTGATGCTGAACGCTTAGGAGAGAAACCGTTATCGAAGTTTGAAACGAAGAAAAAAGCCCGGATGAGACCTCGAGGCCCCTACAAAAAGATCCGTACTGAACGAGGCTGACGCTAGCCAGCACTTTTGAGCTGATTCTACACCACTTTTGGTAATGGCTAGTTGCTCAAAGCCGTAGGCACTCCGAACTCTAACGAAGCTTATAAATACATCAAGCGTAAGGCGGAAAATTTACTGAAAAACGGATGTGTTAAAGCTGATTTCATGGAGAAATCCTGCAAAAAGCCGGCATTTAACAGGTTACGCATCCATTTATACGCTTAAAAAAAGTCTCTCTATGAAAAGCTTAACCTGCGTATGTTTCTCAGGCGCTACGAAAAAGCTTCGAATGGTAATATTTTAAAATAAACAGTTAAAAAAGCCAATGCTTAATTGGGAAATTAAAGGTTAAAAGTTAAATTCTCATGTAGCGGGTCGTGCTTTGTCGAATACGAAATGCGAAGCACCAACTTTTGCCGTATGCACCTACAAAAAATGCTGTGCCGTTGAGGCACGTTGTCTCGAACGATGGAGAGTTATTGCTCGCCGATAACCTGAATTATCAGGGTTCGTTGGCGAGGGTAGACATCTGTTTCTACAAAAAGCAAAGATTGCCACGTTCCGAACTCAACGCGTCCGTCAATCACGGGCAGGGTCTTGTCAGGCGGTAGCAGCATAGAACGCAGGTGTGAGTGAGCGTTGGACGGGTGCTGATAGGCTATTCGCTTTGGAATTATTTCTTCTAGGAGCGCTTTGATGTCGTTAAGCAAAGCATAGTCGTTTTCTGTCAGGATAAGTATGCCTGTGGCGTGAGGTGCGAAAACGTGCACCATACCGTTTTTGATGGCGGATTCTGACACTACCTCTTGAACATGGTCTGTCAAGTCCACGAAGTCTATTTCGCCTTTCGTGGAAAAACTGAAACTTTTATTGATCACTTTGAAGCTTGATATATCAATCCCAGCATTTGACTATTCGTGTTTACGGTTCAAAAATGTTTCCACCAAAAACTGTCACCCTTCCTTAACAGCCGCGGCATTAAATGCAGTTAATTTTATGTGTTTGGTCTATGCTTTTGTATACGAGTGCCTGAGTGGCGTGGCGTAGTGAACGCTGGTGACGAACAATGCCCAAGGTAATATTGACACAACTAAACCTACTGAACAACAATTTTGCAATGAGCTATTCGCAGAATTTCAAACGGTTTAGCCTACTCACGATGCGGCAAAAGGCAGTCTGACGCGAAATAAGCCTGAAAAAGGGCGTTTTAGAAAGGGTTTAGGGATGTTATTTGTATTTGCGAACTGGCACTTTGAGAAATTGCTGCTCCACTAGGCATTCTTTCAGGTAGTCGTCCAACGTGGCCGCGGGCACAACATCAATCGTGTAGTCTCTAGCGTCAATTGAATGAAGGTAATTCTTTTGCGGGATAACCACTTTCTTGAAACCCCAAGCTTCGGCAGCCTTGATTTTTTCATGGATCCCACCTACCGCGGTTATCTGGATAGCGCCGTTGACGCCGAGGTTTATTTCGCCTGTTACTGCCACATCTTGTCGTATAGGTTTGCCTTCAATAAGCGAGCACAAAAGTATCGCCATGGTTACGCCTGCAGACGGACCGTCAACTCCGTAAGACTGCGCAAAATCTATATGCGTTAAGTAGTCTTGAGCTATGTCTACACCGTACTTTTGAAGGATAACGCTTCTAACTTTGGCGATGCTGTCTGAAATGAAGCTTTGACCCTTAGCGACACCGGTAACTTTGTAGTATCCCTTAAGCGGATGGTCTCGGGGAATCTCAGTTTTCTTAACAAGCTGGGCTTTCACGCCGAGAACGTTGCCAGTCATTTCGCCACTGTACGGGTCATGGACCACAGCCAAACCGTGAATCTGCCCAAGCGTCACGCCCTCAGGTTTTATTTCTAAAAGTTTTCCTCGTTCATGCATCTCATGCTCCAGCAGCTGTTTTTGAATGGTCTTGCAGTGCTCATTTAAAGCTTCTAGAACGTGACGGCGTTCAACTGCTTGGCATTTCTCGTTCATAGCCAAGATTGCAGAAGTCTTAATTATGGAAATCAAGGGTCTAAACCGCGTTGAAAGGGCATCACGCTTGTTGCTTCGCCGTCGCCCTTCTTCAACTATTTCCATGCATGCGTCTCTGCGGAACGGCATGAGGTTGAAGCGTTTAACTTCCTGCGCTATGAACTGAACGTATTTGCGCCTGTTTTCCAGCGTGTTGGGCATATCATTATTCATGCGCACGACTTTGCCGTAGCCGTAAATGCGGTCCATAAGTGCAGGGTGAACTTGGCCTATGCTGTCAAAGTTTCCGGCACCCACAAGAAAAGTTATAGCGGGCACAGGCTCAGTTGACACGGCCATAGCTGAGGTGCCTCCGCCGTGCCACCTGCTTCGCAAAGTTATAGGCAGTTGCCCATCTTCCAGAACCGTTAACAGTGTAACCGCGTCTTCCGGATCTAAGTTCTTAATCTCGTCAATGTAAAGTATTCCTAAAGATGCCACGTGCACATCGCCTGCGGTAACGCGTTGGTGCTCGGGTGTGCCTAACCCGCCAGTTTGAAACGGATCCCAAGCTACTGACCCGAAGAGTTGAGCGCTCCTGTGTCCTGTTGCGTCAACGAAGGGAGCATTTCCCGAAACGTTGTCCACTATCAGTTTTGGAACATCGGATTGCTGGGCGCCTCCGACGCCGCGTAGATTGGTTAATCCGCCCATGCGTGAGAACCACCAGATGAAGACGCTGAAGAAAATCAAGCTTCCTCCAGGGATAAATGTCAGGGGCACAAGATTTATGAATTTGTCAACAAAGTAAGCTGAAAAGTTATTGCTATATAGTTCTTGCCAAGACGTGCCGCCTATAGATACGCCACCAGCAGTCCATGTTTGCCATGCGTTAACCATGAAGTATAAGCCTAATGCCAAAAGGAACACGCCTAACGTGAGCATAAGGGCTTGGATTGCTTTGAGGCCGATTTTGGTTGTGAACTTGCGTTTAAGCTCTTTGCGCTGCTCTTTTTGCAGAACCTTTTTTCCTTCTCCAACCGTGTGGATAGATACACGCGGCTGACTGGGCAAAACAGCGTTTTTCCAAGCTAAGACATCAAAGAGCTTTATGCCGTTCTCTTTGTAAACCTGAGTTAGTTTTTCGGATAATGCTCGTCCAAGGAGCGACTTACCTGTTCCAGGGTCGCCTAAAAGCAGCAGATAAGGTCCTGGGCTGATTACAGTTTTTGCTGCCGGCTTTGCCTCATCAGCGTTGCTCCAACTCGCGTACCACTGTGTCTCCTCTAAATGCTTGAGCTTGTGAACCCACTCGTTCAGGCACAGGAAGCCCTCGCTCAGAGCCTGCTCTTGACCTATGACCCAGTTTATCATATTTTCATCCACTGGGAAGCCTTCAGTTGTGCTAAATTTTCCCCAGTTCCACTGTACTTTTACAGTTCGCCCCTGTACAGTTCGCGTCAGAGTTTCTACGCCTTCTCCAAAATGATCAAAAGACACGCCTTCTCCTCCATCATGTTCCAGTACTCTTTCCTTCTAAATCAATTAAAGGGCTTATTTCAAAATCAACAATATTCAAAAAAACTACATAATTACCCCTCCACAGCCCCGTCAATTTACGGCTTTCCGTTTAGCTTATTTCCTAAAATAAACCCGTTTCACAGCCTATTCTACACCAAACGCTAATCAGATGCATTGTACACAACCGAACCTACGTACACCCCAAAACCGCCTAGTTTTTTACTGCCTGAGCAAAAACCAACAAGCCGCAAATAAGCCCTAAACAACTAAAAAGCCCCATTTTGAGCGTTTTCGCTTCTGCTTTGAGGCTTACCCATGGAGATAATCGGGACCTCATATAAAGACCGTTGAAAATCTCCATGTGAAGCCGCGGAGGCTTCTCTTCGAAGCTGCTTCGAGCGTTTTGCCTTTTCTGCAGGCTCTGCACACTTTGGCGTGGAAACTTTTTGTGTGCACTCCATTTTTGCAGTCTGCATCGGGTTGTGGCGCAGCGGCGGGGTTGCGATGTGTAGTGGCTAAGATGTAGAAGTTTTGAACGGGTGCAATCGCTGTAAGCGTTTAGAAAGTGTGTTTTGTTGATGCTTCCGTATACGCAACGGCACTGTTGCGAGGTCTTTCGTGTCACCAGCCTCAGATTTTGTGCAGCAACTGGTTCAGAAATAAGGCGTTTTTTTGGTCTTTTTGCGTGAGAATGTACTTTTGCGACTGTTAGTGTAGGCTAAACCGCGTATATTTTTAATTTGTTTACATGTTATTTTTCTTTACGCGTGGCTTTAGTTGGGCATGTATTACGTGTGATTTATTACGTCACCAGCATGCGCCACGTGCGTAGCCGAGCAGAACCCTTATACAAAGGCATCAACAACACTGCCATTTTTTAGCGCAAACAGAAGAATTTTTTATTTAATACCACCATCTTAAGTAGGACAACTGCTGAGGGAAAAATGTGGTAAATGACGCGGACAGAATCAAACTTCGCCGATGGCGCAAAAGAGGCTTCTACAGCGAGACAGTGCTTGTGAAGCTCCTGCAGAAAAACGGGTACAACGCCGTGCGGATCCCCGTCAGCAACCCAAGCTTAAGCCCACTGCCCGATCTTATGGCACGCAAAGGCGAGCACACTTACGCCTTTGAAGTGAAGAACGCTAGCTACTACGCGTATTTCCCCAAGCCACAAGTTGACAAGCTCTTCAGGTTCCTCAACGAGCTCATACCTGGAGACAAAGTGAACAAGCATGCAATAATCGCGGCGCACCTCGGCAAAAAGTGGCTGTTCAAAGAAGTCAACTGGGAAGAATGGGAAAAAGACAAGCTCCCCGATAAGCTCCGAATCCTTAAGCGGGACCGGGGCAACTTTGCCATAGAGAAGAGCTACTAAAATTTTGCGGCACGTAAGGAACCGTACCTAAAAGCATATTATAACTTATAACCCATTTTTCATTATGCCCTTGAAAACAAGTGACTTAGTAGTTGCCACGGATTCTTTAAACAAAGCATACCAGCTGGGCGATGTAGAAGTTGAAGTTCTGAAGGGTATAACGTTTAAGGTTGCGAGAGGCGAGTTTGTAGCCATCTGCGGTCCTTCAGGTTCTGGAAAAACTACGCTACTCAATATTATAAGCGGAATTGACAGGACCACAAGCGGAAAAATCATTGTGTTAGGTGAGGACTTAACGGTTCAAGACGAGAATTTCTTGGCGGATTTTCGATGCAACCACGTGGGCTTCGTGTTCCAATCTTACAATCTTGTTTCAACTTTGACAGTAGCGGAGAACGTTGCGTTTCCAATGGAATGGAGCCGAAAACCCGAGGAGGAAGTAGAAACACGTGTCGCAGAACTGCTGGAGACCGTGGGTCTACAGCACAGGGCAAATCATTTTCCAGCGCAACTAAGCGGAGGTGAACAGCAGCGAGTAGCATTCGCACGCGCCTTGGCAAACGACCCCGAACTTATTCTCGCTGACGAACCGACTGGAAATTTGGATACGAAAAATGGCCAGAAAATAACTCAGATGCTGCGGACGTTGAAGGCTAATGGGAAAACAGTTATTGTTGCAACTCATGACCCAGAATTGATGCAGCTTGCCGATCGGACCGTTTGCTTAGAAGACGGGAGGATAGCGAGCCTAAATGAGTAAAGCTGCTTTTCCAGTAAACGATCTTGTGCGCAGAAGACTGCAAACAAGCTTGACTGTGGTTACCTTAACATTAAGTGTTGCGTCCACGCTTTTCCTGCTGCTCTTCAGCAGACGAATCGGCTTGGGAATAACGTCTGCAGGCAACGCTTTAACTTACGGTTTATCCGCCGTTTTCTCGCAGTTTCTGCTGTTCATTGGAGTGCTAATCTTCGCTGTAGGCGCGGTGATAACGTCGTTTATCGTTTTTTTGATTATGAAGCAGCGAACTCGAGACTTCGGGTTAATTAAGGCTGCTGGATGCCCGAACGGTCTTGTGTTCGGATATTTCATGACTGAACTGCTCACGGTCACTTTTCTGGGTTGCGTTTCAGGTGTAGCGCTTGGGTTTGCAGCAGACTTTGCCGCTACCAGCATGTTCCAATTCCAAGCTTACCAGGCAACTCCAGATTTGTGGCTTGCGCCGCTGGTTTTCGCCGCTTTTTTTGTCCTTGCGCTCATATTCGGCACCAAGCCTATGCTGGACGCCGCCAAGGTATCGCCAATAAAGGCGCTTTCGCCCGTGCAGTATTTCGGGTTAACCACTGGGAATAAACTCAAGCCGTTATCAAGGGCGGGGTTAACGCTTAAAATCGCGTCAAGAAGCCTGTTTCGGCGTCAATCGGCAAGCGTCCGCATTGTTATATTGCTTTCAACAGTCTTTGTGCTGCTTACGGTGTCAATCTCCGGCGGCGTAATTGCCAACAACACAAGTCGGTCATGGGTCGAAAACGCCATTGGGTCAAACGTTGTCGCAATAGCCCACGAAAGCATGGGCGTTCAGTACACGCAGCTTTTGGCAAAGTTCTCGGGAGCCACAGAAAACGGTGATTTCAACTATCTGAACGCAGAGCTGGCAGTGCCAGACATTCTTCTCGATGAATTAGAGGCAATTCAGGGCATAGAAACTGTTGACGCGCGCTTGATTTTGAAAGCGCATATTCGCGAAGTAAGCAACTTTACCATCGACCCTGAAACTTTGGCAACTTTACCCGTCGGCGGTAGCCGCGAGGGGGACTCATTAATCGTTGGTGTTGACCCACAAAAGGTCACAGCTACATGGTCCATTAAAGGAAGATTCTTGAATGCTGAAGAAACAGGTGAAGCTGTCATCGGCGATTCTATCTCGCAGACGATGTTCTCGCCTGACCCACAAGCAGGGATACATTTCTCGGACCCATTATCTCAAGGCATCAGGCTGCAAAACGGGTCGTTCAGCATAGTAGGCGTTTGTATAGACCCCATAAACAACGGAAAAGTTGCCTACGTTTCAATTGAAAAACTGCAGAACCTAACAGGCATATCTAACGCCAACATTGTGCTTGTCAAACTAGACCCTGCTGCTGATCGTTCAGCCCTTTTAGCGCAGATTAAAAACGAGGTAAACGGGGTAAATTCGGCTTTTTCCGTTTTCGAGCTGGAGGAAGTGCTTCAGGAGAACCTTGATTTTCTAGGTTCTGTGTGGTTGACAGTTATGTTTTTGCCCTTATTTACTTTGATGTCGGCTGCTCTGTGCCTGATAGGTTATACTATGCTTGCGGTGGAGGAGCAGCGTCAAGAATTCGCCGTTTTGCGGGCTATGGGCGCAAAACCTAAAACAGTCGTGACCATCCTTGCGGTGCAAGGCCTAATCGTTCTGTTTTCGAGCGTTGCGGTTGGCATTTCTCTGGGAGTAATAATTACGCTCATGATTCTGATGCCGCAACCACTCGTGACGAGCTTCATCATCATAGAGATAGCAGGGTGGCTTCTCGCAGCCTTAGTTGGGATGTTTCTTATGAGCCTCTGGCCCGCAGTACGCTTTGCTAAGAAACCAATATTGAAAATATTGTCATAAATGACTGAACTCTTTCACGAAATACTTCAATGACTCTACATAAGCAGGTAATTGTATTAAGAAATCCTGCAACTGTAGGATAGGAACAACAGGAACATTGTCGTAAAATTTGAGGCTGCTTGGAATAAGCGATAAAATCACAGGGACAATCTTTGCCTTTTTCCACTTAACGCACTCGACCGTCAGCGCTGGGCTAGGCAGTGTATCGGCGAGTGCATGTGCTCGTTCAACTTGTGCCTCAACAATTTTCCTTAACGCAGAAGCCTTCACTCCGCGTTGCCAACGTTTACAGTCAACGCATAAAACTAAGGGTTTCCTGCAGCCAACTACATCGATTTCCCACCTGCGCCCCGCATGCTTGAACCGCACATTCTTGGCTACTACGTAGCCGTTTCTTTCCAAAGCGATGGCAGCAATGTCTTCAAACTCCTGCCAACGGAGAAAAGCGCTAATATGTTCAACATCTGCGCCTAAGGATGCTGCTTTAACGGCTATCTTGAGCCGGTTATCACTGTCTGCTTCGACAGTACCCTCCTTTAGATAAAGCATGCCTTCATTTTGAAGTTTTTCAAGCAATTTTCTTACAATATCTGAGGCGATCCTAGCGTCTTGATTGACACATTTAATTAAAACAGGCCCGTCTTTTGTCAGTTTCAGAAGTGAAAGTAGCAAATCTCTTTCAATTACCATTACTATCTCTCGCACGGATATACATGAAAATGCGAAAAACTTGGCATTCTGAAGCGTAGTTTAAAAGTGTTCAAATGCCATAGTTTTAGTCTTAAGAAACTGTATACGGAAGCATCAACAAAACACACTTTTGAAGCACTCTCCAAACATTTACCCGTTGCAACCAACAGTAAGAGATATTCAGAATAGTAATTTATGGCTTTTAAAGGCTGGCAGCGTTTGTCACCCCACCGCAATTCTAACTGCCACGTTATGACTCTTACTTCGAAAAATGAAGTTACGAACCAAGGAAACAACGTTGATTTTTAACACTTAAATCGCATTTTTCGTTAACACACAGGCTGATTTTTAACTTTCAAATTGTAAATTTTACGTTTCGACAATTTTTCGCAGCGCACAAGCAACGTAACTGATGCATTGTAGCCGAAAAACGCACAGCAATAATCGCAACCATAAACGAAAGGTTCAGGTTGCACCCTTAAGCTTCATAGCGTCATTCAGTATAAGGTTCGGTTTTCCTGTTTTTTGCAGCTTTGCCTTGATAAAGCTCCAATGTACCGGCATATTTTGCCTCTTTTGCAGGGCTTTATCTTCACGTATTTATAAGCTTCGTCTATTTTCGACGCTTTATTAGCGGCTTAAGGCATACATGCAGATAGTGAAACGACTAAAGTAACCCAACTTGTTTCAGGTCGTAAGGGGAGATTTCCCCTGAGTGCAATGCAGTAGCCACCAAGACCCCGAACACGCCAAGGTCTTTCAAGTCCACCAAATCCTGAACATCTCGCACGCCCCCACCGACAAACACTTCAGCCCTGATTTTACTTAGCACTTCCCGCAGGAAAGCAATGTTGACGCCGTCTCCGCTACCGACTCTTGCCAAGTCCAACACTATAATCTGGGAAACACGCAGCGCCTCTAACTCACGCAAAAACGTTATAGGCTCCGCAAGCTTGCCAAGCTCAAACCCGCTAAGAATTTTATCACCCATCAAGTCGAGGCTAACTATCACCCTCTCGCTTCCGAAATATTCAACTGCCTCTGCCACAAAACTAGCGCTCGGCAAGGTTTCTGTACCAATAACAACCTTTGAAACATGACTCTTCAACACTTCTGCCTTTTCGAGACTCGTTACGCCAGCGTCAACCATCAGTTCAAAACCTGTCTTGTCTACGATCCTCTCGAGCAAGGAAAAATTTGGTTGCCCGCCCGTAATTGCGTCCAAATCCGCCACATAAAGCTCGCCGAAACCAAAAGCCTTTAGCGCGGCTGCAACGTCCACGGGATCAGTAGACGAGCTTAGAACACTCTTAAGCGGCATGTATTCCTTTCTTTTGCCTCTTACAGCATGAACCACAATGCCGCCAAGAATGTCAATAACAGGTAGTATCTTCAATCTGTTTGCCTCTTCCTTTGCAATGACTATTAACCAATAGAAAAGCTTTCACTACTACCATGGTTTGAGTGCAGCAGCATCTTGGTTGATGGTTTTTAACAAAAAACTTTAAAGGCATAGAAATTCCGCATCATATGAGCACAATTGAAACTACTGATTAGTCCAAAAAACGAGAAAGAAGCCGTGGAAGCCATCTCTGGAGGCGCGGACATCATAGATGTCAAGAACCCAAAGGAGGGTCCGCTAGGCGCAAGCTTTCCATGGGTGATAAAGCGAATCAGGCAGATCACCCCAACAAACATTGAAGTAAGTTGCACTTTAGGCGAAGTGCCCAACCTGCCCGGGTCCATGGCGCTGGCTTCGTTAGGCGCGGCAGCAACAGGCGTCAACTACATCAAAGCTGGACTTTACGGATTAAAAACGCTTGAGGAAGCGGTATACCTGATGCAAAGCGTCACCAAAGCCGCCAAAGAATATAACCCTTCAATCAAAGTGGTTGCCTCAGGATACGCTGACGCAGCCAGACTAAGCACCGTTGACCCCTTGCTTGTTCCCAAAATAGCGTATGAAGCCCAAGCGGACATAGCCATGCTCGACACGGCAATTAAAGACGGAAAAAGCCTCTTCAACTTTCTCACAAAGCCTCAGCTTCAGCGCTTTGTCGACGTAGCGCACAGTTACGGTTTAAAGGCCGCGTTAGCTGGGTCACTGCAAAAGGAGGATTTGCCCGTGGTTTACGCTTTAGGCGCTGACGTGGCGGGTTTGAGAGGCGCCGCTTGCACCCTAAGCGACAGAGTCAACGGTCAAATCACCAGAGAAAAAGTGCAAGAGCTCGTTGAAGTCGTCAAACGTGCAGAAAAGCTTTAAGATATGCTTGTTCTCATCGAGGTTTGGTGAGGCGAGCGCTTGAGGCTTCTGGTTTACGAGCATGTTTCCGGCGGCGGCTTTGCTGCTGAGGCAATCCCAGGCAGCGTTTTGAGCGAGGGGTTCGGCATGCTGAGGACGCTGATTTCGGATTTTAAAGCTGCTGGACACAGCGTTACCGCCACGCTTGATTCGCGTATTGCAAGGTTGAATCCGCCCATCGACGCTGATTGTGTAGTGCCTGTTTTTTCTTCACTGGAGGCGCAAGCGAACCTGCGTAAAATTTCTGAACAGGCTGATGCGGCTTACGTAATTGCGCCAGAAACAGATGGCGTTTTGCAGTCGCTTGTGGAGCTTGTAGAACAGACGGGCACAGCCTCGTTGAACTGTCCAGCTATCGCTATAGAAAAAGTGTCCGACAAAGTAGGCGTCTACGAGTTCATGAGGAAACTTGGGTTGCCTCTGCCTGAGACAATAATGTTTAGCGTAGCTGATGATTTGAAGGAAGTCACGAAAGCTGTTCGAGGCCGTTTGAATTTTCCCGTGATATTCAAGCCTTCGGACGGCGTTAGCTGTTGCGGATTAAGCGTTGTCCGAAATGAGGAACAGGTGGCTGGCGGGGTTGACAAGATTAAGCGGGAGTCGCTGAGCAGGCATTTTCTGGTTCAAGAATTAATCGAGGGCGCCGCTGCGAGCGTTAGCTTGCTTTCTACGGGCAGCGAAGCCGTGCCCATCAGCTTGAACCGCCAAGACGTTACGATTGAAACGCCTGAAGTCTGTTCAAGTTATAGTGGTGGCTTGGTTCCTTTTGACAACCCGCTTCGGGCTGAAGCGTTTGAGGTGGCGGAAAGACTTGTTAACTCCGTCCTAGGCTTAAGGGGATATGTTGGCGTTGATTTTGTTTTGACTGAAGATGAGGCTGTGATCATAGAGGTTAATCCAAGATTAACCACGTCCTACGTGGGATTAAGGAGAGTTGTCAACTTTAACCCTGCCCAAGCGATTGTAAACGCTGTTTTAAAACGCGAACTGCCAAGACACAGCAAAAGTTGTGGTTGCACATATTTTTCGAAGGTAGAAACGCCTAACCCGACGGTTGATGCTCTCGAAACGACTTACAGGATTGACGAAATTGTTTCTCCGCCTTTCCCAGTTATAGATAATGGCGCTGCCTCGGCGTTAATCGCATCTTATGGTGCCACATTAAATGAAGCCACCTCGAGGTTCCGTGAAGCTAAAAAGCGCGTTATTAACACTATAGACAGAGGCATGTAGCGTTGGTAACTGTTATCGGCTGGGACATCGGAGGCGCCAACACCAAAGCCGTTTTCCTGCGCACTGAAAATAGTTACGTCAAAGAGATTAGGACTGCCATAGAGTATTTTCCTGTCTGGAAGGACCCCGAGAAACTCGTTCGCGTGCTTTCAACGCTGAAAGAGAAAGTAAGCAGCAACGTGAAGCTTGACGGTGTTGGCTTAACCATGACTGCGGAGTTGTCTGACGCGTATCAAACTAAGCGAGAAGGCGTCAACCACATTTTAACGTGTGCTGCAGAGGCTTTCGCTGACTTGCCAGTTTTCGTTTTAGACGTAGACGCAACACTGAGGTCAATAAACGATGCCAAAACCGAACCGTTTATGGTAGCCGCGGCGAATTGGGCAGCAACAGGCTGGATGGTCGCCCAGCAGATCCAGACCTGCGTCATAGTAGATGTTGGAAGCACAAGCACCAGCATCATACCAGTGGTTGACGGGCGTGTTTCAGCGGTTGGCAAGACTGATTTGGAGAAGCTTATGGTTGGAGAGCTCGTTTACACGGGAAGCTTGCGGACGAACATTGCGGCAATCGTGAGTTCTGTTCCGTTTCGAGGTGGCACAGCGCGGGTCTCCTCGGAACTGTTTGCGCAGTCAGGTGATGTCCATTTGGTCTTAGGCAACATCAGTGAAGAGAAGTACACGACGGAAACGGCGGATGGACGTGGAAAAACGCGAAGGGAAGCGTTGGCGCGTCTCGCCCGAGTTGTCTGCGCCGACACTGAAATGTTGACTGAGGCGGAAATTGTGCAAATCGCAAAATACGCGCATTGCAGGCAGGTTGAGCAGGTAGCTGAGGGGTTGAGCCAAGTTTACTCTCGAGTTAAGTCGCTTACAAAGGCAAAAGTTCCCGTTGTGGTTACAGGACTCGGCAAAGAGTTCATCGCAAGGACCGCCGCGCAAAAAATTGGTGTTGACGAGGTTTTGGACCTTGAAAAACTGTGTTTGGGTGATGCTTTTGTATACAGAATGCCTCTTAGTCCATTGGCGCGAAGCGATGTGGTGAAGGCTTCGCCTGCTTTTGGTGTTGCGTTGATGGCGGCGTGTACGCTTGATGGGAGGTTGGTGTAGTGGACGCGGTTGTTAAGGTGGGTGGAAGCTTGGCTGAAGAGCCAGAGTGGCTGATAGCTTTGTGCGCCAAGTTAAGCGGGCTTGCGGAAAACTATGGGTTGGTTGTGGTGCCTGGAGGCGGCAGGTTTGCTGATGTTGTACGGGATTCTGATAAGCGTTTCAATTTATCCAGCGGCGTCTCGCATAGGATGGCGATTCTGGGGATGGATCAGTTTGGAATGTTACTAGCCCAAATTACGCCTAACTCCTGCGCAACCTATTCGCTTGGTGACGCAAAGCAGCTTGCGGAGACTGAGGTGGTGCCGGTTTTCTTGCCGTCGCGGCTGATGTTCAAGGAAGACCCGCTGAAAAACTCGTGGGACGTCACCTCAGATTCCATTGCAGCCTATGTTGCCAGCCGGTTGCAGGCGGCTAAACTTGTTTTGGTTACTGACGTAGACGGAATTTTCACGAAAGACCCTGAGAAAAATGAGGATGCTACGTTGATAGAGCGACTGTCAGCTGGGGAACTGCTGAAGCTTGATGCGCGAACGAGTGTTGACCGTTTTTTGGCTAAACTGCTTGTGGAGTCGCCTGTTGACTGCTACGTGGTTAACGGGAAACATCCTGAAAGAATCGACGCTATCCTTGCAGGTCAGCAGGCTACTTGCACGTTAATTCCCGCAAGAACTGGATAAACACGGTTATAAGCTAAGCTTCGTTGATATGGATATGCAATCTGAGTCGCCAGTTGTGGCTGTTGTTAGAGGCGAGCGTGGTCACGAGCCAGTTTTCAAAGCCCTCGACCTAATAGACTACAGAAGCGCGCTTGCGGGTTACGATACGGTTCTCATCAAAGTCAACTTCATCACCACCAAAACTTGGGACACGGGCGCCACCACAGACCCCATAGTAGTTGAAGCCATAATCAAGAAGCTTGCAGATTTGCCCGTGAAAGTCTACGTTGTAGAGTCAGATGCATCAATAACTAATGCTGACAAAGCGTTTGAGGCTACGGGCATGAAAGACATGTGCCGCCGCAACGGCATCGAATGGCTTAACCTCCGCCACGTCAAAGACAAGGTTAAGCTTGAGGTGCCTAACGGTGAAGCGTTGAAGAGCATAACTGTGCCGAGGCTTGTTACCGAATCCGCGGTTATCAGCGCCGCCAAGCTCAAAACGCACGCGAATACCCGTGTGACGTTGGGCATGAAGAACATGTTCGGTTTGCTTCCTGACAAGTTCAAAGGCAAATACCACATGAAAGGCATAAGCAAAGTCATAGTCGACATAAACACCGTGCTCCATTCTGCGTTAACTGTTATAGACGGCTTCGTAGGCATGGAAGGCAACGGACCCGTAGACGGCACACCCGTACCGATGAACCTCATAATCGCGGGAACAGACGCAGTCGCCACAGACGCCACAGCCGCCCGAATCATGGGCTTCAACCCCTACGAAATCGCACACATACGCAAAGCCCACGAAAAAGGCCTAGGAAAAAGCCAAGCACAAATCATAGGCGAAAAAATAGAAACCGTTAAAAAACAATTCAAACAAAAATAGCAACAAAGTCCCAAGTCGATTTTTTAAATTTGGTTATTCCATATTTTGAAGTGTTGCTAAAAATCGTAGTTGAATTTTTAATTCTTAAATTTTATATAGAATTGGTTATTTAAATTAAAGTGCTGGAGTGCACGGGATATGTCTGCGAATCCGTTCTCTTTACCTAACCCGTTTGAAGCAAAGCCAAAGAAAAAAAGAGTTAGGCTTACTGCTAAAGAGAGAATATACGTATGGGAACATCCTGAGATATACGGAAGAACTTGCAGTATCTGTGATAAGAAAATAACCAAACTATCTGATTTAGAATTAGACCATACCAAACCTTACTCAAAAGGTGGAACCAAATTAGCCTTAGCACACAGAGACTGCAATAGAATGAAAGGAAGCCGGAATCTACGAGATGTCCAGAAAAAAATGAAATTCAAAACAACTAAAAAGAAAAAACAGACCAAAACTAAGTCCAAAAAGAAGAAAACGACCTCTCCTTTTGACATAACCTTACCAAAAACAAAATTCCCTCTCTTCTAACTTTGAAGCGAGAGAGATCAGTCTCGTAATACCGCAAACGCGTGTGAAGTTTAGCGGATTACTATTTCTTCTTTTTCTTGGCGTAAAATTCAACTTTGACTTTTTTAGGAACTTTCTTTGTGGCAGTAAACGAAACTTTTTTTGTTCCTTTTTTAGGCATTAAATCACCTAATAGCATATTGGTGGTTTAAGTATAATAATTTGTTCTACAACATTTTGTTAAACCAAAAAGGCGGTTCCGAAGTTTCGGACCAATGTGGGGTTTAAAAGAAAAGAGAAATTTTAATACTGAAAGTGCCAATAATTCAATTATGAGTAGCCCAGTTGACTTTCTCAATTTTCTCTACGATCCAATATATGTAAAATACGCCGTTGATTTGGTCATTGCTGTGATTACCGCAATCATGAATATGATGGTTGGCGGCAACAATCTTAGAGGAACAGATTATTTGTTCAGAGCCGCAAACATTAAGACAGGAGCAATAAATTGGGGAGTACTCACAGCATATTTCATTCTTCTTATTCCCAACTATGCAGGAAACACAAGAAAATTAGGATGGTTCATAATTGTTGTTTTAATAACGTTCTTGATTTCCACTGGATGCTTCATTTCAGCCGCAAGAGGAAGTAGCTGGAAAAAAAGCGGAACTTCTGCAGGAATTGCTTTAGCAAGTAGCTCCCTTGTCATAACTTTGCTATCAATTTTAATCTTATTGTTTTTTGATTCCAATTTTTTTCATTAAGAATAGCGTTAATGAGATAAACTTCTATTTTTGATAGGTGCCGTGTATTGGGAATCTGAGGAGTGCTGCGATTCCTGTTAGGGCTATGAGTTTTTCGCCTGCTTCGTGTTCTGTGCTGACTACGGTTATGGTGCCTCTTCGTTGTTCTGCTTCTCGCATGAGCTTTTCCAAGTGTAGGCGTTGTTCTTCGCCTGATTCGCGTAGCATCGTGTCGGCTAAGACCAGTTTTTCGACGGCGCCCATGGCTACGGCGTTTTCAACCGCGTCCAGTCCGTAAGTGATGGTGGCTTCGCCTTTTCCCAACCGCTTCATAACTTCCTCCATGACCACGGTTTCGTCAACAATGCGCAGCTGCTTCGCCGCCTTCAAAAGCAAGCCTGAGCGTAGTGCCTCGTAGATGCCGCTTACGCCGCCGTTGTTGACGCTTTTCACGTCCACCACTGACTTCGCCATGTCCCCCGCCTCGTCTGACAAGAACTTGGCGAAGTCGCCTTTCACGAAGCCCACGCCTACAATGACTATTGGGCTGTGATTTGGCGACCAAAGCTGCCGTAGGCTGTTTACTGCGCGTTTGAAGTAGTTTTTTGTGGCGGCTACTCGCTTGTCGGCTTCCAGTTTTCCAGGCAGCTTCATGCGCTCTTCCACTTTGACGTCTACGCCGTACTGTTTGGTTTCGGCTACAGCGAAGCCTTCGTCGTCTATGGCTATGATTAGCATGGATTTTTCGGTTTTGCTTGCCCGAAACAGCCTATCCAAGAGGTGTTTAGGCCACTCCTTCTTCACGATGGTCACAGGCTGGTTCAAAGCTATGTTCAGCGTGTGGTGCGCACCTGTCGGCATAATGTCAGGCGCTTGGATGATTGTTCCGTGAACGCGGAGTTTGCCCAGAAACTTGTCCCAAGCCACGGATTCCACGGCGACGCCCATGAACGCTGAAACCCGCTCGGCGCTCTTCGGCCTAGAATATTCCTCGTCGGACTTTACGGCTCTCGACGAGTAAGCGTAAACCTCGTCGCCCCTGTAGACTACGTTGTACAGGTGCCAAAGGTCATCGTCAGAGCTGGGAACAACCTTAACGAAGCCTTGCCTGAGGTTTCTGCCTATAATCTTCACGGTTCCGCTGCACCTCCCAAATAAATTCGCTTAACACATAATTAACCTTCACTTTGCAGCGCCTATTTATAGTTCCTTTATATAAGGGGGGTATAGACTTTTCCGAGCAATAGTTTCTAAACTAATCTTGTAACTAGCGCTTTTAACGCTAAAATTGGACAAATCACCACGGTGCCAAACAGAATAGCGGTTAACGTCATTATTCGCAACGCTCTCGTGATGTGCGCTGGCGAAATGTCTCCCTTGTCTCCCAACGCGTAATGCCCAGACTTTTCCAGCTGAACACCCAAGGCACCAGCCATAGCGGACATAGTCCATCCCGCGTTTAGGCTGTTGGTTTTTGTTTTGTCTCTCTGCAGAATTCTCCAGGATTCTCGCCAATTTTCTCCCAAAAGCGCTACCGCAACCACCATCAATATTGCAGTCAATCTGGCTGGAACATAGTTCGCTACCGTGTCCAGTTTCGCTGAAAACCAGCCGATGTTCCTGTGCTCCTGGTCTTTGTAGCCCACCATCGAATCCAGCGTGTTGATAACCCGAAACGCAAAAGCGCCTGGAACACCGAACAAAGCAAAGAAAAAGAAGGGCGCAGTAATTCCGTCCGTTGTTGATTCTGCTATAGACTCAACTGCCGCAGAGGCAATTTGCTGTTCGCTCAGCTTAGTTGGGTCACGCCTCACAATGAAATACAAGCCTCGCTTAGCCTTGTCAAAATCCTTGTGCTTCAATGCCTCAGCTATCGGAACAGTATATTGCTTCATACACTTAATTGCAAAGGTGGTCTTGAACAAAATCGCGGACACAACAATGTACGGTACCCACCCGAAGAAAAGGCGAATCCCAAAAAGCAGAAAGTAGACAGGAACTGCGACAATCAAGATAACCAACAGGCATAAAATGACACCGTTTATCTTTTCGATTCGCGGATTCTCATTTTTGAATTTAGGCTTGAAATAAGCTATAACCTTGCCTATCCACACTGTTGGGTGTATTCTGTCTGGAAACTCGCCGAAAACTGCGTCAATCAAGAACGCCAAGACAAAAATCAACAGTGAATCGACAAAAACACCGCTCTCAATCAGCAACATGTTCCCTGCTCAAACTCACCCATTTGAAAAACAAGCAATTCACGTAATAAAAGATGCTTCAACATCATTCCCCACAATCTTTTTCAAGGTTTCTAATAGCGTTTCGTTCTCTCGACGAGTTTTAACCGCCACCCGAATGTAGTACTCATCAAGCCCTCTAAACGAACTACAGTCTCGTATCAATACCCCCTCCCTCAACATTTTCTCCTTAAGTTCAGCCGCTGTATAACCTGACTGCCTAACGTCTACAAAAACGAAGTTCGCGTCAGCCGGAAAAACTTTGAAAGCCTTAATCTGCATTAACCCACGCATCAAAAATGCTTTTTCGTCCTTGATGAGCTGACGTGTTTTCTTCAAATGCTCTTTATCTGCTAAGGCTGCGGTGGCAGCAGCTTGAGCTAAGCAGTTAACGTTCCAAGGTATTTTGGCATTCAGTAAGACGTTGATGATTTCTTCGGAAGCAATCCCGTAGCCTACTCTAAGTCCTGTTAACCCAAAAATCTTCGTAAACGACCTTAAAACAAAAAGGTTAGGATACCTCCTTATCTTGCCTATCAACGAAAAACGTTCTTCTCCATCAACAAACTCAAGGAAATCCTCATCAAGAAAAACAAAGGCGTTCTCTTCAAGCGCTCTTTCAACAATAGCCGTCAAATGTTCAGGTGGAGTGAGAACACTCGTAGGATTGTTCGGATTGCAGAAAAAAACAATCTTGGCGCCACTCAAATCACGTGCAAAAACAGCTGGACTGAACTGAAAATTTGGGTTCGGCTTTACGTGTTTAGGCTCTTCCCCAATTCTTCTCACAGCCCTTTCATACTCGCCAAATGTAGGCTCAGGAATAAGCGCCACATCACCTTTTTTCATAAATGTCTCAACAAACAAGTAAATGAGTTCGGTGGACCCGTTGCCTGCAATCACATTATCCTTACCTATTCCTCTGAACTGGGTTGCAATAGCCTCTCGTAACTCAGTAGAATTTGAATCCGGATAACTGGGAATGTGCCCCAAATTAGCCTTTATTGATTCAAGCGCCTTCTTAGAAGGACCTAATGGGTTGACGCTTGAACTGAAGTCTAAAATCTCTTCTTTCCTGAGGCCAATTTTGCTAGCAGCTTCCCAGACTTCACCGCCGTGAACGCAAGGCTTAAGGCTCTTGATGTTATCTCGCACCAATCTGGAAGTAGCCTTCATTCCCTCAATCACCTTCCCAGTATTACCAATTTTATTTGCGCGAATACGCTTGCCCCTTCTGTTTCATTGTTTAAAATGGAACTTCATATAAACGTTTGGCTGGATAGTCCAACCAAAATAAAAAATCTTTTGAAAAGAAAATTGTGATGGAAGCCTTCTCCTTTCTTCCACCCTCAGGTCAACACAGTGTATGCTGGAATCTTATAAAACGTTTGTGTCAGCATCGGCATATATCCTATTGAGCGATATACTTCCGTTTAGGTTCATTTCGACTTCTGAAACTTTGCTTTTTAACTTTATACACCTAAGAGTTAGTTGAGGGAAAGGAGAATGCTCGAAAACGCATTTGCCAATGCAGTTACAATGTTGCTACTCATTTTCGGAGTCTCGATAGCATTCATAATTTTCTCAGCTTACCTTTGGAGCCGCGACCGAAAAAAAGTTCTGTTAGAGTAGAACTTGAAATTTGCATGCGACACTCTGCATCGTTTTTACGGTTTGTTTAGCTGCATCCTTGTAAGTTTTAGCTTTCATGCTCAAACACGAGAAAACTTGACTTTAGGACGCTGTTCCCGCCGAACTTTACTCTAAAGCGTCCTCTTCGGTTCTTTCTTCAAACGCAGGGTGCGGAAGCTCTACCAGAGATATAAGAATAACAGCTACAACAATCAGGGCTAAGCTTACCCTAAAAAGTAGCCAGTAAGGTTGAGCCCAATCGTCGCTGAAAACTAATCCGTAACCATACAGGGTGCCATTAACCAGTTTATCAATCTCCAGCAACAGCACGACTACGGCAATCAGCATTGCATCGCCTAAGACAACTAGTGCAACCCTAAGTCTCGACATGAAATCACCTGTAGTAGCCTTCTCGCCCTCTGAATGACCGAAGAGAGAAACAAGCTGACCCTTTTAGCTTTTATGCTATAAATCTGCCGCGCAAAAAGTAGCAATGCAAATCTTTTTTTGAAACCACAGCACCTTGTTAACTACAAGAGGTTGAAACGAAAATGGGTGAAAAAATGGACAAGCGCCACATCACGGAACTGAAGGAAATGATTCAAGAAAAGAAACCGAAGGAACCAGTGGAGACAGTTCTTGTCAAATTCTGTGCACGCCACGGCGTTTCTCTGGATACCTGTCGAATATACTATACCCGCTTGGTTGAAAAAGGCGAAATCAAAGAAAAATAGCACATTCAACTCACAAGGACATTGATCCCACGTAAAGTGTGATTTACTTTTAAACCAGTAATGACACTGCATCGTTTTGAAACACCTAACAAGTTTATGTTAATTATTATAGATACCCGAACAGACTGTACATAGTATAGGCGTATGGACTACAATCCGTCAGCTCTTATGGCTATAGTCGACTCCCTTTTGGAATGGACAGTTTGGTTTCAATAAGTTTGTGAGCTTTAACGAACGGTTTAAGTTAACATATTGCAAATGTACTTTTGAGGAATAGGCGCATTGAAAGAACTCGTGTTTGTAGGCCTAGGTTTACACGACGAAAGAGGAATAAGCCTCCAAGGTCTAGAAGAAACCAAAACAGCAGACCACGCTTTCATCGAACTCTACACAAGCATTCTCCCACACTTCTCAACAAAACGCTTTGAATCACTGGTCAACAAGCAAGTCCACGTCGTATCAAGACGTGACCTCGAAGAAGAAAACGGAGCAATTATCTTAAACGCTGCCGAAAAGGCTAAAACTGTTTTTCTCATTCCAGGTGACCCATTCATAGCCACAACGCACGTGTCGCTGCGTATCGAAGCGGAAAAACGCGGCATTAAGACGCGCATAGTTCACGGCGCTTCTGTGATCTCTGCCATAATCGGCTTGTCAGGTTTGCACAACTACAAGTTCGGAAAAACCGTCACCATACCCTTCCCAGAGAATTCTTCGGAAACACCTTACAACGTCATTGCCCAAAACAAGAAGCGCGGGTTGCACACGTTGTGCCTGCTGGATCTGAAAGTGGACGAAAAACGCTTCCTAAGCATCAACGAAGCTTTGACGTTGCTCTTGAAGATTGAGCAAAAAAGAAAGGAGGAGATAGTGACGCTAAGCACTGTGGCGGTTGGTGTGGCAAGAGTTGGAAGCAATGCTCCAAACTTAAAAGCTGATTTCATACAGGAACTGTTAAAGCATGATTTTGGGGATCCGCCGCAGAGTTTGATTTTTCCAGGAGCCCTGCATTTTATGGAAACTGAAGCTTTAGTGGCATTTGCGGGGGCACCTGAGAACTTGAGGAGGCTTGCCAAATAAGCTTGGAAGCGCTTGTAACCAAGTATATCGTTTCCGCAGAAAAGGTTCTGGAAGAAATGCAGCGGACTAAAGGCGCGATAAACGTGACTGAAGAGAGCGTGGATAACATTTTGGGTTACGTAACAGCGTATTTGGAAGACGCAAAATATTATAAGGCTCAGGAAAAGTTTGAAACAAGTCTGACTTCGGTCGCTTATTGCGAAGGATTATTAGACGCGTTGAGACTGTTGGGAGCTGTGAACTTCGAATGGCCGGCAAAAGCGGAAAGAAAAAAGTAGTTTTGGCTTCAGGAGTATTTGACCTTCTGCATCTTGGGCATGTCCGGTTCTTGGAGGAAGCTAAGAAAGCTGGCGGCAAAGACGCGGAACTTATAGTCATCATCGCAAGGGACAGCACTGTGGAGGAAAAAAAGGGCAGAAAACCAGTTATGTCGGAGAACCAGCGGCGTGCCTTAGTAGAGTCCTTGAAAGTGGTTAATGAAGCTGTGCTCGGCTTTGAAAAATTTGACCTTGGCGATGTCATTGAGCGAGTTAAGCCCGATGTTATCGCTTTGGGGTATGATCAGGCGGATATGGAAAAAGGCACACAAATGTATGTGGCTAAACACAAGTTACACATACAAGTTATCAGAATTGGCAAGTTTGAAGAAGACGAGTTAGACAGTTCATCAAAGATACGGCAGAAAATCGTTGAGAAATTTGTTCGTTGAGAAATTTGTCAGGTGAACAATCAGTGTCCAGCAGCCAGAAGTTTAAGCCCACGTACATTCTCATAGCGTTGAACATTGCCTTTTACGTTTACACTTCTGTTGCCGGCGGAGATTTTATGAACACAAGTAACAGTGTGATTTTTGATTATAGTCAAATAAACAGTTTAGTCCTTTACGAGTTTCAGTACTATCGGCTTTTTACATCAATGTTTGTCCACGCCAATATAGCGCACATCGCAGGCAACATGGTTTTCCTTCTCATTTTCGGATTAAGAAGTGAAGAAATGTTCTCGCTGCCTGAGTACCTGTCCATCTACTTCTTAGGCGGATTAACAGGGAATCTGCTGTCACTGCTACTTTTGCCCCTCAACGTCCCTTCGGTTGGAGCCTCAGGAGCCATCTTCGCAATGTTCGGCGCTGCTACGATCTACGCTAGACGCAGTTTCAGTCAGTCTATAATTGGCGCGTTGATATACGCGTTCTTTCTGTTATTTCTCAGTTCAGGACCAGGCGTAAACAATTTCGCGCATATAGGTGGACTGGTTGCTGGCTTGCTGATAGGCTACGTGTTAGCCACAAGGCGTAAACCAGAGGCACGGTACACCGTAAGCTACTCTTATTCAACCTTTCCTTAGCGCTAAGGACGAGTGAAAACTTCTACCTTCACTTTGTGCCCATCCTTCAGGTTAAGCTGTTTTCTAAGGCAAACAGGGGCTATTACCTCCAAAACTGAGACGTCATAGTGGCTACGCAGGGCAGAGATCAAAGCGCCCTTAACCTTATTATCAATAGTGGCAGGGTAGCATTTAACCAGCCCAAAAGTTCGGTTTTCGTTTTTGAAGCCTTCAATTTCAACGGCTGGGTACGTTTCCAGTTCCATGCGTGTCTTAAGGTCATATTCGGTTGTAAGCTTAAGGTTGAGCGTGCCGGGGTAAGGGTCAAAGCCAAGTTTTTCAATGAACTGTTTCCTGTAAACCGCTTTTGCGATGTAATAAGCGCCTTCGCCTAAACCTGTGAAAACTGTTCCTTCAAGGGTAACTGATGGCGGATAGGCTGCTTCGATTAAGAATCGCAGGTGCGAATATAGCTTCTGAATTTCTTTCATGCCTGAGTCGCAGATTTTTATCAGGCTGCCTTCAGGCGTTATTGTTCTTTGAATCCACCGTTTGCGTTCTAGTTCTATCAAGTAGCGGGATGCTGTCTGCTGGGAAATTTCCATTTTCTCGGCTAAATATTCGGTTGAGATTTTGGCGGTTCGCCTGTGGGCACCCATTTCCGCGAGTTTGAGAAGCGTGTAGATGTGTTGCCACTCGTGTTTGTCAGTCAATAGCGTAGTTCTCCATTTGCAGCTAGGAGATATAGCGTGAGGTTGGTATTTAAGCGGCTCGAATTTGATGCAAATCGTCTGCTGCCATAGTCGTATTTCTTGTCAAAATTATCATTGTTATATTTTTGGTTATAACGTAAAATTTATAAGACGCCGTTAAGCATGCAACTTTTAGATAGAAACATGAACGCATGGAAACTTCGGCTTTCTATGGCTGGAACCTTAGCCGTAATCTTCGGTTTATCCACACTAGTATTCACAGTTATCATGAGCCTAGCAGGCGTCTTTGACCTCTTGACGCTGGGCATAATTGTAGTAGCCTTCAACATTATCCAATGGCTTATATCTCCATACCTTGTTGGTGCCATATACCGAGTCCGCGAAC
The DNA here is from genome assembly GCA_016927015.1 of Candidatus Bathyarchaeota archaeon. Lineage (GTDB taxonomy): Archaea > Thermoproteota > Bathyarchaeia > Bathyarchaeales > Bathycorpusculaceae > SG8-32-3. Next base: position 6,434 of record JAFGNM010000104.1, on the reverse strand, counting down.
TTTCAGCAAATGAAAACCCGCAACTGCACCAGATGGTTGAAAATCTCAGCGAAAAAAGCAAAATCTCCAAGCCAAAACTCATGCTATCGCAGATTCCTATTCCGAATGCTTTTGCGTATGGTTCACCCTTAACAGGTAACCGTGTTGCGGTCACTAAGGGTCTTTTGGAGTCGTTGAATGAAAGTGAAGTTGAGGCTGTTATAGGGCATGAGCTTGGTCACTTGAAGCACAGGGACGTGCAGGTTATGATGGTGGTTTCCTTTTTGCCAGCGCTTTTCTATTACATCGGCTTTTCGCTTATGCTTTCAAGCATGTACCGTGGGCGCAGAGACGATAGCGGTGGAAGCGCTATCATTGGTATAGGTTTCATGATTTTCTCTTGGGTGCTGAACCTGTTTATTCTCTACTTGAGCAGGCTGCGCGAGTACTATGCTGACAGGCACAGCGTTTCCGTGGTGGATAATGGCGCGCAGAAACTTTCCACGGGGCTGGCGAAGATAGTTAATACCACTCGTAAGGTTAATGATGCTAGGAAAGCTCAGAGAGAAAAACCAAACTCGAGTGCTTTCAAGGCTTTGTTCATTGCTGATCCTGATCGTGCAAGTGTGGATTCAGCCGAGTTAGCTGCTATGGAAGCTCAAAGTGACCAGAAGTTGGTTGCGGAAATTGCTTCGAGGAAATTGACGTTTGCGGATAAGTTGCTTGAAGCCTTGTCAACGCATCCGAACATTGTTAAGCGTTTGCGGGCGTTACAGGAGCTCAGCTAATCGCGTGGTACCTGTTCTTCTTTGTTGATGCAAAACGATTTTAAACCTGATGCGGGTCTTACTCAAACACAAGTTCATGGAAGTTGCAGATTTGAACAAGACATCAAAAATTATTTCCCAAGTTCGCAGTGAAGGCAGAAAAGCGCTTTTGGAAGCTGAAGCCAAAGCCATCTGCATGGAGTACCAGATTCCAGTTACCACGTTTAAGCTGGCTAAAAACGAGGAAGAAGCGGCTGAGTTTGCGGGGCAGATAGGGTTTCCCGTGGTTTTGAAAATCGTTTCACCCGACATCATCCACAAATCTGATGCTGGAGGCGTAAAGGTTAACCTGAAGAACGCTGCTGAAGTTCGGAGTGCGTACGGAAAAATCTTGGGGAACGCCAAGAAATACGATTCCGCGGCGAAAATTGTTGGCGTTTTGGTTCAGGAAATGGCTCCACAGGCAACCGAAGTTATAGTTGGCGCGATTAAAGATCCGCAGTTTGGGCAGACTTTGATGTTTGGGCTGGGCGGAATTTTCGTTGAGCTTTTGAAAGATGTCACTTTCCGGATTGCGCCTATAACACGAGAAGACGCACATGAGATGATGACAAAACTCAAAGCGTATCCGCTTCTGACGGGATACCGGAACACGCCACCAGCAGATTTGGACGCCATAATAAGCGTCTTGCTGAACACTTCAAAGCTGGTCATGGATTACCCTGAAATCAAAGAGTTAGACTTGAATCCCATAATGGCTTACGAGAAAGGCGCAAAAACAGTGGACGCACGAATCATACTTGAATAAACGATGCAGCGCTCTTAAGCGCTCACGACAGTCTATAGCCCCTTTTATATACTTTAATAGATTGGAGATGTGGTAGGCTCCTATCGTTTTCTATAGCCCCTATCCCTTCTACGTTTTTGGTTGCGGAAAACGCCGCGGATAGACCCCTCTATAGGTTTCTGCATACATTTACTATTAGGAGCCAAATATGCTGGCGTGTTGACAGCTCTGCGATGTCTACCTCTCTCTTATTCATAGATAACCCGATGTGCAAAATCAGTTTTTTAAATTTAAATTAAAATTTCAAACTTGCAGGCGGTGAGAGAATTTGCTTAGTGTTTGCGTTTCTTGAAGTACACAAGCAGACCAGCGCCAATAACAGCTACTGATGCAACAGAGGTAGTTAAAACAAATGCCGTTGGAAAAGGCTCTGGCGGTTTAGTTATGGTGAAATTAACAACTTCAGAGACCCCCTGCACCATATTTGATAAGAAAGGATCCATGACACTACCTTGCCTATATATGGTCTCACCTTCTACACCAACGCATAGTTTATGATATCCTTCAGGCAACGTCAGGTTAATTGAGAAGCTTAAAGTTCGCTGCGGATTAGCCAAATAAACAGTAGAAATGTCCTGAACGGCGATATTCTCGCTTTTAACTTCATCTACCTCATAATGGAAGGAGGTTATGTTGCCCAGAACGTAGTAAATTTCACTTCCGTTTACAAACTTTCCTTTACTTGGTATAATCCATGTTTCTGGTTTGATTACAGTGAAGCTCAGAGTAATATTTTGCGAAGTAAAAGTTTGGTTTTGAGTCGGCAAATGTAAAGTAACTAAGGGCGGGTTCGTATCAGGTTTAGTGGGTAAATCGTAAAACAACATAAAATTTGCATTAGTCAAAGGAAGAAGTTGAATTCCTATAATCGTTAAACATAAACCCATGATTGATGTTAGTGCTAATGCTGTTTTCTTCATATCATCACCGTTTGCGTTTCTTGAAGTAGACTAACAATCCTATTCCAACGACAGTCGCTGGGGCTATGGGAGCTATAACCAATATTGCAGGAAAAGGAACTTCAACGATAAAATAGATTGTTTCAGAGGCTCCAATGTTTCCAACAATGTCAGTTGCGTAAATCGTTATGTTGTGCTCGCCATTGGCTAAACCAGCTAAAGTTGTATTTCCACCAATTGTCAAATTCTCCTGCCCGTCCAAACTGTATGAAATTTGTGAAACCGTCTCGTTTACCGTGAAGACCAACGGAACATCAGATGCCTCGTATGTTTTGTTTTTTACTGACAATGGGAGTATTTGCGGTGGATTAGCGTACACCGTGAAATTTATCAAATCAGAAAACGCCGTATACCACAACTTCCCGCCCCCCATAAAGATATTATAAGTCCAGCCCTCACAAAAAGCTTCAAGTGCCAAAGTGTGCATTCCGTCTGCCAAGTCTTGCAGGTACTCAGAATAGCTGAAAGGAGAGAACAAGCGGCTATCGGCTTCAATTGACCGATACAATTGCCCATCAATTAAAATCTTAACACGAACTAACCTGTTTTTCAAGTGACTCAATATTGAAACATTCCACCCAAACGATTTCGTTATAGTGAAGTTCAGTAGCAAGTTAGAAGGGGTTGCCTCATTTTGGGTTGGTGAAAATATGGAAATGGTCGGAGGGGTGTTGTAAGTTTCTGTATGAGTAAAAAAATTTGCCGTCCCTAAGCTAACAAATTGTGTTCCCGCTACCGCTGAGATTAGAAGCGTCGAAATGATGCTTGCTGTTATGAGCGTCTTCTTTCCCACGGGCAATCCCTGCTGTATGCTGGGTTTTTCTGCTGTAAAAGCGTTTTTGTCAAGCTTTCTTGACTAAACAACCCCACAACAAAGATTTTAGTCAAGATTTCTTGACAAACAAAAATTCCAGTTAGTCAAGGTTTCTTGACCAGACTGAAACCGCGCCCGTTATGCTTACCTATGTCTGTAGAGTATGAGTTAAAGTAGAATACCCGTGCTTCCGTTAGCCTCTTTTGAATATGCATAAGAAGTTGCTTTGCTGTTTACTAAATTGAAAGTAACCGAGATTAAGCGAGCCATTAAGGTGGTGGTCGTTTTTGGGCATATTGATATCGTCTCGGCTTTCCCTCACGAGTCAATATGCCGTCCTTGACTAAGTCTATCAGCGCGTGGGCTACTGCGGTGCGGTCGTAGTGGAAGCCTTTTCTTGCCATTTCGCTGTGGACTTCGCTTAGTCCTCTTGGTTGGGTGAACCAGTTTTCTTCCCAGAGTTTTTGGATTACGCCTTTGCATGTTTCTGCTCTGGGTGGTGGTGCTTGTCTTTCTGCGACTGTGGCTAAATGTGTGTCTTTGAGTTTTTCGGTTACGGTGGACAGTATTTGGTCTACGGCGGTTTGCAGTTGGTCCTCTTGCGATTCGATTTCGAATTCTATGTCGCCGATTTTCATTTTGACTTTTATTGGTGGTTTTTGCGGTTTTTCTGTCAAGTTGTCACCTGTTGTTTATTGTATTGTGCAAGATGCACATGCACAACACTTAAATATTTCGCCCATGCCTTATTGGCTATTGGTGAATCTTGGTGATTGAACAATACACTATAACAACAACCCCGAAATATAACTTTCCACAACCCACCATCGACACAACATTACCCCAACGCTTCCTAGAACAATCACTCCATTCGCTAAAGCAAGTGCAACCCCCACCTTTTCAACTAAATCAACAATTTCAACAATTCCACATTTCAGAGCAGCACCCCTCAAACCTGCGGCTCAAACGTACACCCATAGCGCTCAAGCCCAACCACCAAGAAACAATAATCGCCGCAGTTGACACATCCACCATAAAAATCGGCGAAACAAGCACAGGCATCATAATTGCCATCCGAGGCGCAACCACCTGGAAACAAAACCGAAACTACCGCTACACCCGCCTCGGACCATTCATATTCCACATAACAGAAGACAACAAAAACGAAGTCTACAACACACTCGAAAAATCCTACTTCACCACGCTTTACTCCAGCAACCGCCACTCCACACCGCCCCTCATGCAGATGCCCACCCGCCTCGCAAGCCTCCTCGAACGATGGCTACAAACAATGCTGGCGAAAACAGTGGACAACGGGCTAATCCTGTTCGACGGCTCACTAACCTCAGGCACCTTCGACACCCCAGTGCAACGCATGAAAGACATCCTCAGCCTCGCAAGAAAAAACAAAAACACAGTACTCGCCTTCAGCAAAATGACCAGCCTAAGAGTCAACGGCTACCTCATAACCGACCAGCTGCCCAACCACGAGCCACCATACCTTCTGGAAACCACAGGAGTACAATTCAAACCGCCCACCGTCGTGTTAGGCGGCGTCTACGTAGCAAGACTCAACAAGGCAAACTATGCTTTCCGCTTGGACATCGACAGAGAAATCCCCCTCCAGCACAGAATGACCGCAGTTGAGAAACTTTTAGGAAACGACCTGCACCACACGCACGGCTACCCTGAAACACTGCGCCTATCACACATCTTATGCACTTTCACAGCCAACGAAGTCTTAGCCATCAAGCACTTCATCACCCGCAAACACGGCATACAAATAATCAACAGACCAGACATGCACAAACTGCTGTTCGGCCCATTCGGCAAAGGAGAAATTCACTCATGAAACTCTACAAAAAAGAAGGCAACATACTCCAAATCCTAAGCTTCCCAAACGAAAACGCTGAAAAAGGCGACTACCTCCTAATTGAAGACCCCGACGCCAACAAAGCATTAATCGCTCAAGTAATTGACGTGCAGTTCGCAAGCATCCCAGGCGTGCTCGAAGAGCTACTGCGTACATTGCCAGACGGCGGCGAACCAATCCAAGGCGAAGACATCGACCCACTGGAAATCGCCCCGCACATCACCTACATCCAAGACGCCAGCCTACTCATATGCAAAACAAGGGCAACACTGGAAAACGAAGCATTAAGCCCCAGCAGCTCCTGGCTGCCCAGCCGCTCGCAATCAACCATCAAAAAACTGTCCGTGCCCATGCTGCTAAAACGCGCCAAAGTTGAAGGAAAACTGCCTATAATCGTCGGCGGCACCAAAGACTCGTCACTTTTAACAATAGACGCAACAGACGTAGACGGCACATTAAACATAATAACGGGCAAAAAAGGCTGCGGCAAATCACACCTGTCCAAGCTCCTGATGGCGAGCCTCGTAGGCTACAAGGCTACAGTTGTCATCTTCGACTTGAACGGCGAATACACAAGCATCGGCATGACCCAAGACGGAAAAAGAAACATGTACTACGACAAAATCCACGCGCTAACACCCTCACAAAACTTCAAAGTAGCCCTCGACCAGCTGCACCTGAACGTTGTCATGGGCATACTAATCCACGCCTTGCACCTGCCTGGAACTTCCTCCCGCGAGTTCAGACGCCTCTGGAAAAACCTAAAAGAAAAAGGCCACCTCACGCTGCAAGAAATGGGCGAAGCCATACGAAACCTGAACTGCAACCAGCACGTACGTGACGCGCTGTCTTCCCGCTATCACGCTCTCGTCAACTCGGGCTTTTTCACCGACAACCCTGCAGAAGCCACGCTTCTAGACGAGTGCCTGCTGAAAGCCAAAGATCAAGGCGGCGCCATAATCATAAACCTGCGCAACACAAGCACCATAGACCGCCAAATAGTCGTAGAATACGTTTTAGGCAAGCTCGTTGACTCCCTGCAAAATTGGAAGCTAAAAGCCACCTTCCTGTTCGCTGAAGAAGCGCACCTTTACCTCCGCGAAACCTACTGGGACGACATCGTCACGCGCATGCGCCATTTCGGCATATTCACCACGTTCATAACCAACCAGCCTGACACCATCCGCGAAAGCAT
>JAFGNM010000103.1 GCA_016927015.1 Candidatus Bathyarchaeota archaeon | reverse complement strand
TTCATTGACAGTTCAGGCATTATTCCCACTGCCCCCGGAACCAAGGCACCTATTGTGTCTGCGTCAGCAGCCGTCAAGTAGCCGCCTGTAGAGTTTGATACGCTGAAGTCAACTTCTCCTTGGCGTTGAAGGAGGCTTGTGAGAAACGCGTTTTCCAGCGTGTCAGTCGTAATTTGAATCCCGACAAGCAACGTGACGCCAAGGGTTATGGCTAGGATTGCGCTGAGATTTTTTGTTTTTCTTCTGAACAAGGACCTTGCTGCTATCATGAAACTCGATTTTAGACCCATAACGTAAACATCCCTTACAATTTGTTGCCAGCGCTGACTAATTGTGGACTATTTTTTTCGCGAACTCTTTGCACTATCACTTCAAGCTCGTCAGCACATTTGTTCAGAATCGTTTCGATCTCCTTTGAAACCTGCTCAGTTATTTGATAATCTTTTTCTGCTCGAAGGTCAAGAAGAGTCTTGACAACTCTTTGCGCAGGTTCTTTTGTTCTTGAAAGAATTTTTTCGTCGTTAGGATCAAACTGGAACTTCCCAATAAGCAGGGGCACAAGGAATTCCAGTTTATTCAACATTTTTTGTCCAAAGGTAATCTGTTTTTCAACTAACGCTTTTCCTTTAGCTGTAAGCGCGTATCGTTTTATTCCCGTTTCTTCGCTGGGCATCTCGTTGGTGAAACCTTTGTCATGCAGCCAAGCTAAAAGCGGATAGACTGAGCCGGAACTGGGTATCCATCTGCCACCTGTTTCTTTCTCAATTACTTCGACGATTTCTACGCCTGACATGGGCTTCTTGGATAGCATGTTTAGGACTAGGAAACGTAGGAGTCCTCTTGGGACGCCGCCCGCCCGTTTTGCCCATCTTTCGACCATAATGTCACCAGCGATATCGCTAAAGACATCGCAAGCGACATATAAGCGTTACGCATCCAACTTCCAGAGTTGCAGTCAACATCAACTTCGCCGTCAAAAGTTTGGTTCCTCAGAAGTCTAATTCCAGCGGAGCGAAAACGAACTTTAAGCGTTTACGTGTCAACAATCCTTTTTATCCTCAAAAAGAACAGAACAACAGGTGAATAATCAAGTGACAGCGCCTTCGCTGAGTGACACAGTAAAACGCACATGTGACACGCTGAGGCAGGGAGCAACCAAACAAGTCATAGACTACGAACAAAGGTTTTCAGCCCTCAAAAACCTCTACGCCGAGTTGCTCGCAAACCTCATAAAATCAGGCTTCAACCCGAAAGAGGCACGGGAAACCGCCGCGGAGTTTTTCGGCTCCACAACCGTCCGCTTTGCTGGCGTAGACGGTACGCTGTACTCGCGGCCACTGTTTGACATGGTAATTTTCTTCGGCGGCGCCTACGCTGCAACAGGCACCATAACCTTCTCCGAGAACGCTACGCCACACGTCAAATACGATACTAAGACGATGCAGCAGAACATGGGCATATCCAGCGTCGTACCCATCTACATCAACGAAATCCCAGACGTAGACCACACGTTTTCAGCGCCAGAGCAGCCCAGCGAAATCAACCCCTCGAAACCAGTGACAGACGAAGAAATAGCGAACAACTCCATGATAGCCAACGCCATAATGACCTTCAGCGAATACTACCTTGCCTACAAAATCGCCGCAGACCCAAACCAAACCACGCACGTAATCCTAATGGATCGAAGCTTATCCACGGAACGCGCAAGCCTCCTCTACGAAACCAGAAAAACAGACTTCTGGAACGCCAAAAGCACCCTTCTCGGCTACGCAGCCAGCAGCGACGAAAGCCCGATAGACAAAAACGATTTAGCCCTCGCACGGCAACACGTGTGCAACCAGCCGTTGGCGTTGCCGCCGCCGAGAGCAGATTACCTGCGCTACGCAATAACCTGCTTGGCTGAACAAAAACAACAACTGACTGCAAAACAAATCTTAGCTGAGTTAGGAATAACAGACGATAAAAGAGCACACAGAGTAGAACGCGCCCTCAAAAACCTAACTGACAAGCAAATCCTCACGGAAACAAACGGCGTTTACGCCTTAGACCCGAAGTACGTTTCAAGTTGGAAGCGCATAAAAAAAGTCACGGTTGCCGTAGGCGACAGGCTTTTCTTCTCGAAAACCGCGGAAGCTGAAACCTCGAGCTCCATGAAAATAGTCAAGAACGGCAAGGAGCACTGGCTGACAACTCTGGATATTTCTTTTCTCACGTTGTTCGCCTTGCAGATGCTTATGGAAGAGTGCTGGCGAAAACACGTTCTGCTGGTCGGCGTTACGAAGGACACGGCGGCAAGAGACTTCAAACGACAGTTAATCCCCATCCTGCACAACGAAAACTTGCTGAAGACAAGCATGCAGGGCAATGCGCTTCAGGAACTTCCGAACACAGACCGCATGATACTGCAGTCCGCAAGCATTTTCAATGTGGAGAAGATTAAGCCGCCGTGGAGCCTCATTGAGTACGACTCCGCTTTCAGAAGCATGTTGCCAGACAGGGAAGGCCGCAGAGGCTACGTTTCAGGAGCCATAAAAAACAAAATCAGCCTCGAAAAAGCTTTCCTGAAAACTTATGTGCAGTTGAGCCAAGCTAAGACGGACCCGCTGTTGCGAAGCAACGTGCTTTTGGTAGACCGTTTAGCGTATCCTGAATACGACTGCAAACCAGAAAACACCGTGAAGTTCATTAATGCGCTGAGCGACGGCACAAAAGAGCCTGTAGAAACCATGCTTTACGTGGACAGGTCGGTTCCGAACAAGCTGCAGAACCTTGTTATGAGCGTGTTGGTGGCTATGGCGCCAGCGAATATTCCTGAAGCGTTTGGGCATAATAAGACGCTGTTCATCGCGGATAAGATTGCGAAGTGGAATTACAGCCAGTTCAAGTGCGTGGTGGACACCACCGCCGCGTGGATACTCAATAATCATAAATTAAGAAAGTTCATATTTTACATGAGCACTTTCCGAGAGAGGCGAGCAAGTATTGAACACGCAAGAAGAGAAAACCGTTAACAACAGATGCTTCACGGACTTCAGCGGCAAGTTTCGTGCGCGTTTAGCCGCGGTTATCCCCAGATTTTTCGGGGGTGGGGCGGATTCCAAAGTTACGGGTACGAGCGCCCGTTACCAGTGCCGCGTCAAAATCGAGTACCAGAAAGACTTGATGGGCTTGTTGGAGGAGGGCATGCTCTTAGCCGTGCGAAACTTTAAGCAGGTTGGCGAAGCGGCGGAGCGGTACACGCTGATGGAAATCAGCCGTGTGTGGCCTGAACACTTCGGGCTGCGCGGGTTAAGCGACCACGGTTACTATCCTATGCAGTTTGAGATTATCGAGCAAAGCGAAGGTGACTGGCAGACAGATGACACTTCGACTATGATGATTCAGATAGACGCGGTTCCTATAAACTACGATTTGGTCATGAGCGGCAGCGGCGAATTCGAGTTTGTCAAGGGCTTCTCCTACCCTGTGGTTGGGAGCCACGCGTACCTGCTGAACAGCGGCATGATAAACTGCATGTATAACAAGCGGATAACGGACCAGATGGGGATAGACGCGTCACGCACCGTGGAGGACGCTCGGGTTGACCCTCGTTTGGGTCTTGTCAAAATGTTTGAGGCGAGCAAGACGGTTATTCCGATTTACGTGGATTTTGAGAAGCTCGTGCGGTATCACTTTGGCGTTTTCGCGTTCACGGGCGGCGGAAAAAGCAACTTGACAGCTAACGTTTTAAGGCGTATCTTGTTGCACACGGATAAGGAGAACACGAAGGTTGTTCTTTTCGACATAAGCTGCGAGTACGCGTTTCTGCTGCTTGACTTGCTTGCGGACCCCGCGTTTCCGTCGAAAATCGTGTTGGAGCACCGAGTAGATTCGGTGGAGCAGTTCTTCAACTCCGTCGTTAAGCCCAGAGAATACGAAGAAGACGAGCGGATTAAGGCGGGGCTTCAGTGTGTTATGGATCAGGGTAAAGTGGGGTATTACACGAAGCCGAAGCAGAAGGTGCCGAAGTACATTCAGTTTCTCGACGAGCTGGCGGCGCAGCGGAAAGACAGCGCGGAGAAGCCGCATTACATAAACGCCATCGACAAGATTCACGACGCCGTGCTGGAGTACATGGAGGAGCACGGGTTAAGCGAAGGGCAAGAAGTCAACGAAAAGTTCGTTGAGCACATAGATGCGGTGGCGCGGGAAGCGGTGGAGCAGTTCCGCGTGCACGACAAAAGCGGCTTGTACGCGTGGGCAACCACCCGAACTACGATTCTGGACACCATCAAAAGCAAGCGCGACAAGGAAACCGCGGAGACCGGCGGGCTCACAGCCGAAAAAATCCGCGAGCTAGTGGAAGACAAGACGACAAGGCTTGTGTGCCTCTCCATATCAGACCCGTACAGCATAAAAGAGCTTGCCATAGCCTTAACGCAAGAGCTGCTTTCGCACAGGAAACGCAGGTTCCAAGTGAAACCGTACATCCTAATGGTCTTCGACGAGGCACAAGAGTTCATACCAGCCACAGGCGACTCAGGCGGCATAGACAAAAAATGCAGCCGACAAGTAGAAACGCTGCTTAGGCAAGGGCGAAAATACGGGTTAGGCGTCTGCGTCTCCACACAGCGCATAGCCAACTTGAACACAAACGCTTTGCAGCAGCTTCATACGTACTTCGTGGGCACGCTGCCGAGACCTTACGACCGCCTGCTCATAAGCGACACGTTCATGATAGACAAAGGCATACTTGAAAAAACGCTGGAGTTCGCGCCAGGCGAATGGCTACTGTCAAGCTACATAGCAACGGGAATCGAAAACGTTCCCATATTCATCAAAGCAGACAACGCAGAAAAAGAAGTAGAAAAACACCTTTCAAGTCTTAAACGTTGAAATAAACAACTACCAAAGAAATTAGTTAAGAACCGTTAATGCCCATTGGTCAGCAGTCAAGTGTTGGTACTATTTTGGTTTCTATGCTTCATATAAAGGGCTATAGTTTCCGCAGAGCGCAAAAGAACACAAACCTATTTGGATCCTAATAGTGGTTGATTGCAGAAACCTATAGAGGGTAGGTCCGTAATGGCTGCTTTCACAACCAAAAGCATGATGAAATCAAGCGCCATTGAAACAGTAAAACAGCTATGGAAAATGTAGTAAAAGCGCCGCCGATAGGATTCGAACCTATGACCGACTGGTTAACAGCCAGCCGCTCTACCGGGCTGAGCCACGGCGGCACAGCATAACACTTATCCACTTTCAGTCCAACAAAAGTATTTAAGGATAATCATTCACGGCAAGACTATTATTCTATTTGTCGGACTTTGCGTTTGGCTATTCCCGCGAAGCCCTTATAGAATTCCCTCAAGAAGCGTCCATACCATTTGTCCTTAAAGGATATTTCAAGCAGGTCGTCCACCCAGTAAAAGTCATGTTCCGTGCACTGAAACAGCAATTGCCTATGTAACTCGCTCATCTCTGTTCTTCTGAACCAATCTTTACTTTTCAGCCTGCCCAAAGGAACAAAAAACAAGGGCACAATCAAACTTCGAACATCCTTGAGGTCATCCACCAACTCCATCGTTTTCGTTATATCCTCTTCTTTCTCGTTGGGAAGCCCAACTATCAGCGTGCAGGCTGGAACCAGCTTGTTATCATGCATCAACCCCATCCCTGTGTGAACTACCTCTGGCCAATTCTCTGCTTTGAATGGGTGCGCCTTAGCCGGCATGGTTTTCCTCGCGATTTCTGGAGAACCTGTTTCAATGCCGACTTCGACGCCCCACCACGGTTGTTTTTGAACAATCATTTCAGCAATTTTTGAAAAAAGCTTCGGTTTAGAAGCCACCGCCGCTAAAGAACAGTGACTCCAGCTTAATCCTCCATCACTGTTTTTCATGACTAACTCATGAAGTCTTGTTAATTTTTCTTCATCTGACGAAGTGTTCTTGGAACCGTACAGCATCACGTCTTCTGTGTGAAGGCAACAGCCAGTTACCCTATCAGATTTGACGTTGACGCTTATTTCTCGCTGTATCTTATCAAGCGGATACCACCGCAACGGCCTCTGCGTTACATTGCAGAACTCGCAGCCTCTGCAGCACCCACGCCCAAGCTCAACCAAACCGTTGATTGAAGGCTGAACAATGTCGGGTATCTCTTCCAAAGCAGGCGTTTCGCTAAGGCTGACTTCATAGTACTTGGGGAGGTCTTCTCCGTTGAGAGCGGACCTAACGATTTTGCCAATAACGTTCTCAGCTTCGCCCTCAACTATACAGTCTATAGCGTGCTCTTCAACAAATCTTTGTCTGTAACGAAACTGCCATGCACCAGGACCGCCAACTATAACTTTTAGTCCTCCTTTTTTCGCTTTCTTAATCGCTGGGTTGCTAATTAAAACGTGAAAGTACTTTGCCGAGTAGGGTTCTTTCTTGAAAATCGCTGCAAGAGTGCTTGAGGCTGGACCTAAGCCGAAAGGGTCCATCGTGTAAATGCCTAAAACCTTGGCTTCGTTAATGTAGTCTTCTATGCGGTCTGGACCAATCGTGATGACATCAAAGCCTTCTTTCAATAGTTGAGCTTCAGTTTTTCTCAAGCCATAAGGCGCTGCTGAAGGAACACCTTTGTCTGCTTTTATTGGAGGGAAAAACAAGAAGCTGTAAAACCATTCAGGGATGAAGTTTGGAGGGGCACATGTTCCAAAGCCTAGGAACTCATTGTCGTGGTAGCTGCTCATAAGCGTTCTGTCAGCGGTTAACAACACTTCCGCCATTTTTTTTCTCCCTCCTGTGCTTTCATTTATTTTAAATGGAGAAGTCTGCGGTGCATTTTCTATGAAGGTTTAACTCAGATATAACTTTTGTCACCCATGTTCTTTGGCAGTGATCAGACTTAATACGTTAAAAGCATCAAGATGTATTCATCGATACTTCCCATAGTTTTTAACAATACATAGTCAATTTTGCTGTTTTCTAGAAAAATGTATATGAAGGGATACGCTTATTATTGACGAAAAATCGAAAGGGAGAAGTGCTATTTGAAAGATATTACTGAGGTCAGGTGGCACGGCAGAGGCGGCCAGGGTTCATGGACAGCCAGCGAAGTTCTAGCGCGAACAGCCATTTACGAAGGCAAGTACATCCAATCGTTCCCAGAGTTCGGTCCTGAAAGAATGGGTGCGCCAGTGACAGCTTTCACGCGGATAAGCACTAGGCCTATTAGGATACACTGCGCGGTTTACGAGCCAGACATCGTTGTCGTTCTAGACCCTACACTTCTGAAGACCGTTCCAGTAACCTCTGGAGTTAATGAGAACGGCATAATTATAATCAATTCTGCTGATGAGCCTGCTAAAGTCAGAAAAACCCTGAAAACCGAAAAAGGAAAACTTTGGACCATACCCGCAACTCAAATTGCCCTAAAAATCTTAGGGATGCCAATAACCAACACAGCCATGCTCGGCACGGTTGCCAGAGCCACCAAACTAGTCTCTTTAGAAACTATAGAGCTTATACTCAAAGAACGATTTAGACCTGACTTGGCGGAGAAAAACTTCGCCGTAATAAACGAAGCGTATAGTGAGGCAAAACAAGAATGACAAAACAAGATAAAAACTGGAAGGAAATCGCGCCTGCCGGCGTGTGCTCAAAATCAAGCATTGGCTTCTTAACGGGCGATTGGAAGACGTACACGCCTGTGCGTGACCCTGAGAAGTGCACTCGCTGCTTGCTGTGCGTGCTCTTTTGCCCCGACGGAGCCATACATTGGTACCCAGACAAGGGAGACATAGAATTCGATTACAGTTTCTGCAAAGGCTGCGGAATATGCGCCAACCAGTGCCCCACTAACGCGATAACGATGAAACTGGAGCAGGAGTGAAATTGAAATGCAAAAAGTAGTGAAACAGGAAATGATGGCGTTGGCGGGCGACCAAGCGGTTGCATACGCTGTTAAGCAGTCAGATGTGGATGTTGTGGCGGCTTATCCGATTACGCCGCAGACGATAATTGTTGAGAAGTTCAGTGAGTATGTAGCTGACGGTGAAGTCGAAACCGAGTTTGTCTGTGTCGAGTCTGAGCACAGCGCTATGGCTGCGTCGATTTCAGCTTCTGCTACAGGTGCCAGAGCGTTTACTGCAACGGCGTCAGCTGGCTTAGCTTTGATGCATGAGATGCTTTTCGTGGCGTCTGGTTGTCGTGCTCCAGTAGTAATGGCAGTTGCCAACCGTGCGTTGTCTGCGCCACTTAACATTCACGGCGACCACTCTGACAGCATGGCTCAACGGGACAGCGGTTGGATACAGATGTACGCTGAAAACGCTCAAGAAGCTTATGACTCAATAATTCAGGCTTTCCAGATAGCGGAGAACTTGGATGTGCTTCTGCCTGTGATGGTGGGTTTAGACGGATTTACGCTTAGCCACACACTTGAGAACGTAGAGGCGCTTCCAGATGAGGTTGTTAAAGAGTTTGTTGGCGTTCGCAAGTTTCCCAACGTGCTTACGCATGCGGGAAAAACCGCGCCTTTCAAGCTTGACCCCGCGAATCCGATGACCATGGGACCCATCGCTTTGCAGAACTATTATTTCGAGTTTAAGCGGCAGCAGGAAGAGGCTATGACTAATGCACTCAACGTCATCCAGCAGGTGAACAGCGATTACGCGAAGATAAGTGGCAGAAGCTACGGCAACGGCTTGGTCGAGGGGTATTGCCTTGAAGACGCTGAAGTCGCGGCTATTTGTTTAGGCTCAACTGCGGGCACGATGAAGACCGTTGTAGACGACCTCAGGCAAGATGGCGTTAAGGCGGGGTTGCTTAAGCTTCGCACGTTCAGGCCATTGCCGGTCGAAGCGATTCGAAGTGCGCTTGAAAACGTGAAAGCTGTGGCGGTAATGGATAAGTGCATGAGTTTCGGCGGAAATGGCGGTCCAGTTTTCCACGAAGTTCGTCATTTGCTTTACGATGTAGCTAGTCGTCCTTACGTCGTGAACTACATTTACGGTTTGGGCGGAAGAGACACGAGCCCAAGTGAACTGCGAAGCATCTACGAAAATCTGCAGAGCATATTGCAGGCTGGGCGTGTTGAGACGCCAATACAATACTTAGGATTGCGAGATTAAGGAGGAAAGAAAAGAATGACTAGTCAAGAATGGAAATTCACCACAAAAGACATCGCTGAAAAACCAGACTTGTTCCTGTCGGGGCACAGAGCGTGCGCAGGCTGCGGACCAGCAACCGTATTCCGGTTGATTATGAAAGCTACACGTGGACCTACAATTGTGACTGAAGCCACTGGCTGCATGGAAGTGGTCTCGTCAATTTATCCGTACACGTCTTGGGCTGTTCCTTGGCTGCACACTGCTTTCGAAACTGCTGCTTCGAACGCTTCAGGCATAGAAGCGGCGTTGAAGATAATGAAGAAGAAAGGCAGGATAAGTCAGGAGCATGTGGATGTTATCGCGTTTGCAGGGGACGGTGGAACCTACGACATTGGCATTCAGGCGCTTTCGGGCGCGGTTGAGCGTGGTCACGACTTCCTGTTTGTGCTGTACGATAACGAGGCGTACATGAATACAGGCATTCAACGAAGCGGTGGAACTCCGCATGGCGCTGCAACGACTACGTCGCCAGCAGGCAAAGTGATACCTGGAAAGCTGGAGTACAAGAAGCCTATTGCGGACATTATGGTGGCGCATGAAATGCCTTATGTGGCTACTGCTTCGCCGTATTACTGGAAGGATTTGATTACGAAGGTCCGTAAAGGCTTGGAAGTGGAGGGTCCAGCGTTTCTGCACGTGTTTGCGCCTTGTCCGCGTGGCTGGCGAAGCAACCCTGCAAAGTCGATCGAATACGCGAAGCTGGCGGTGGAAACCTGCGTGTTCCCCGTATGGGAATCGGTGAACGGTCAGTGCCAGTTGTCTACGCCAAGCAAGCTTGTTGCGCTTGCGCCGCAGAAGAAGAAGCCAGTAGCGGACTACCTGCAAGGGCAAGGGCGGTTTAGGCACATGTTTAAGCCGCAAGGCAAGAAGCTGCTGGAAGATGTTCAACGCATCACTGATGAGCGGTGGGAACGCCTGCTCAAAAAGTGCGGTGAAACGCCAAAAACTGCTTAGAAGCCGCAACCTTTTTCCCTTTTTCGTTATAACTCTTTTTTGTGGGTTGAAATTGACTACGCCTAGTTCTTCCAAGTTGCGTGTGGTTGCTTTAAATGAGGCACTGGAGAGGGGGTTCTGGGCGCATGTGAATCAAGACCCATTGGATTTTCACTTTTTCATTTTTGACTGGAAGTTTAAACGGGAGCAAACCCAGATTTTTCTCGCTTTGGGTGAAGCTGATTCTGTTGCTGGACTCATGGTAATCTACAACGGCTGCATTGTCCAAGTGCGCGGCACACGGGAAGCTGTGCGGTTGCTACTTGACGAGATTGATGTTGAAGAAGTTGCGGTGCAGGCGCCTTTGGACTGCGAAGACGTTGCCGCGGGCAGGTTTCCTGTTTTTGAGCAGAAAGCCACGGTGATGCTGCTGTCTCTTAAGAAGGGTGAAGAAAACATCAAAGTAACGACTGAGCCAGAAAAGTTAAGCGTTGATGATGCTGACGAAATCGCTGAGCTTATGCGCGAAGCGTATCCTGAGTTTTGGAGCGTTATCACAGCCGAAGGCATCAAAGAGTCGTTTGCGGAGGCGTCTTGGGTTGGAATCAGGCATAAGGGGAAGCTTGTTGCGTTCGGCAAGGCGGTTTCTACACCTCCTGTGAGCCATGTAGCTTGGGTAGCAACGCATGCAGATTACCGGAACAGGGGCTACGCAACATCCATTCTGTCCGCTTTGTTAAAAGAGCTTTTTGAGTCTTCTAAAACCGCGTTTATCTACGTGTTAAGTGATAACTCATCTGCAATGCAAGTGTATTCGGCGGTTGGGTTTAAACCGTATAAAAGATATTTCTACGTGAAAACTTGAGGTCATGGCAAGCGGGGAACAAACATGAGTGGTAAGCAGAGGGGCATCTTGTTCGCGGTTTCGGCGAGTTTTATGTTTGGGTTAAGCCCTGTTTTTGTACGGTTGACGCTTGACTTTGTGAACGTTGAGACCATGAATGTTTTGTTCACTGCTTTTGCCAGTTTGTGCTTTGTGGCGCTGTTCGCAGCCTTCCAAAGAGCGCATTTCAGGAGCATACTTGGGAACTGGCGTAAGGTGGCTTTGATGAGCTTGCTTTCTGCTGCGGGCTCCATGCTTTTCACCTACGGAATTTCCTTGTACGGACCCGTGAACGCGGCTTTCCTGATCCAGTTTACCGCGGTTTTCACCATCCTGTTCGGCGTGGCGTTCTTCAAGGAAAGGTTTACGCGGCTGGAAGCCGCTGGGATTTTGCTGGCTGTTGCTGGCGTGTTCGTTTTGGCTTACGGAGACTTATCTTTGGAAATCGTGGGTACCGCGGTTCTGCTGAGCGCAGCATTGCTTTTTGCGTCGGCGAACTCGCTTTCAAAAGTTTACGTGGAAAAAGTGAATCCCGTGGCGTTGGCTGGCGGAAACTCCATGTTCATGTTCCTATTCATCTTCGCCTATGCAGTTTTGGCGGGCAGGTTGGAGACCGCTTTTCCTTCAGTAACGCTTGTCTACGCCGTTTTGGGTTCAGTCACAGGTGTCGTTTTGAGCTTCATCTTGTTTTTCAAGGCTCTGAAAGTGTTTGAAGTATCCAAGGCTGCAACGATACGCACCATAGAGCCGTTCTTAACTGCAATTTTCTCCTTCGCAATTTTGGCTTCGGCACCTACGGCTAACCAACTTCTGGGAGGCGCCTTGATAGTGGTCGGCGTTGTCGTCTTAAGCCTGACTAAAGCAAAATGAACACTGCCGTGACCCATAGCAAAACTCAACTTAAATACCTGTGAAAAGCAGAGAATAAGCGAGAAGAATATGCCAAGCAAATGCAAATGTCCACGTTGCGGAACACACCTCGCCCTAAAAGGCGGCGGGAAAGGAGAAACCAAAGCAAAAGCAAAACTGCAGCTTACCATGCACGCTGAGCGAACCTATGCCTGCCCAAAACGCGGTTACGAACACCAAAGCCACACAATAATAATGAAATAAACTCGTGCACTTCAACGTCTGAGAATAGCCCCCCCTCTACGTTTTTTGCAATGATTGGCTATTAGGCGGCAAATAAGTTCGTCCCGCGTTTTCAACATGCCATTGACTGTGAAAACAGGCAATACGGACCTACCCTCTATAGGTTTCTGCAATCAACCACTATTAGGATCCAAATATGCTGGTTCAGCGCTTAATGCTCGGAAAAGTCTATAGCCGCCTTTATATGAAGGATTACGCAGGGAAAACGCGGCAACTTGGTTTCGGTGTTAACGTGGCAGTCGCGTATTAACTATTTGCCTGTGAGTGTCGAATCGAAACGCTAAAAAACCCCTTTCTTGTTTCTCCTATGAGCAACAAAATCTATAGGCGGGGCCCGTAGCTCAGTCAGGCTAGAGCATCGGACTTTTAATCCGAGGGTCGCGGGTTCAATTCCCGTCGGGCCCGCTTCTATTTTGTTGGGCGTTTTTTTAACGGAATAGTTATCTATCACTTCAGCATATCTTATATCTGCATATTTGAGATTTGAGTGTGTATTCACCTCACGAAAATCGCGAGAGAAGTGTGATAAATGAAGACGACACTTTGGGTCATACTGTTACTGCTTTTAATCACTTCTTCAACGCTCGCCACCACGGCAACAAGCGAGCAAAACGCGTATACTCAATCGAATAACGCGGCGCAGGTCTCAAACGCCCATAACGCAACAAAAAGAGCAACCGAAAAACCCACAGTAGCTGGACACAAAATCACGTCGGCTGAACTTGAAGCGCTGAAAAACAAGATCGGAGTATACGAAGCCGGACAGAACTACAGCCAACTGGTTGACGGCTACGGCACGGGCATGTTTCCACCCACGGAGAACGAATGGGCGGAAATCGGCGCTGGTTTGTACTCGATTGACAGTGTGGAGTACACGGTTGGCGCACCTGCCGTTGCGGTTGATCAGTCGGCCACACCTTGGTTTCCACCCATTGGAAATCAAGGCTCTCAAGGTTCATGTGTTGCTTGGTCAGTTGGATACTACGTTAAAACGTTCCAAGAAGCCAAAGAGCATGAATGGGACCTTTCTGGAGCATCGTGGGTAGGCGGTTACTACGGGCAGCCGACTGTAAACTATCAAGACAAAATAATGAGCCCAGCCTTCATCTATAATTTGATTAACGGCGGAACAGACGGGGGATCATCCTACCAAGACGCGATGGGCCTCGTCTGCTTTATAGGCGCTTGTTCATGGGAAAAAATGCCGTATGACTTATCCACTTACACGACGTGGCCTTCTGAAGAGGCGTGGACGGAAGCAGCGTTTTACCGAGGCAACAGCAGCGGCTTTCAAATCATGAACTTCAACACCCCGTCGGGATTGACTAATCTGAAGAATTGGATAGCCTCTGGACACTTAGCAACAATAAGCGTTAACGCTTTCAAGTACGAAGTTCTCACAAGCACGGACATGTGGACCCTGGACAATTACAATACAGAAGACACGAACCACGCTAACACAATCGTCGGATACGATGACAGCATAAACTATACGGAAAATGGGGAAGTACGTTATGGGGCTTTCAAGGTTGCCAACTCTTGGGGTGTTGGTGGATGGGAGAAAGACCCAGACGGTTTCTACTGGATTTCCTATGAAGCAATGAAGCAGCGCATCGAATACTGCATGTTCTATCATGACATGATCGGTTACGAGCCTGAATTACTCGCCGCTTTCGAGATTAGCCACCAGAAAAGAAGCGAATGCACCATCAGAATTGGGTTGGGCAACCCGAATTCGTCGATAACGACAAAGAGTTTCAGTCAGTACGTGGATGGCGGCGCAGTTCCTTTCCCCCAGAACAGCATAATACTTGACATTACCGAATTCGCAAGTTACGTGCCGTCGGTGTATGGGCAATCCTTTTTCCTCAGAATCGACGACGGCGGCACCTCTACAGTTGGGATTGTGACAAGGTTTGCAGTGAAACAAGAAGAATCTGAAGATGCGCCGTGTCAAACCAACTCTTCGACACCTGTATATTTGGACTTGACGCTGTCTCTTCTGGGGCAGATACTGATCAACACCGACGCGGGACATAGTGTGCCAAACCAAAAAGTAGCTGCTGGAGCCGATGTAAGCTTGTTCTTTACCCCAGTGGAGTGGGATAGCGGGCAGTTCCGCTTGTATGTGAGTAGCGATAATCTTTCGGAGGTGACAACCGGCGATGCGACGTACACGCCAATGTTCGACTTAACCGACTTAACCGCCTCTACAGTAACCACTTACACATCAGCGAGCGGCGCTTGGCAAGTCGGGTACAACTGGGTCAACGGAACGACGCCGACGAACGTTGCGGGAGGAGACTACTTCTTTAAAGCCTCTGCTGACTCGTCAGCCTCAGTCTTAGTTTCTGACACTTCAGCAACTTTGGTTGGCGCTTTGCGGGTTACGCCAGCTTCGGGTCCAGCGGGCGCAGCAATCACAGTTGAGGGTTACGGTTTTTCAGCCAACAGCACCGCGAACATCACTTACCTGAACCCAGTCACGTCCACATGGATCTCAATAGTTAACAACACGCTAATCGACGCGGCGGGGCATTTCACCTACGGCACCGTCGCGCCTGACTTCATGCAAAATCAGCCTGCAGGCGATACTTCAGCGCTTTTTGACTCAATTATTTTCCAAGCCCAAGACAACAGCGACGGTGAATACTACAATTCGACTGCGCCCTTCAATGAGTATCGAAGAGGATTAACACAAGTCGGCAACGTAGTCGCAGCCGGGTTATATGGGAATAACACGGACTTAACGCCAACAGTCACGGTTGCAACAGGCACATCGCTTGCTGTTGTTGGCAAATGGTTCGCCTCAGGCAACGCGGAAATTCTTTGGGATGGAACCTATTTGGACACCGCGACGGTTGACAGCGCTGGATACTTCAACAAAATAGTCACGGTGCCAGCTACTAGTGTTGGAGCGCATACAATAACAGTCTCGAATGGAAACACACAGTTTCTAGTAATGGTCACAGTCTCGCCAACCCCCATTTCCTCAGATTCAGACCCTTCCCCGAGTCCCAGTCCTTCTTCAACCCCGTCGCCGAGTCCATCGCCAAGCCCCAGCCCAACTCCTTCACTGACTCCTTCGCCGCAGCCCACCCCCACATTAGAGCCTCAACCACCTGAAGATTCACGGATATTCCCATATGTCATAGCTGTCACTGCCATTTTTTCATTAATCGGCGCCGTCGCATTCCTGCTCAGAAAACGCTAGTAACAGCAAAACTTGCTAACAGTCCCGTCTATTAACCTGAGTTCCAATAGAGCGCTAACGCAGCTAATGCTTCTTCAAACAAGTGCTTATCAGGCATAACATCGACTTTTACGCCCATTTCAGCTAACGCGCCAGCTGTTACGGGTCCAATCGCCACGACAGTTACTTTGCTGTTCATTAAATCGCGCATCTTTTCCCGTGAAATCTGGTCTTCAAGCATTTGAAAAAGGTTCTTAACGCACGATGTACTGCCAAATATTATGGCGTCAATCTTTTCAGCGGTTAAATCCTGAAAGAATTTTTCTTTCAATTTTCGGTCTGCAGGAACGGCTGACTCGTAAACGTACACTTCTTGCACTAAAGCATCCATTTCCCAGAGTTTTTCTTTCAAAACAGGTGTTGCACTGCTAGTTCGGGGAATGCGAATCGTCTTGCCCGAAACATCCAACTGCTCTAAACGCTCCAGTATTCCCTCGGAAGTGTACTTCGACGGCACTATGTCCACTTTGATTTGATGTGCTTCAAGTTCCTGTGCAGTTCTCGGACCAACAGCTATCATCACAGTTTTTCTTAACCCATCCAACGTCTCGTCTAATTGCCCCAAGCTTTCAGCGGCGCTGAGCAAATGCCTTACTCCATTGATGCTCATGAAAATAACATAATCAACTTCTTCTTTCCGGAGTTCAGTAATGAATTTTTTTATGGGCTTCAGGTCGCTTGGCCCTTTTATCTCTATGGTAGGTATCAAGTAAGGTTTTCCGCCTCTGTCCGTAATCATCTCAGCGGCTTCTGCGGCTTGACCGCGCGGCCTCGTTACCGCCACGGTTTTTCCTTTAAGCGTGGAGTTTTTCTTGAACCATGCAAGTTTCCTGCCTAGGTTAACAACTTCGCCTATAACGATGACTGCTGGAGGCTTCACGTTTTTCTTCTCTGCTTCTTCAGCTATTGTGCTTATTTTGCCAGTGACACTTCTCTGCTGCTTTAACGTGCCGCATTCGATGAGAGCTACAGGCGTATCCGGGTTTAAGCCTCCCTCAACCAGCTGCTTTGCCGTGGATTCTAATTCTCCTACGCCCATAAGAACCACAATCGTATCGACTGCACCCACTATCTTCGCCCAGTTAACGTTTCTCTCCGCGTTTTCTGCCATGTGACCTGTAACAATGGCAACTGAAGAAGCGTAATCCCTGTGTGTAAGCGGAATACCCGCGTACGCAGGAGCCGCTATCGCCGAGGTTACTCCCGGTACCACTTCGAAGTCTATGCCTTGCTCAACGAGCGCTTCAGCCTCTTCCCCGCCTCTGCCGAAGAGAAAAGGGTCCCCGCCCTTCAACCTAACCACTTTTTTGCCTTCAAGCCCCTTCTTAATCAGCAATTCGGTTATTTTATCCTGCGTTAACTCATGCTTCTTGGAGCTTTTGCCCACATAGATTTTTTCTGCGCTTTTCGGAACCAGCTTCAGAATTGCTTCGCTTACCAATCTATCGTAGATTACAACGTCAGCCTCTTTCAACAGTTCAAAAGCCTTTACGGTAAGCAGCTTCTCGTCACCAGGTCCAGCGCCAACAAGGAATACTTTACCACGGTCCATACTTCTCCCTCCACTCCTTCTCCAAATCCTTAGCCCCCTGCTTCAGGAGGCTTTGAGCCACGCGTTTTCCAAGCTCTTCCGCTTCGTTAAGGTTGCCTTCTGCAGACGCTGCGAGCTTCTTTTGCCCGTCAAGCGAGAAGATACACCCGTGAAGCGACAGTGCGTCGCCATCAGCACGACCGACCGCGCCGATTGGCACACGGCAACCGCCTTCAAGGTGAAGCACCATGCTTCTTTCAGCCGTAACTTCAGCCCTCGTCGGGGCGTGGTCAACAGCTTGCAGCAGTTTTATGGTGTCTTTATCTTTTTTTCTTGTGACTATGGCTAAGGCGCCCTGTCCCGCGGCTGAGTAAAACAGGTCCAGCGGAAAGCGTTCTGCGATTTCCCCTGCTAACCCCAGTCTTTCAAGACCTGCCTCAGCAACAATGGCGCCGTCAAACTCGCCTTTTTTCACTTTCCTGATGCGAGTGTCAACATTACCTCTGATAGGCTTAACTTCAAGGTCGGGGCGGAGAAATTTGACTTGTGCCAGCCTTCTCAGGCTGCCGGTGCCTATGACCGCGCCTTTAGCTAACGAGTTAAGCGGCACTTTGCCTTTCGAAATAAGCACGTCATGCGGTGAAGCTCTCTTCGGTATGGCGGCTATGGTTGTCTGCCTCTCCGCGGCGTCTACGGTGGGGACATCTTTCAGGCTGTGCACCGCCAAGTCCACCTCACCTTTCTCTATTGCTTGGTCTATTTCTTTTTCAAATATTCCTTTGCTGTCGATGGTGAAAAGAGGTTTCCCCTGTTCCTTGTCGCCCAGCGTCTTTATGATGGTAACTTGAAACTCCACGTTCGGATGCTTGGCTTTTATGTCACGTAAGACGGCTTCTGTTTGCACAACCGAAAGCTTGCTGCCTCTTGTGCCAACTCTCAAAATCATGGTTAAGCAGACCCACTTGCACACTTATAGTCAGTACAGGCTAAAGTTAACACAGCCATGATTTAACATCCTTAGCGAAATAGGTTATGATAAGGTCGCTTCCAGCACGCTTAATCGCAGTTAACAGCTCAAGGACAACGGCTTTCTCGTCTATCCACCCGTTTTTGGCGGCAGCCTTCACCATAGCGTATTCCCCGCTCACGTTGTAAGCCGCAACGGGCACATTAAACTTCGATTTAGCCAAATGGATTATGTCCAAGTACGCCAACGCAGGCTTAACCATTATCACGTCCGCGCCCTCGTTCAAATCCAACTCCATCTCCCGCAAAGCCTCAGCCGCGTCTCCGTAACCCATCTGGTAACTCTTTCTGCTTCCAAACTGGGGCGAACACTCAGCAGCCTCCCTGAAAGGACCATAAAAACCAGAAGCGTACTTCACAGAATAAGCCATAATCGCCACCTCACTGAAGCCCGCGTCATCCAAAGCGTCTCGGATAAACCTGACTTGACCGTCCATCATGGCAGAAGGCGCAACAACATCCGCCCCAGCCTGAGCCTGACTGACCGCCACTTTCTGCAAGACTTCAAGGGTAAGGTCGTTAACGACTTCGCCGTCCTTCACTATGCCGCAGTGACCGTGGGTTGTGTACTCACACAAGCAGACATCAGCCATAACAACAAGCTCTCCACCGAACTCCTTTTTCAACTCCCCAATTGCCTTCTGAACGGCTCCGTCTTGGGCGAACGCGCTGGAACCTGTTTCATCTTTCTTTGAGGGTAAGCCAAAAAGGATTACGGCTTTGACGCCCTGCTCAACCGCCTGCCTTGCCTCAGCCACTACTTGCTGAAGAGGCAAGCGATAGTAATCAGGCATAGCCGTTATTGGAATGGGCGCTTTGGCGTTTTCGTCAACGAAGATAGGGTAGACAAGGTTGCTTGGGTGAACTTTCACTCCTTGCAGTATTTCCCGCATGGCAGTTGTTCTTCGTAGCCGCCTCATTCTCACAGAGGGAAAACTCACTGCGATGCCTCCTGACCGTGATTCACCGCAACTGGCGCTTGTTTACTGGTTTCCTTGACCATTTTTTCCAAAATTTTCACTGCCATCTCTTGTGCCTCATTAAACTTTTCTTCCTTCAAAAACTTTTTTATCTCCAGGTTTTTGAGCATTTTGTAGAGAATTTGTTTTCGAACTTTCTGGTCGCTGATTCGCTTCTTGAGAACCGTCCTCGCGTACGTCTGCAGTTTAATTTGAAGCAAATCTTC
>JAFGNM010000102.1 GCA_016927015.1 Candidatus Bathyarchaeota archaeon | reverse complement strand
GCAATAGAAGTTTTGCATTCTTCTATTCTCCTTTAATTTCAGGTCCAGAGCCCCAGCAAACCCAACCCAGAAACTGAAGAATGCCTGCAGGTTGGTAACTGAAGCACCTGTGGTCTAATTTTGGAAAACTGTTTTATAGTGCAGTCATTTTTGATAGTGGTTGTGTGGTGGGGGAGGAAAGTTTCAATGAGAACGAACGTAACTTATTTTTTTGTGCTCCTGACTTTGGTATCTTTGGGTCTGGTTTTGGTTCCACAAGTATTCAGCCAACCAGAAAACATCAAAGTTCTGAGCTACAGTTGGTACATCGACTCATTTGGCGATTTCATAGTGGTCGGTGAAGTCCAAAATAACGGTCCCAACACGATATCCTCCGTTGTTTTGAGCGGAATAGTCTACACTAAGGATGGAGAGGCTCAAGTTGGTTCCACTGGCGACGCCTTTGTGAATCAGCTAATACCTCAACAAAAAGCGCCCTTTTACATGGTGTTCCCTCCGCAGTATAGCGTCACTGGAGACCTGAGTTGGGTATCCATTGGCGTCGACCACATAGATTTCACAGTAAATAAGGCGGAGTCAACCACCAACTATCAATACCCCGATTTAACAGTTCAGAGCAGCTCAGGCGGAGTCGACGCGGAAGGCGCCTATTGGGTTAGCGGCACAATCCAAAATTCAGGCACCCAAACAGCCACAACCATTCGCGTGATAGGAACATTCTACAACGCCTCAGGTAATGTAATCGCAGTAGGATACACGGACCCTCTAACTCCCGCTTCCCTTGCACCTTCCAGCACTGTCTCATTCAAGGTCGCTGCATTTGACCTGAATCAAAAGGCAGTACCTTCAATCCAAAAAATCACCGACTACAGGCTTCTAATACAGATCGAAGGGCCACTCCTATCAGGAACTGCACCTTCGTCTCCGCCGTCTACTCCCTTTCCTTCAGATACCACTCCATCACCCGCCCCCACTGAATCTCCAAGCTCTAATAATTCTAATAACTCCAGCAACTCCAATCCCATAGCCCCAGAGACACAATACGCCGCAGTGATTGTAGTTGCCATTATCGTTTTAGCCGGCGTTATACTATTGTTGAGAAGAAGGAAATCTCAAGCTGCGCTGCACGCGACGAAAAACCGTAAGTCACGAACACATAAAAAACAGAAATAACTGCCTGAAACCCACAAGACCACCGTAACGCCCTCGCCTCTCACGTTTAGACTATATACTCACCTGTTTTCTCGAAGTCCTTCACAATCTCCATCACATGCTTAGGTGCATTAACAGCTTGAAGCGATATGTTCTGCAGCAGAACCCACGGAGTTTTTCGAGCAATCACAGTTGCGATGTGCTCTTCACCGAAGCAAGTTCGTGCAACTTCAACGACCCGGCGTCTGACTTTGGTTTCTGACAATTCACCCAGCGCATGCAAATACTCATGCAGCAAAAGATTGTAAACCAGAGCATTCACTACATGCTTAGCGCTTATTGAAGCTTCAACGATTTCAACTAAGCCTCGATTCAAAACGATGTTGTTCGTACCAACAGGATGATACGCGCCTAGTTGGAGGGGTAAATCGTCCAAGAAAAGCATCATGCTGCCCCGACGTTTGCCCAATGAAAACTCCACCGTGCCCTTGACGATCTGCCAGACTTCAGCGTAGCTCTCCGCGGTGTCTATGTTACTGCGGAACTTATCCACAGAAGCGTTGCCTTCACTCACGAGTTTTTCCCCCTCGCTTTACATAATGTTTAAGCATTTCTCGCCTTTAAACGAATGGCATAACGCGGAAAACAAAACTGATGTCAGCCGCAGATTTTTAATGATAAAATCTCCTCAGTAATCAAGCATATCTCCAGCTTGCACCATAAAATAGATAAATACCTAATACGTCTGTCATAGCCGTTAGGAGAGAAAATTCAAATGGCAAGTAAAGTCTTGGTAAAAGACCTAATGTCCACGAACGTTAATGTCTTCGAAAACGAATCAACCATGGACAAAGTAGTTCAGGCAATGTCTGATTGCGACGTAGACTACGTAATCGTAGTGCAGAGCAGAAAACCAACTGGAATCATAACCGAGCGAGATGTCATAGTCCGCATGCTCACGCAAGGGTTAGACCCCCATGTAGTGATAGCTAGAGCCGTATACACCAACCCGCTGGTGACCATAGAAGAAACCGCCACAGTAACAGAAGCCGCTGAACTAATGAAGCAATGGAACATCAAGCATTTACCAGTAACACGAGACGGAGGACTCACAGGCATGCTAAACTATCTCGACATTGCATTCAATGTTCCAGAACTGCTGCCTGCAATGAAAACGCTTTATAAGCCCTCAAAATAGGGCATTCAATAGCTGGAAAACACTGTAATCTGCACTGTAAAACCCGTCTAAAGTTCCAGACACCTGTTCAGGAGAAGACGGGCTTTGCTTTGCCCATTTTTTTATTTAAACACGAGTTTATGAAACCATAGTATTCAGGTGAAGGTCTGCCTGGGCGGCTTTTGAATTCGCCGTGAAACTGCGAAGCAAAGAAAAAGTAGTTGCTGTGAAACTCCAGTATTTCCATTCGTCTACCGTCTTTGCTCTTGCCAGAAAAACGCAACCCTTTCTCTTTCAGAAGGTCCAAGTAGTCCAAGTTAACTTCGAATCTGTGGCGGTGACGCTCGTAAGCTTCCTTGCACTTATACAATTCATGCGCCATAGTCCCCGGTTCAATAATCACCTTATGCGCGCCCAACCGCATTGTAGCGCCTTTGTATTCAACGCCGCGCTGTTCAGGCATAAGGTCTATCACTGGATGCGGCGAATTCGGGTTAATCTCGCTACTGTTCGCGTCTTTCAAGCCGCAGACGTTTCGGGCGAACTCTATAACAGCCAACTGGAAACCGTAACATATGCCCAGAAAAGGTATATTGTTCTCTCTCGCAAACTTTATGGCCGCTATTTTTCCCTCAGTGCCTCTTGGACCGAAACCGTATGGAACGAATACACCATCAAACGCTTTAAGTTCGTCGATGCATTGAGGCTGCTTCTCGAACTTCTCTGCTTCCAAGTACGTGATGCAAACTCGCGTCTTGCAGGCTGCTCCGCCGTGGCGCAACGCTTCGCTCATGCTCACGTAGCTGTCTGTCAAGCCAGCGTACTTGCCTATCAACGCTATTTTAACTTCGTTCTCAGGCTTAACCACTGCATTTACGAACTGCTGCCACTCGCCAAAATCTGGTGCGCCGCACTTGTAGCCTAATCTTTGGCAGACGAAGTCGCCCATGCCTTGCCTGTCAAGAATAAGGGGCACCTGATACACGGATTCTGCGTTGTACGAGCAGAACACTGCGCTCTCTGGAATCGTTCCGAACAGTGCTATCTTCCGCAGGGCTTCTGCGTCAATCATCGTGGGGCTTCGGGCAACGATAATGTCGGGTTGAATACCAATGCGCCGCAGCTCGTTAACGCTGTGCTGCAGCGGCTTAGTTTTCAGTTCGCTGGTGACATCCAAAATTGGAACCAAAGCAACGTGAACGTACAAAGTGTTTTCGAAGCCTTCTTCCAAGCGCATTTGCCGTATAGCTTCCAAGAAGGGCAATCCTTCTATGTCGCCTACTGTACCGCCTACTTCTGTTAAGCTGATATCGGCTTTTGCGGCTTTAGCACTGTTTTTTATGCAAGTTTTAATCTCGTTGGTTATGTGCGGCACAATTTGAACGCAGCGTCCCAGAAAGTCGCCGCGCCTCTCTTTTTCTATGACTGATTTGTACACGAGACCCGTGGTCAAGTTGTTTTCCTGCTTTAGGCTTAGGTCCAGAAAGCGTTCGTACCAGCCTAAATCTAGGTCTGTTTCGCCGCCGTCATCCGTAACAAAAACTTCGCCGTGCATGTACGGGTTCATGGTTCCCGCGTCAACGTTAACGTACGGGTCAATCTTCATGACGGTAGGCTTCAAACCTCTAGATTGAAGCATTTTACCTATCGAAGAAGTTAAAATTCCCTTCCCAACTGAACTTAAAACGCCGCCTGTTACAAAAATATACTTAACCACGCCAACCCTCCCGTAATAACCTACACCTTTTAACGGTATTTAATATAACTTTTTTGTGCACAAAAATGATTAAGCCATATACTTGGTTCTCAACGCTCAATATGCTTATGAAAAAAAAACGGTGCTATCGCCTGCGGCTTCGCACCTGAAGCAAGCGCACCAAAATGAAAACTCCGAAGAGAATCATTATGACTGGCCCCCAAGGTATGTCTATCCCATAAAGCTCTGCCACCAACAAACTAAAGCCAGCGAAGATTATTATTAAGCCGATTAATATGCCTGCTAGGGCTCCGCTTCTTCTGTGAACACCATATTCCCTTTCGTAATGCCCGTGTCTCAGGTAAGGTTTGCTTTCGCCGTTTGTGCCATAAAGAGGTGCGCCGCACTGAACACAAACCGTGGCGTCGTCTGCGTGGTTAGTGCCGCATTTAGTACAGTAAACTATGTTATTTCTCCCTCCACGACGAACTCTCGTATATAGCCAATACACATAAGACTTTTGGTCGACTATTCTGCATATTGCAGGAGCACCACAATTGGCGTTCAACTTGACTATTATATGTTAAGATTAAGTGGAGTGTATTATGAAAGTCGAGGGGCCTGCAATAAGCGGCTATTTTGTTTCGTTCCACATAAATATCTCATTGTATCGTGCTGTCACCAGACTATGAGAGAGCAGTTCATCTTCGTAAATTATGTCCAACCGTGTTCCAAACTGTAGCAGCAGGCTATTGAGGTCTACACATATCTGATTTGTAATGGCATCAGCTTCAAAGCGCCCCCAAATTTTGTCGTTTGGTCCGCGAAAACCGTAGCCGTAATTTTCCGGAAGAACGTACGCCACTGCATCGTTTACCTCGTTTGGTCGAGGGTTCTGCTTGGTGTAATCCCAGAAATTGCTCATCGCTTCTAGATGTTCTTCTTCCAGAATCCCGTAGGTGGCATTTGAAGCGTACGGGTAGTTAAAAATCAGAACGTAGTTTGCTCCATTATCGTACGCCAAAACCGCGTCGTTGTAAAGCTCCTCACCAGATTCAATGTAAGGCTGGGTTGAGTAAGTCCAAGTTACTATGACCCCCCAGTCCCTATCATACATGTTTGCCGCGCCCCTGCAAAGCGCGATGTGAAGCTGCCTGCTCTGGTTCCAGCCGACCTGAACAAAAACCGCGTCGTAACCTACATTGTAGTCAAACCAGTAAAGCGCGTAATCAGAAACATAAGCCTTAATGGACCTCATCTTAAGCATTCTCAAATCAGATCTTGTGCGGTAATTCCAAAAACCATTATAGAACCAGTTTGCAGCGTCACTGTACTCTGCAATTGATCCTCCAGGCGGTCTGCCAATCTGCTCCGGTCTATCCAACTGCAAACCTCCAGGCTCGTCAAAGAGGTACACTCCCAAGAATTTTTCACCCCACCTCGCCTCCGCAGAGTCCAGCCAGTTGATTTGCCAGTACTCGTCAAAAATACTGAAATACACTATTACACTCAGCCCAGAGGCAACGGCGTAATCACATATCTCGTTTAGCGCCTCCTCATCATAACTGATTGGCAAAGACTGCACCACGAAAACATTAGTGAAATCCTTAACCCTATCAATCAAGCGCTTAGCTTGCTCTGCTGTGCGCCCGCAGAAAGAAACGCCAGTGTAAAACTCATCCGTTTTGCCCCCTTCGGCTCGCGCCCACTGATTGTATGGCTGAAAGAACGCTAAAGAACTAGGCAACAGCACCAACGCCAAAACAACTGTAAGCACTTTCGGCGAAGTGAGAATTCCCTTCAGTCGGCGACCATTCTCTTTCAATTCCTTGCCGCGGCTAAACAACCGTAAACTTGACAAGCGTTCCCTGTGAAAAGAATACAGGGCAACTAAACCCGTGATAACAACAACCGCTGTTAACGATGGAAAGGGATTCAAATACAAAATGCTATACTTAAGCATCATGTAAAACCCGACGAAGTTGCCAACGAGAAATATCCATGAGACAACGTATCCGAACCATCGAGCCCACCTGAAGGGCGTTAACAGCAACACAGAAGCTGCTGATAGGATGATTGTCCCCCAGAAGAACATCTCCACGATGCTGGGCGTCGTTATCCAAACATCGAATGCTTCCCATTGCAGACCGAACACTAGAGACGCTTGAAGCACAAACGCCGTCCAAGCACAGTTTACCGCAAGAATTTCGTTTTTCCAGTCGCTATCCTTGGCTTTCTTGAGAAAAATCGCTATCAAGAGTAATCCACTTACCAGAAAGAACACGTAGGTCACGTTGCGAATCAGATTCCACGCAGCAGAATTTGTCCAAACAACCAAGGAACTGAGCAGTTGCCTGAAGTAAGACCTGTAAACCGAGTTTGGGTGCGCGAACAATAGAGCTAAACTTACAAACGCTATGGTACCTATACGCGCCGTCCACTTCGAACCTAGCGCACTTCGAAAACGAGCCCAATTAATCCTGACTTCTTTCACAAAACAGGAGCTAAAGTGGCGCATCAATATATGCCTTCTGAAATTGGTGTTCAAATCGAAAGCGAGTTTTAAATAGACGACTCCGCCAGCATCTTTGCGTTAATACGGTGAGGCTCGGGTGACAAGTTTTTCCCTTCTAGGCGTTGCTTCTGCATCGAGGAATTCGCAAAAGAGGGGATAGTAGGTTTCGATGTCGTTTACCAAAAGGACAACTTAATATTTCTGAAAAAACGTAAATGATGGCATAACGTAGCCAAGGTTATCCAAATAGTGGCCGAGGTGAGGTAGCTTGGTAGCCTAGAGGCCTGTGGAGCCTTTTGCCTGGGTTCAAATCCCAGCCTCGGCCCCTTCACAACTCTTGTTACTTTATTGTCTTAAGCTTTACTTGGTTTATGAGCAATGCACAGGTAGCATCCTGGTTCATCTCGGATGCGAATTTCCACAAACCCTGTTTGCTCTATCAACTGTGTCATTTCAGCTTTGTCGGGCATTGCCGCGTGTGCTACGTGATCTGAAACTTTTTTGTGGTGCGCTTTCAGTTCTTCACTGCTGAGGGCGTGAGCTATAACGAGTTCACCGTCGGGTTTTAGCATTCTGTTGATGTTCCGTAAGGCTTTTCGTTTGTTTTCCAGATGAGGAAACACGCCGAAACAGATAACAGCGTCAAAGGATTCTGCTGGGAAAGCAGCGTCTTCGATGTTTCCAACGGTTATGTTAACGTTTTTGAGGTGTGCACATTTTGTTTTGCACTTTTGAACCATTTTTTCTGAGAAGTCTATTGCAGTGACCGAGCCAGATGGTCCTACTGCTTTGATTAAGTACGGAATCAGCACTCCCGTGCCAGTGCCCACATCCAGCACTTGCTGTCCCTGTTTCAGGTCAAACTGTGGAACAAGTTTTTCTAAAAAAGAGAGAAGTCTGGGATTTTGGAACTTGCTGTCCCATGTTTCTGCTGCGTTGTCAAAGTAGTCTTTCGCGTTCATTTCGTTTTTCACGGTTTACTTTTTTCGTTTAGCGTAGAGTAGCACTGCTTCCGCAACAGCGGCTATAGCTGCTAACGCTGCGGCTATCTGGAATATAGCTACTTGATTTTGCAGGTCGACTTTTTCAGCCTTGAGCGTAGATGTGGCTTTCCATGTGACGGTGCCGTTGAAAAGCTGCTCTGCATTGTACTGTAGCATTTCAGGCAAGGTTTCAGTATTAGGAACGGCGCCTGGAAAGTTTGTGAGCACCACATGCTCCGCGCCCACTTGAGAGGCTATTCCCGCTCCGAACTCGGTGTCGATTTGAAGGTTATCCACTACCAACGCTACTCCTTCGCTCTGCGCAGTCTCTAACAGGCTGGTTATGTCGCCAGCTGACAGAGTTTCAGGCGGATTAAACGTTGCCACAACTGTGAAGCCAGCAGATTCTATGAAAGTTTTAAGCCAGCCCATGCAAATGACCTTCACGTTTGACGCGTCCACTGTTGCCGCTTGGTTCGTCATCAAACTGGAAACCTCATCCACGTCACTCAACATCTCCGCAGTTTTCGCGTCCAAATCCAAACCCAAGATTTCGCTCAGGTTTCCGCCCACTCCACGAATGTAGCTTTTTGCTCCAGCAGGCGTATTGTAAACGCCGGGAATAGCAACCACCGTCAAATCCGAGTTTCCTGAGGCTTCAAGCAATCCGGCCAGCCAGAATTCGCCTGTAATGTTCTGTTTAAACAGAATCTGTGCTTTGCTCACGGCGTCTATGTATCCGGGTTTCATGTCGAAGTCGGCGGGGCATAAACCCGGCCGAACCAGCACTAGAACGTCAGCTGTGTCGCCTACGAACTCTTCAACTACGCTGCCGACTGCACTTGTTGTACACACGATTATGGGTTTGTCGGCGGCTTGGGCTTCAGTTACTGTCACTGACAAAAGCATCAAAGGAAGCAGTAGTAACGCTACGCTTAAGGTTAACCGTTTTTTGTTTTTCATTTTTCGTTTTCCTCCTTTCTTCTTCGTTTTGGTGATAGAAGAAGTGCGACTGCGAAAACTATGGTTGAGACAATTACTATGCAGGAGCCAACTGGCAAATCAAAGAATAGGGAAACGAAGAGTCCCGAAACAGTTGTTGCCATCCCAACCAAGGGCGAAGCGACTACGACTTTCCGCATGTTTTCAGAAAACTGCAGAACCGTGGACGCGGGGTTGAAGAGGAGCGCGTAAATGAGTAATCCTCCAACCAGTTTCAGGCTGAAGGTTACGACTACTCCCGCTAAGAAGATAATCAGGTAAATGAAGGGTTTAGTGTTGATTCCGTCTGCTTCCGCCAGTTTACGGTTGAACATTATGGCGAAAAGCTCTTTCCAGACCAAGTAGACTATGGCTACGGTCGCCGCGAACAACGTGACGAGGTACACTAAGTCTGCGTTGGTCATGGTGATTATGCTGCCCCAGAGCACGTTAGCTACTTGACTGCTGAGCCCCACCTCTGGCACCAGCGTTAAAAACACGAAAGCTAAAGCCATGTTCAAAGGGAAAACTATGCTTGTGATGGTGTCCGCGTGCAGCCTAGCTTTATCCGCGATTGGTCCTATCAGGAAGGCGGTGCCTGACGCGAAAAGCAGCCCGGTTAAAAGCGGGTTCGTGGCGGTGGCTAAGCCTAACGCTGCTCCTGCGAAGGCGCCGTGGGACATGGAGTAGCCTATGGCTGAGAGTCGCATCCTCACCACGAAAACGCCTATCAAACCCATAAGGAAGCCTGCTAGGACACAGGCGACCAGCGCTCGCTGCATGATGGCGAATTCCAGAAGTATCAATGGTGGTGGGTCTCCAGCGAAGTTGTGTGGGGGTGGTTTTCCACGAGGGGCAGCGCTTTTTCGGGTGTTCCGTCAAACGTGATTTTGCCGCCGCTTACCACTATGACCCGCGTGCACTGGTCAAGCATGTGGTGGATGTCGTGCGTCACGATGAGGGTGGTTAAGTCTTTTTCCTGGTGAAGCTTGGTGATTAACGTGGGGATTTGTCCGCGTGAATCAGGGTCCAAGTTGCTGAACGGCTCGTCTAAAAGGAGAATTTTCGGGTTTTTCGCCAAGGCGCGAGCAAGCATCACTTTTTGCTGTTGCCCACCAGAAAGCTTGCCCATGGCTCTGCCTACAAGCGTTTCAACGCCTATCCGCTTCATGGCTTCTAACGCTTCAGCCTTGTCCAACTCGTCTGGGTGGCGGAGAAAACCTATCTGGCCATACCGCCCCATCAACACGACGTCGAGCGCGGTGTAGGGTTCTCCGGGCTTTACCATGAAGTCTTGAGGCACATAGCCTATTCCGCATCTTACTTGTCTGCCGTGAGTCTGCACGTTTAAGCCGAAAACGCTGACTTTCCCCTTGAAAGTGGGGAGCATGCCGTTTATGGTTTCTAGGAGAGTGGTTTTCCCCGCGGCGTTTGGACCCACCACGTAGACAAGCTCGTTTCTTTTCACGGTTAGGTTTACGTTTTTGATAGCTGTTCTTCTCGCGCCTTCGTACACTGTGGACACATCTTCAAGCTTGATTATTGATTCTTCGCTTGTTGCGTTGTTTTGTCCAGTGGCGTTTTTCAGTTTCAACCCTAACCCCAGTGTTACTTTTAGGATGTTTCGTATTACTAAAAGGCGCTATTAAACTTTACCTGCTTCCGCACAGAAACGCTTCAATAATATTTCTCGATGCCGCCAAACCCGAACTGCTTATTCTTCTCCGTCATTTCAACAAAATACTTAAGCCGCTTCCTGAACTCAGCAGGACGATTCCTTGCCCCCTCAATAAACGCTATGCGAATTCTCTTGTAAGCAGGCGAAAACTTCTGGAAATTCGCCCATGCTGCCTTGTTGGCTTTTATCTCTTCTAATATGTCTGAGGGTATGGTAAATTCTTCGTTTAGAATTTCTCCAAGCGTAGCCTGCACTGAGGGCAATACTTTGCCGAGGCGGACAAGCTCTTTTAATCTTTCTTTGTTTGCTTGGGAGTATTTGCTGTTTGGTTTTCGGGGACTGAAACGTTGGGCGTACGAGTTCTCGTCTACTCGTTTAGCTTTGCTGTCTATCCAACCGAAGCAAAGCGCCTCTTCAACTGCGTCGTTGTAGGGAATACGGGGTTCGCCGCTTGCCTTCTTCGGAAAAACTAGCCACACTTCCTTTTCCTTACCATAATGTTCGGCAAGCCATGCGCGCCACGCGTTTCTATCAGTGACGTAAAGCAGTTTTTCATTTAGGGAGATAGCGGGTTTCACCTCTTGAGCGCGACGTAAATGTCTGCCTCCACCATTTCGCCCGCGGCGTTGAAGAAGTGGTGGACAAAATACAGGTTTCCCTCATTGTCAAGCGTCGGCTCCCCTGCGAACTGCGAAACAATCAGCTGCGGCTCCTGCCAGACACCGTTTACTTTTGTGCTTCTGTAGACTGCGGGCGAACCCATGTACGTTCGCGTGAACCACAACTCGGTTCCGTCTTGGCTGATGAAGGGCCAGCCTTCGGTTTCTTGCGTGTTAACTGCCTCCACGTTTTCCGGCGGCTGCCATTCACCGTCCACGTTTCGGCTAACCCAAATGTCAAATTGACCTTTTCCTCCAGCTCTCGGCGAGTGGAAGTAAAGTTCTGCGCCGTCGGCGGTGATGTGCATCTCGCCCACCTGATAGTCTTTCATGAGTTTGTCGCCGACGTACTGCCAGTTCGTTTATTTTCCGTCTTTGAACTCGGCGGTGAACAGGTTAACGCCTGTGTAGCCTTCGCGGGCAGACGCAAACCACATTGAGTCGCCCTGTATGAACTCGGCTCCGTCCAACGCAAGCTTCCCAGCGTCCTGCAGGATTACTCGTTCCGCTATGCTCCATGAGCCGTTTTGCTTGGTTGACACGTATATGCCTGTTACGCCGTCAAGGATTTGCTTTTCAGCTGGAACAGTGACGTTTGGCGTGAAGAAGAAGTACAACGTGTCGCCGTCGGGCAGTATGAAGGGTGAGTCTTCGCCGCCCGCGGTGTTGACGGCGTCAGCTAATGGCACGGGCTGGCTCCACTCGTCCGAATGAAGAATAGGCGGGTAAAGGTCAGCTTTAGGAGTCATTTTCACCGCGGCGGAGGGTATGACGCTTTCTCTTGCGGGAGTTCCAGGGGTTTCCTGTGGAGAGTAAAAGTCTAAAACTATGAAAGCCGCTGTCAAAACCGCGAGTATGCAGATTACGCCTATCACGTAAAGTTTAGCTGAGCCTTTAGACGTTGACATTTTTCACCTGTTAGGGTTTCTGTTTGCTTTTAAAATTTTATTGACGGCTAATTTAGATTCTAAAGCACTACGGCAGAATTTGCTATTCGCAAGACAGCAACGTTTAACTTCTCTTTTCAGCCTAGTATTTTATCCCACTGGCAAATCCATGACGACGGACCCAACAGAAGACCGCAAGTCCCACAAAACTTGCTACTTGTGACGAAGGGTTTACCCAAACATGGGACACGGTGGGCGCGGGCACAAAATCCCATGCTGAGAGAGCTTACCTTAGAGGAGCGCACCGCTCCGCTGTGAAGTTAAGTGTTAGGTTACATGGGAAACAATCGCCCGCGACAAAACAAAACATTTTGCGCACTACATACAGCTTCTAAATGGACTAGGTAACAGCGGCGGCAGATTAGGTTTTTAAGTTCAGCGTTTACATTAAAGGCTAGGAAAACTACGACCAAGCTGGGAATTGCATCTTGGATTTAGAAAAAAAGATTGAATTAATCTGTAGACCTCCAACAGAAGAGGTCCTGACGCCCGAAGACCTGCGGCAGCTCTTGGAAACGGAAGAGCATCCTGTAGCCTACAACGGCTGGGAACCTTCGGGCTTGGTGCACTTGGGAACAGGTGTGATCTGCGCTTATAAAATGAAGGACTTTGCCGAGGCGGGCTTGCGCTTTAAAGCCTTCTTAGCCACGTGGCACGGGTGGCTCAACAACAAGCTCGGAGGCGACCTTCCGACCATCAGGAAAGCAGCTGACCTTTTCCGTCACTCATGGATTGCGCTTGGCGTGCCCTCCGACAAAGTGGAGTTCATCTACTCGGACAAGCTCTACGATGACATTGATTACTGGGCGAAAACCGTGACGGTCGCCAAAAACCTCACCATAGCCCGGACAAGGCGGACCTTGGAGATTGCTGGAAGAAAAGAAACCGACGCCCGTTACGTCTCGGATTTCCTGTACACGCCCATGCAAGTCGCCGACATTTATCACATGCAAGTGAAAATTTGCCAGTTAGGGCTGGACCAGCGGAAAGCCAACGTCGTCGCCAGAGAAATAGGCGAAAAAATCGGATGCTGGAAGCCCGTTTGCGTTCACCACCATCTGCTGCAGGGGCTGGAGAAGCCTATGGTGTGGCCGATTCCTGAAGGGCAGGAGAAAGAAGCTGTGGCTTCAGCGAAAATGTCCAAAAGCAAGCCAGAAACCTGCATTTTCATTTACGACACGCCCTCGGAGATAAAGCAGAAGATGACGAGAGCCTTCTGCCCCGAACGGACCATAGCGTTCAACCCTGTCATAGACATCTGCAAGCACATAGTCTTCCGGGAAAAACCCGTGTTCACCATTGAGCGGCCAGCCAAATTCGGCGGCAACGTAGAATTCCAAAGCTTCAACGAGCTTGAAACCGCTTACGCGCAGGGCAAGCTGCACCCGCAAGACCTTAAGAACGGCGTTGCAGCAGAACTCGCAGGGATTCTTGAGCCTGTAAGGCGGTACTTCGCGAATAACCGTGAGGCGCAGGAGTGCTTGGAAGCCGTTCGGAAGGCTAAGATAACAAGGTAAACCGTTTTGTCCACGCGGCTGAAAGAGAAAGAGGAAAAAATTCTCAAAGTTCTTGAAGCTTTAGCGGAAGAATCTGCGAAAGGAACGCCCATCGTGGTGGAAGGAAAAAAAGATGTGGATGCCCTTCGAGCTTTAGGCGTAGCTGGCACAGTGCTAACGGTTAAGACAGGAGGAAAATCCTTTCTCGATGCAGTTTGCGAAATAGAAAAAATGGGTGTGCCCGAAGTAATTCTCTTTTTGGATTTTGACAGGCGCGGAAAAGAAGGAACAAAACACCTCAAAAAGAGCCTGGAAAGAGCGAAAATAAAACCGAACACCAAGCTCTGGCGTGAGCTTTCCGCGTTAGTGAGAAAAGAAATCCAATGCATAGAAAGCCTAACAGCCTACCTGCACACTTTACACAAAAAACTCAGCGCCTAAAGATAACCCACACTGACAACCAGGCATATTTGGATCCTAATAGTGGTTGATTGCAGAAACCTATAGGGGGAGGTCCGTATTGGCACAGAAACCGCCCAATAGCATGTAGAAAACGCGAACATATTTGGAGCCTATTAGTAAATGCATGCAGCAAAGGGGGGAGGGGGTCTATCCAGGGGCGCTTCCTTCCGAACTATATGGTTCCTCAAGGCAGCGTTACTGTGCCTGCTACGCGCAGTTTTCCGTTTTCCAGATACGTTAACACAGCTTGGTCGCCGGGATAATGTACAATTTCCTTCTCCAAAGCCAACGTCAAGGCGGGTTTGCGCCAGTCTCCCTCGTCCGTGACGGCTTCAACTTTGCAGTTAAGGAACTGCATCCAGTGACCCAGATGCATAACCATGCCGGCTTTTAGCGGGGTCGGCCAGTACTTAACCAGCGTCGCGTTGGTCTCCAGCGTTTTAGATGTCTTAACTGAGGGGTCAGTTGTTAACACCGTGCCGCGGTCTACGTCTTTGGCTTCAACGTTTTTTAAGGCTAACCCGACCCTGTCGCCGTCAGATGCCAAGTCAAAGTCGTCATCATGTTTCTGTATAGACCGCAACTGCACCGTTTTTGTTCCCGGAAGAATCTTCAAGGTATCGTGTTTCTTGATGGTCCCCTTAGCTACCAAGCCAAGAACCACCGTTCCCACACCTTTCACGCTGAACGCATGATCCACCGGAACGGTTCCGAATGCGCCTTCAGCTTCACAATTTGCCTTCTGCGCTGCCTCAATCAAGCAACGCTCCTTCAGCAACACAGGATTGTCTGCTATAAACTCGAATTTCTCCAAGCTGGTGCCCTTGAGCATGGGAATAATTTTCTCCTGCAAGATGTAGTTTCGGAGAAAGAAGTATCCGCTGTTTAAACTAGTGCACTGCAGCATCACGAGGCATTCGCCGAATGTTGAGTTTAACTCGTCCACAACCACAACTGCCTTATCAGCCATGGCAACAGCGTAGAAAAGCGGTGCCAACCTTTCCGGGTACCTGGTGGGCTCGATGAATGTTACGGTGTCTTCGCCTTTTTTAAGGTTGTACAGGGTGATATCTGAGGCTGTGCCTTTTTTTCCGAGGTTGCTTGCGTATTCTGCTGCGCCGAGGACGGCGACTGTGAGGTTTCCCATAGACTGATAACCCGCGAATTACCGCACGGAACGAATGTCTACCTGATAAATTTTATGCCTCACAAAACCAAAACAAGAATGAGCAACAATGTCGGTTATCATAGCGGTGCAAAAGAATACGCGAAAGCATAATTATTTACGATCCCCAGTCCCAGATAGCTGGGGCGCTTTAGTTTTCTTTAAATAAGGGGGCTATAGACTTTTCCGAGCACTATAGTCAGAGCTTCAACGGCCATGAAATTGAAAGCCGAACCAGAATGCTCCCTAAACCACCTGCCTTTTGTTCAGTTTTCGAATTATTTAGAATGTAGATTCCAACTTCATACATGTTATATACAAAAATTAACCTCACTAAACCAAAATAAGGTGTACGAAAAAAATGTCAATCAGAAAAATTCTGAACTCCAAGAAAGCTATATCACCTATACTTGCAACGTTGCTTCTCATAGTCATCGCAGTCGCAGCAATAGTCGTAACCTACGCTTGGATAACAACCTACATGGGCAGCGCAACTTCGCAAGCAGGAGTTAGACTCTATCTAGAAAACGTACGCTTCGACACAAGCGACACAGAAATCACCGTCGGTAACTCGGGAACAGAAGACACCCGAATTGTAAGAGTTTGGCTTGGTGACTCCTCTGGAAACATGACAGATGTCACCGCTTACACAGGCATAACAGGTTCAGGCACACTACTCAGCGCAGGCGACACAGCCACAATAACACTTGCATGGCCAAACGGCATAGACGGCGCTTGGACAGAAGGAGAAAACTACTACTTTAGGATAGTGCCAAATCCGGGACAATTCTACGAGTTCCAAGAGCAAGCCCCACAATAACTTTCTTTTCACTTCTTCCACAGCTCGGCAACTAAGTCAAAAACAAAATCTTATTAGCCTAAACCATGAATCACTAAAGCTACGCCTGAAAAACTCTGAGGAAGCCCTCAACTTGCAGACAACCTTCATCGCAGCAAAAGTCACACTCTCCTTAGCCTTTCTTCTTTACGCGTCTTGGCGCGACTACAAAACCAGAGAAGTAAGCAACCGCGTATGGGCATTCTACGCACCCACAGCTCTTTTTCTGTCTCTCTCTGAACTACTCCTTTACGAGCCCTCAAAACTGCCTCTCTTCGGGCTAAGCTTCGGCGTAACAGCCGCTTTGGCCATAATCCTTTTTTATTCTGGCGGATTCGGAGGAGCCGACTCAAAAGCCCTAATGTGCATCGCACTCGCTCTGCCTTTCTCCACAGAAACGCTATTCACGCCCATCTTCACTTCAGGAGTTTCCCCTCTTTCGCAAAACCTTTTCCCATTAACAATTTTCACCAATTCCGTCCTGTTCGCAGCGGCAAGCGGTATCTACATGATTTTACGTAACCTTATCCAACGTGTAGCAACGGGAAAGAAGTTGTTTGAAGGAACCCTCACAAACGAGTCCCTTGGAAAAAAAATACTAGTAATGATAACAGGTTACAAAATTCCTATAGC
Organism: Candidatus Bathyarchaeota archaeon; assembly: GCA_016927015.1. GTDB lineage: Archaea > Thermoproteota > Bathyarchaeia > Bathyarchaeales > Bathycorpusculaceae > SG8-32-3. Next base: position 11,251 of record JAFGNM010000102.1, on the reverse strand, counting down.
TAAATTAAAGGAAAAATGGCACATTTACCCCATGGAAGACATAGACGACAATAATGAAAACCCGCTTAAACGAAAACTTGCCGTCGTGCCAAGAGACGAAGGAAGAAACGAAATAGTTGAACGCCTCTCCACCGCCGTTGACACCGGAAAAATCAGCGACCGCGTGTGGGCGACACCGGGTTTACCCATGCTTATATTTGTGACAATGGGCTTGATCGCCGCTTTGCTATTCGGAGACCTCGTCTGGATATTGGTCAGCTTTATCCTCGGCTAAACTCGGCGAGCACTATTTCCAAAACTTTTGCTACGCTTCGAATACGAGACCGACGCAGTTAACGTCAGAACAGAACCAAAACCAACAAACGTGAGTGCAAGCACTCTGTATGGATAACTGCTTGACCCTATACTAAAAGTAAGCCCTTCGCTTACCGTTTGGTAAGAATAGAAAAAGGCGCTCAACGCAAACAGCGCAATAGCCATCAACAGCAGACCCATTTCAACTTTAAACTTCAAATCGCTCTTCTCCCATGCTCAACTTTTCCATTATTCCGAGTCAACTTCCAACTTATAATGAAAAGGTTATTTTAGCTTTGCGGAAAATAAGTAACAAAGGTGTTCTCACTGATGCGAGCAGACTGCAAAAATGAACTACTAAGCTTTCTTAAAGAAAAGCATGAAAAACTTGACGCAGTTGTGATGCCTGATTTCTTCTATGATCGGCTGATAAACTTGAATTGTGATGCAGCTCTTTTTTCCTCGGTAATAGCGGATATAACTGAGCGCAAAGGTGGCAGCATAGACGGTATCGCTCAAATGGACATCAGAGGTGGAAACGCGATTAACACTGCTTCCGCTTTAGCTGCGTTAGGCGTGAATGTAACGCCGATTGTCTGTACAAACAAGCGGGGTCTTCAACAGATAAAAGTTTATCTTGGAAAATACCGGATTGACCTTTCCCACGTTAAAATTGCGGAAAAAGCCTCGTTAACAACAGCGCTGGAACTTAAGACTGAAAACGGAAAAGCCAACGTAATGCTCAGAGACTTAGGTGCACTGGCGAATTTTGGTCCTTTAGACTTGACTGACAGCGATTACGGGTTGATTGAAAACGCGGATTACGTTTGCTTGTTTAACTGGGCTGGAACAAAGAAATACGGCACCAGGCTGGCTGAAACCGTTTTTCGCAGAGTTAAAACGAAAGGAAAAGGCAAAACTTACTATGACACGGCAGATCCAACTCCCAACAGAGACGAAATTCCCGAACTTGTGAATAATGTTCTGAAAACCAGTAAAGTGAACGTTTTAAGCTTAAACGAGAACGAAGCACTCTGCTACGCGTCAATGCTAACCGATGAAATAAGCGGAAACCAACAGAAACGACGGTTTGACGAGTTGGCAATGGAAGCCGCTAGAGTCTTGGCTAAGAATTTACCCGCGAGAATTGACTTGCACACCACAGTTTTCTCAGCCACGTTCACCAAGAAAACAGAGGTTGTTGTTCCCTCCTTCAAAGTCAAAGCGTTAAGGGCAACTGGCGCAGGCGACGCTTGGAACGCAGGAAACATCTTAGGCGATGGAAATGCCCTTTCAGATGAGTGCCGATTGGTCTTAGCAAACGCGGTTTCTGCTTACTATCTTTCTGACCCGTATGGTGCGCATCCAACCCGACGAAAACTGGTTAAGTTCATTGATAATTCGGCATTAAATAGTCCAGTTCTGGGTTGATTTTTGAGCTAAATCGTTTTAAGCGAATTAGCCTTTTAACCATAGAAGTATTCAGACTAATCGGAGGATGCAAAGTGGCTAGACTGTTTGGAAGTTCTGGAGTAAGAGGCTTAGTTAACATTTACTTAACGCCAACGCTAGCTTGCAAAGTGGGTTTAGCTGTGGCGTCGCATGTCAAAGCGAAAAAAGCGTTGGTGGCAAGGGACACGCGAGTTTCAGGTTTGATGCTTGAGGATGCACTGGTTTCTGGGCTGCTTGCAGGTGGTGCACAGGTGTCTTTGGTGGGTGCTGTGCCAACTCCTGTCTTGGCTTATTTAACTAGGCTGTTGAAGGCAGATGTTGGGTTCATGCTTACCGCTTCGCATAATCCGCCTCAGTATAACGGCATCAAAATCTTTGACGGTGACAGTTTATCCTTTACTGATGAGAGCCAATGTGCAGTGGAGGAAATAATTGCGGAGAACAGTTTTGTGATGTCGGATTGGCGTGGTGTTGGTGAAGCTTCTGTTGTTGATGTTAGCCACTTTTACATGGAAATGGTGAGAAAAGCTGTGGCGTTGCGTAGGCAGTGGCGTGTTGTGGCAGACCCTGGTTGCGGTGCCACGTTTGATGTGGGTCCAGCAGTGTTGAAAGCCGCTGGTTGCCGCGTAACTGCCTTGAATGCTCAGCCTGATGGTTTCTTTCCAGCGCGGAGTTCTGAGCCAACTGCTGAATCTCTGAAGGATTTGGCGCAAGTTGTCAAAGGAGTGGGTGCTGATGTTGGCGTAGCTTTTGACGGTGACGGTGATCGCGTGGCTTTCATTGACGAGGATGGCAGTTTTGTTGATTTTGACCGGTCTCTTGCTGCGTATGCCGCTTACTCTTTGAAGCGTGCTGGCGGCGGAACCGTGGTTACGAATGTTGAAGCTTCTATGTGTGTTGAGACGATGGCTGAAACGGTTGGCGGCAAGGTCGTTAGAACCAAGGTTGGTGACGTTTACATTTCGGAAGCCATAAAGCGTTACGCTGCTGTTTTTGGTGGAGAGCCATGTGGCGCTTGGGTTCATCCACGTTTTCATTACTGTCCTGATGGACCGCTTTCTGCAGTTTTGCTTCTGAAGGCTTTAGAAGAAGAAGGTAAGAGTTTGCGTGAGTTCATTGCTGACGTGCCTGAATACGTGACATTGAGAGAGAACGTGGCTTGCAGTAACAATTTGAAGCATAATGCGGTTGCAAGCATCGAGAAGGCTGTGCGATCTGCGTTTCCAGAATACACGAATTTCTCGACGGTTGATGGTGTTCGGTTGGCGCTTAAGACTGGTTGGCTTTTGATTAGGGCGTCTGGGACTGAACCGCTTATTCGGTTAACTATTGAAGGTGAATCATTAAAAGCGGCAAACGATATAATGGGCAGAGGGGCAGCTTTAGTTAAAAAGCAGTTTGAGGAGTTGAAGAAATGAAAGCGGTAGTTTTGGCTGCTGGAGAGGGTGTTAGGCTTCAGCCCATCACGGCGACTAGGCCAAAGCATTTGATACAGGTTGGTGGGAAGCCGATTCTTGAGTATTGCTTGGATGCGTTGAAAGCTTCTGGCGTAACTGAGGTTGTTATTGTTACGCATTATATGGGTGATTCTATTCGGCAATGTTTTGGCGATGGTGAAAGGCTGGGTTTGAAGGTAGCTTATGTTGAGCAGGCTGAGATGCTTGGAACCGGCAACGCTGTGAGTGTTGTTGAGTCGCATGTTGATGGCGATTTTGTTCTTGTTTATGGTGATTTGTTGTTTGCCCGTGAAGCTGTGGCTGATGTTGTTCGTTTGTATGAGGCGGAAAAACCTGCTGCGGTTATGGCGGTGGTTCCTGTGGAAAAGCCTGAAAGCTACGGTGTAGTGGAGCTTGAAAAAGAGAGATTAATCAAGCGTATAGTTGAGAAGCCAGCTGCTGGTGAATCGCCGTCGAACCTAGCCAATGCTGGGTTGTACGTGTTTTCCGAAGAGATTTTTGGTAAGATAAAGCAGACAAAAGCTTCAATTCGTGGCGAATGGGAGCTCACGGATGCTCTTTCGCTGCTTATAGAAGACGATAAAACGGTTTTAGCCTCCAAAGTTTCGAAGGCTAATTGGATTGATATCGGAAGACCATGGGATTTGCTTGAGGCGAACAGTTGGGCGCTTAAGCGTATGGAGCATAAGGTTTACGGGACTGTGGAGGATGGCGCGCATTTAGTGGGTCCTGTGACGGTTGTGGAAACTGCGAGAATACGTTCTGGAGCGTACATTGAAGGTCCAAGTTTTATCGGCGAAGGCAGCGACATCGGACCGAACTGTTACATTCGCCCATGTACAAGCGTGGGCAAAAACGTTCGTGTAGGCAATGCTTGCGAGGTCAAAAACAGCATAATTATGGATGGGACGCATGTTGGTCACTTGTCTTATGTGGGCGATAGCATACTCTGTGAACGCTGCAATTTGGCTGCAGGCACCATTACGGCTAATCTTCGTTTAGATGATGGGCATGTGAAGATGCTTGTGAAAGGCAAGGTTGTTGATAGTGGAAGACGGAAGCTTGGGGCGATTCTGGGTGATGACGTGAAGACGGGTATAAATGCGCTTTTGATGCCTGGTGTGAAGGTTGGGCCTAGAAGTTGGATTGGGGCGAACTTTACGGTTCAGAGAGATGTGCCAGCAGACACCATTGTGCTGCTTAAGCAGGATGAAGATAGGCGTGAAAAGAGCGCGTAACGGCGTTCTTTTTTCATGTAGCGCCAATCGGTATACAGAAGCATCAACGAAACACACTTTTTAGTTCTCGTGCGCCTTGAAAGCTTTCGCTTACGGACGGCTAAAAAAATAAAAAAAGGTTAAGGAGGTGGGAATGCTTAGATTTTCTTTTTATCTAAAACTTGCCTGAAGCTTTTTCCGCAGCACTCGTATAAGCCTATGGTTAGTTGTGTACGTTTGCCTTGCTTGTCGGGTCTACCAGCCATTTTCCACGTTTTCTTCGCGTTTTTAACTTCTTTTCCACAATTAGGGCATTTTGCCATCTTAATTAACCTCGCTTACATCGTTACGTATGATATAGCATAAAACACTTTCTCTCCATAGCAAGCATGGACGCAAAGTTTGAGAGGCATGATTTGTTTCGGTGCTTAGTGGCTCTAGCGCTCGGAACAGTCTATACCCCCCTTATTTAAAGGAACTATAAATAGTCCCGAGAGAAGCGACGGGGATAGACCCCCTATAGGTTTCTGCATACTATTTCTATTAGGATCCAAATATGTCTGGTTTGGTGTTTGCGTCTCTGAGGCAACTACACTCGTTCTCTTATTTGCGTTCTATTTCAGAAAAGTGAGTACTTTTTGGGCTATTGTTTCAGGCATTTTATCCCTGTTTTCTTGCGTGACTGTTAATGTTTCTGAGTCTTCGCGGCGTTTAGCTTCGCTTATCAGCCTATCCTTGGCTTTCCAATGCACAACCGCTAAGACAGGCTTACGGCTCTCCAGCGCTTTTCGCACGGCTTCTTTGAACTTTTCTGAAAACAGTTCCATGGGGCCGATTTCGTCTATGGCGATAACCGCACATTTTTCCACGGCGTCAGCAATCGCCTTCGCGCCGATAAAGTCGAGGTCTTCCTTGTTAACGCGGTATTTCCCAACCTGAGGACCCGCTTTCTGGTTAACATGTGCAAGCCATCCTCGTCTGCCGCTGCTTAGGTCCAAAATCTCAAAACCCACACGCGTTCCGCCTTCGCGTGCTTCACGGCTTATCATGCCGCCGACACAGTAGCCTTTCTCTTTCAGCGTGCTAACTGCTTTCATCAGCACAGTGGTTTTTCCAGTGCCGGGGTTGCCTGTCAAAAGTAGCACGCGTTTCTGCATTGCGTCACGTCCTATAGACCAGAAGTCTAATATGCAAATAAATTTCTTCTCATAACCCACGAAGATAAAGGCACGGTACCATGTCAGACCCAGAATTCGCAGCGGATTTTCCAAGCGAAACAGTTAGAGAAGGCAAAGTGAAAGTCTTGGTTCCGAAGCTTAAAGCCTTCAAAAAGCAGCCTTCCGATTACGCGCCGTCTAAGGCTCCGGTGTTCTACAATCCAGTCATGGAGCTGAACCGCGACATATCCGTCTTAGCCTTCCAAGCCTACCAGCGGCTTGTTAACAGGGAAATTTCCATTTGCGACCCCTTAACAGGCTCGGGAATCAGAGGCGTCCGCTTCGCAGCCGAAATCCACGGCGTCAACAAGGTTGTGGTCAGCGACATCAACGAGCGCTCCTTTAAACTTGCACAGCACAACGTGGACTTGAACGGGCTGCAAGACCTCGTAACGGTCAATCATAAAGACGCGAACTGCCTGTTAAGCTGCCACGGCGCACCCCGCAGAAGATTCGACATAGTGGATGTTGACCCATTTGGTTCTCCCGTGCCCTACTTGGATTCAGCCGTCCGAGCACTCCGCAACAAGGGTCTCTTAGCCGTGACGGCAACCGACCTTGCGCCGCTGTGCGGTGTTCACGCGAAAGCCTGCGTGAGAAAGTACGGGGGAAAACCCCTGCGCACCGAGTACTGCCATGAACTTGCGGTTCGGCTCTTAGCCGGATGCGTAGCCACGGTTGCCGCGAAGCAGGACATTGGCGTCCGCGTCGTCTTCAGCCACTCCTCAGACCATTACATCCGAGTGTACGCACAAATAGGTTACGGCGCAAAAAAAGCGGATGCAAGCATTAAAAGCCTCGGTTACGTGCTTCACTGCTTCAACTGTTTGCACAGAGAACCCGCAAAAACGCTTTCCTCGAAGTTTTTCGAGAAATGCCCCGAGTGCGGCTCCAAACTGGACTGGGCTGGACCGCTTTGGCTGGGAAAAATCTTTGACACGCAGTTCTGCGAGTTAATGGCGCAGGAAAACAGGCGCATCGCGTTCCGAAACAGCGGAAAAATCTCCAAGCTTGTAGCTTTGGCAATGGATGAGGCTGAAGCGCCAGCAACGTATTATGTTATCGACAAAATCGGCAACAAGCTATCGTCACCTGTGCCTTCTGTGGCTGCGATGCTACAAAGCCTGCACGATAATGGTTTCGAGGCTGTTCCAACTCACTTTAATTCCAGAGGCGTGAGAACAAACGCTCCCGCCTTTGCCGTGCAGAACCGCCTAAAGGTCGCAGTCTCTTCTTAATGGCAAATTTGGGTGAAAGTCTTCAGAAGTGGACAATAAAAGTTAAGAGCAGATACAATGTAGTTAAAGCAAAGAGTGACTCTCATGAACGACAAAATCGCCGTGATAGGCGCAGGAATGATGGGCGGCGCCATAGTGAAAAGCCTCCTGAAAAGCGGATACTCAGGCAAGATCACCGCCGTCGACATCCAACCAGAAAGGCTTAAAGAACAAGAAAAGCTAGGCGCATCTGTAAGCACGGACAACCGAAAAGCCGCAGCCGACGCCGACGTTATCTTCATATGCGTCAAACCAAACAACGTGGAAAACGTTCTGAAACAAATCAACAACGAAGTCAAAGGCAAGCTAGTAATATCGATAGCTGCTACCGTTCCGCTGAAATTTTTGAAGAAGTTCGTTCCCGACGCTAAAATCGTCAGAATCATGCCAAACGTCGCCGCCTTAGTGCAGGCGTCTTACACGGCTTATTGCTGCGGAGAAAACGTAACCCAAAAAGACAAAGAGAAAGTTAAGTCCCTTTTGAACCGCATGGGCGTATGCGAGGAAGTTGACGAGAAGTACATGGACGCCATAACCGCGTTGACAGGCAGCGGACCAGGATACATCTCCATAATAATTGAAGCTTTAATGTACGCAGGACTGAAAGTTGGCTTACCCAGAAACGTGGCGCTATACGGCGCGGCACAAACCGTCTTAGGCACAGGAAAACTTGTGCTGGACCTGCAGGAGCATCCCGCCAAGGTAAAGGACATGGTTACGACTCCGGGCGGAACAACAATCGAAGCCATATACGAGCTTGAGGGAAGTTCGATAAGGCAGTCGCTGATGCGCGCGGTTGAGGAAGCAGCCAAGAAAAGCCAGCGTATCCGAGAAGCGCTGGGCGTAAACTCGGAATAGCCGCGGCTAAACTGGATTCTGAAATGTTCGAAGCGGTTATATTCGACTGGGACGGAACCCTCGCTGACACCCGACAGGTCGTGGTGGCTTCCTTTCAAAAAGCCCTCAGCGACGTCCACTGCAAAATAAGCGACGAATTCATTGAAAGACTCATCGGAATAGGCTCGGCAGAAACTTTGCGAGAAATACTGCGTTCTTCCAAAACAAGCTTCGATGAGACGTTGATCAAGCGCCTTGTAGAAAAGAAAGTGCAAAACGAAATCGAAATGAGCAATAAGGTAAAACTGCTCGCGGGTTCACTGGAACTTTTGGAAACGCTACGTGGCAAAGTCAAATTGGGCTTGGCCTCTATGAACGACCGTGCAGTCATCAACCACCTGCTCAAAAGGACAAACACGCAAAGATTTTTTGACACAGTCGTCACAGCTGATGACATCATTAAGTCAAAACCTAATCCTGAAATCTTTCTGAAGTGCGCACTAAAACTTGGGAGCAAACCAGACAAATGCGTGGTTGTTGAAGACTCCATCTTCGGAGTTGAAGCCGCCAAAACCGCAAAAATGGGCTGCATCGCAGTGCTTACAGGCGTATACTCCCAAAAAGAGCTGAAAAAAGCAAACCCCGACTTAATAATTGAGTCTTTGAAGAAAAAAAGCGAAATTCTCAACTTAATTTTCGGATGAAACAGACTGTACTGTTGTTGTGGTGCGACAGTCACATATCTTTAAAAATTTTCCCCTACACAATCAATAGTGTTCAAGAAATCTTGCAAAGATGAAAACAATGTTGAAAAATTTAACTGAAGACAAAAAGGAAAAGGCGCGGGTGTTTCAAGTGGTGCTGTTGAATAACGACGCCAGCCAAGAAGTTGAAGTTCAAGAGGCGGAACAGGTGGATTTCCTGAGAGTGCAAAAACACCTGAAACATGGCGGATCGGTTTTCATCACAAGTAAAAGCTCGCAGAAGTTACCCCGGTCCAGAGAGAAGAAGACAAATCAAAGCAAGAAGGATAAGGGGTTACGGGTTCTATTTTAGTCGCGTATGAAAAGCATTTAAACGAGTGGCGTGCACCCAAAAACAGCGTCATTACTGAAGGGAAAAGGGGGTAAAAGGGAAACTTGCACTATTGGATGCGCGCCCCTTCCAGTCACGGATGCGACACCGTTTCCTAAAATAATCCGCCATTTTCCCAAATAGAAGATTCTTTCACAAGAGTTATTTACCTACCCAAGGCAAAGAATGAACTGCGGGAAGGGAGAATGGAAAAGGATAGACTGATTTCTATCAGTCAGGTCACTTGTGACCATGCAAAGCAGAGGCGTTACATCCAGACACGCTTCGACATACTGAACGGTTTTGAGGTAGTCCTGACAAGATGCATTAACTGCCATAAAATCCTCACTTTTGAAGCTAAGAAACTGAACTAATCGCTCAATCGAATTGCATGTTTTGCATGAGGAACGGTGGGAAGCATATTTCAGGATCAGCTTAAAAAATACGTCAATTTGAATAGAATAAGCGCTCGGTTTTTTACATTTTCAAACAAAAATAAAACATAGTTATCGCTCCAGCTTAAATACAGCTTTAGCCCCGCTTCGTCACGCCAGTTAATAAACGCCGTGAAATCATGTCTCAACAGCTCCGAAATTTTAAAATGAACAGTGTAAAACGAGTTTTGCAGGGGGGTCGATTTTAGCTTGCTGGTTCAAACAATTTTTTATGTAATCACCACCTAAAGGGGGCAAGGTGAAAGATTAGGAGAGAAAATGGTTTTGGTTGACGGGTTCGTTGATAGATGGAAGGAAAAGCCTCAGCAGCCTTCGTTTTTATCGAAGATTAAGGATGCAGGCAAGCCTTCTGTAAGTTTAAAAAAACAAATTAGCACAGTTCTCCAACGGTTAGACGTTCAAAAGCAAAAGCTGAATAATGCACAAAGTCGCTTTGAGCAACGTGATTCTACGCTGTTCAAGCGCACTGTTAAAGCGCTTTCGGAGAGGGATACGATGCGCGCGAACGTTCTCGCCGGCGAGTTAGCAGAAATACGGAAAGTTGAGAAAATGCTGATGCATGCGTCACTGGCTTTAGAAAGCGTATCGTTACGTCTCAACACTGTTTCAGAGTTAGGCGATGTAGTCACGGTTTTAGCTCCAGCAGCAGGTGTACTTAACAACATACGCGCTGGAATGGCAGATATTTTCCCAGAGGCAGGCCGCGAACTAGAAAACATCGGCACTCTACTGACTGACATCGTTTCCACAACCCACCAAGACACGGGCATGACCGTAAATACTGGAACAGCAAGCCTAGAAGCGGAAAAGATTCTGGAGGAAGCTGAAACAGCCGCGGAACAGAAACTGAAAGCGCAACTCCCAGAAATAGCCACTACCGCACCAACGCAAAAAAGAACCGTCGTAGAAACATAAGTGAAAAAGAAGCCAACCATTCTTTTTTCCAGTTTGCATTCCTCAGACCGCTCTCCCTTCTTCTCTGAGCTAAAAGAGACAGAAGTTGTTAAGCGGCACATTTTTTAAGAGAAAGCGCCTTAACTAAATTATTCTCAGGTGTTTATCATGGAAAAATCGGTTCAGAAATATCTGTTAATGATTAAATTGAGCCCCAACATGGCTGCAAAACTTCATGAACCTTTGATGCAATTCAGCGAAAAGCCTATGCAAGGCGTGAAGCTTGAAGAGGCATATCAGGTTTTTGGACAATGGGATTTCGCGGTTCTATTTCAAGCAGACACGAACGCGAACGCCTTACACTTTGTCTCCGACAAAATCCGCTTAATAGAGGGCGTTACTGAAACCTTCACCATACCGCTGGCGCCAATAAAGGATTACAGCAAATAGCAGCCTTGCGTTTCCACCCCTCGTTTTTTCATGTGGTTTTGAAGATGCTGAGGTAGTTCGGCATCAAACAACCTGAAACTTTTGGCTTTAGCTCTTCATGCTTTTCAAAGCTATCTCTGCAACCGTTATTAAAGGATATACAATAGGTGAAGCTGTCACAGCAGGATGAGTGCCTATCTGGAAGATCGCGATGTCAGTGGCTCTCATTCTGTTTTGAATGCATGCGCTAATGGCGTTAATGAGTTCTCCCGCACTTGGTCCGCCTCTAACGGCTCCTCCGATTAATTCTTGGTTTACTTTGTTGAATATCAGTTTGACCCACATTTTGGATGTACCTGGCATTCCTGCAGGATGTCTGTCTGGAGCTTCAGCTTCCGCTGTTACCACCTCGAATCCGCATTGTTTTGCACCTTTCTCGCTCACTCCAGCTATAGCTACGGTTAGATCGCCAACCGCTGTGGCAAATACTCCTAAAGCGCCCGGATTTTTTCTACTGATTTCGTATAGATTTGCACCGGCTATGCGGGCTTCGGTTGTGGCTATTGATGCAAGTCTCAAAGTTGAGGGTTGACCGGTGAAGAATGAGAATTTAGTAGCGCAGTCGCCGCATGCAAAAATGTTTGGGTC
>JAFGNM010000101.1 GCA_016927015.1 Candidatus Bathyarchaeota archaeon | reverse complement strand
GGCAAATGCACAATCGGCGGAAACTACATCAGCATAACCGAAAACGGCGACTACAGATCATGCGGCTTCCACGAAGACTACCGACTAGGAAACGTGAAAGACAAGAAATTGAAGGCAACTTGGAACGAGCTCCAACGCTCCGAATTACACCTTAAGCTGAGGGACAAGAGCAACATCAAAGGTAAATGCGGAGTCTGCGAATACAGAGAAATATGCGGCGGCTGTAGAACACGCGCAGAATACTACACAGGGGACCTGTTCGAGTCAGACCCAGCTTGCGCATACATTCCTAAAGTGCTTCGCGAAGAATACGCGGGCGGTTAGAGGAGAAGAGGGGCTGAGAGGGCTCTGGATTCAATGTCGTATAGTTATAGAAGTTTTGCAGTCTTCTATTCTCCTTAATTTCAGGTCCAGAGCCCCAGCAAACCCAAATCCCGAAACGGTAATCATGTTAAAAAGTCCAATTCTTAAACGCTTCTATATGTGATTTCACTTCGTTTTCGGGTTCGCAATTTTTTCGCTACTTCTGAGTTTTCCTTTCTAGTTCGTCGGTAACTGCAGTTTTGGAACAAGTCATGATACTAAAATTTGAAAAACGCGGCTACAAAATAAAGAGGGGTTGTTTGGATGAGAAAAACAGTTTCTTGGGTGTTTTCAGTTGGTGCTTTTTCCTTTTGCCAAGTTAGCTGAGAGTCCAGACGGTAAGTCTGGGAAGTTAGAGTTGATTTTCTGCTCTGCAACTGTTGCGGCCTCTGTCAGTATTTTAGCTGCGTCCTCATTCACAGAGTTAAAGTTGAGATTTAAGCCGGAGCTTTGGCCTGCATCGAACATTAAACCGCTCAGCATGTTGCCGATGTCACCGAGTTCATTCTCAGCTTCAGGTAGAACACCTACAAGCCCTGCACTGACAGAACGCAGAACGCCTATGGCGGGTCCCAGCGTGGTCACTATGTCTCCGAGTTCAGTCACTGTTTGCAGCCTAAGCTGTACTTGGTCGAGCGCTAGTCTCGCGTTCATGATTATTTTTTCCATCTTGCGAACTTCAGCCAGCTCATTAGCGTAAATGTTAGCGCGTGCAGTGTCGTGTGTTTCGTAAGCGGCAACTATCTTTCCGAAAAGGGCTTTATCTTTTTGGCTGAACCTGTCAGAAGATTGGTCCAGCTTGTGGATTTGCAGAGTCAGGCGTTTTATGGCGTAGTCCATGCGTGGCTTCAGCGGTGGCGGTGGACTAACTGTTGAGCGTATGGCGTCTACGAATGATGTTTCGTCTCGTCTGCTTTCCCATTTTTTAGCAAAACGTTCCGACATGTGAACATCCTCACATGCAAAAAGCGCGTAAAACATACTTATCGATTTTTAACATGCGTGAAACATGCACGTATATACATGGAGCTACTGTACCTGAATAAACTACACTTCCCCATCGAAGATTATCTTGCTGAACCGACTTGAATAGACAGATATTTGAAGATTTGGCGCGTTATTTGCGGGTTTATTTGAGAACGCCCACCACGTACGCCAACAAACCTACAACAAACAGTAGAAGAACCAGTTTCTTGATTTTTCTGGCGTTTTCTCGAGAATAGTCTCTGAGCAGAAGAGCAGAAGACGCGACAAGTCCGATGTCTGTCACTAAAACGATGGGAATGAACCAGAAAGAAACCAAGTTCAGAAGCCACGTAAGAGGGGTTAAAGCAACCGCGGACACGTAAAACAATGCAGCGGCAACGGCTGCGTTTTTCTCGCCGTAACGCACCGCCAGCGTCTTAATGCCTTCAGCTTTATCGCCTTTGATGTCAACGATGCCTTTGGTGATTTCCCGCCCCGTGTTAGACAGGAAAGCCATCAGCGTGAAAAGCAGAACACTCAACGGAACGTAACTAAGGACTATTATGCTGCCGTAGATGAAGGGGATTGCCACGCATGTGCTGACAAGAAAGTTGCCGGGCAAACCGCTTCGCTTCCCAACCGTAACGTACGCCACCACCACAACCCAAGAGATTACCGCAACCACCAAACATAGAACACTTGTAAGGTAAGCGAAGACAAAACCTGCCGCTGAAAGAACAAAAACGAAAGCCAAAGCTTCCCTCACGCTGACCAAGCCGCTGGGAATGGGGCGAGTTGGCTCGTTTATAGCGTCAATCGCTCGGTCGTAATAGTCGTTGATGACCATGGATGCGGCTGTTAGCATGAAGCCTGTGAGGAAGCCGTACAGGACGCCGAGCCAGTCAAAGTTGGAGAAGTGGGGATGTGCCAGAACCGCGCCAACAAACACTGCGAAGCCCATCATTGCACAGTTGATTGGCCGCATTAGCCGTATGAAGCCGCTTACTTTGCCCATTTAAGTCAAACCTTTGTTAGAGAAGCATTAGTTTTGACTAAGTTATAAAATTCTCCTTTAAAGCATTAGAAAGTCCGTTCTTTTGTCGGTGGCGCATGATTTTTAAGACAGCAACAAGAAAAGTAGCGAAGGAAGCGTACATGGAAGAAAAGAAAACATTTGCGGAAACCTGTAAAGAGCAAGGGCGGAAACTCATAAGAACATTATGGTTCATTGTAGGCACAATCTGTGTGGTGTTAGGCGCCATTGGCATAGTGCTGCCTATTTTGCCAACCACGCCTTTTCTTTTGGCTGCCGCGGCTTGCTATTACAAAAGCTCTGAGAGGATGCACAGGTGGCTGCTGAACAATAAATGGTTTGGAGAATACATACGTAACTATACAGAGGGCAGGGGGTTAACGAGAAAAACCAAAATCACTGCCCTAACCGTGCTCTGGGTAACAATAAGTTTCTCAACAGTTTTTATGTTGTACCGCATTTTACCAGCACAGCTAGTTCTGCCAATGCAGTTGATAATGGTAGCCGTCGCAGTTGCAGTCAGCATACACATCTTAAGGCTTCCAACTTTCAGAAAAACCTGACTTCAAAACGGCTATTCACGCTGAAGCATAATTGAAAAAGATTAATACGCCCCCAAAACGCATAATTAACAATCCTTATGGTGAAATCTTGTGAGCCCAAACTACGCTCCTTTAGTGGGCGATAACTACGCTCCGGAAAGGTTACGAGTGATAATTCCAGTAGGCGGAAAAGCAACGCGACTTCTGCCACTCACAGCAGAAACAAGCAAAGCCGCACTCAGACTGCTAAACCGGCCACTGGTGGAGTTCTCGCTTTTGTCTCTTGCCCGTCAAGGCATCCGCAACTTCATCTTCGGAGTAAAAGGCTACACTAACTATAGAGACCTGTACGATTATTTCGAGTCAGGCTACGGCTTCTCCGTGCGGTATGATATCAAACCGCGGATTCACATAAAATACCAGCCTAACGTGGACGACTTGGGAAGCGCTGACTCTGCACGAATAAACATGGAATACTACGATATCACCTGTCCAGTCTTCGCGGTGCAAGGCGACAACGTTTTCGAAATCTGCGTGAAAGACCTCATACAATTTCACCGAGACAAAGGCGCGTTGATGACTATAGTGCTCAGGGAAGTAGAGAACGTCGAAGGCTTAGGCATCGCCGACATTGACAAGAACAGCCTCATACGCCGTTTCGTCGAGAAGCCACCGCCAAAAGACGCGCCCAGCAACCTTGCCAACACGGGCTTATACGTGCTTTCACCCGAAGTAAGAAAGGTCTTCAAGGAAAAAGGAGTCAAACAGATAACCGACGAGAAACACCGGTTAGATTTCGGTTACGACTT
>JAFGNM010000100.1 GCA_016927015.1 Candidatus Bathyarchaeota archaeon | reverse complement strand
GTTAGACTGCATGGTCCAGTTGCAGGCGTCTTTGTACTTTTTGCCTGCGGATCTTTCCGAAGCGGCGAGCACTTCGATTTTGAACCATGGGTGCCCCTGCAACAGTTGAATGAACCGTTGTCCAACGGCTCCCGTTGCGGCTAATATTGCTACTTTACGATGTGACGACATTACTTATCGCTTCCTTTGCTCTCTTGAGTTGGTTTTCTTCGATAAAAACGTTAATGGTCGCCTTACTGGTGGTGACCTCGATTATGTTTATGCCTTGATGGCTAAGTGCAGTGCTTAAGGCTGCGACTCCGCCAGGCGATTCGATGAATGTTGGGTGCCGTACCTGAAGCATAGCCACGTTTTCCCTGTGGCTCACCGCCTTGAAGCTTGGTACACTGTGCAGCTTGCGTATGACCTCGGTTATGTTGCCGTCTGAAGTGAACACGGTGATTGAACGGCTTCCTGAGCTGACGCCGTATATGGGTTTTTGGCTGAGCGCTAAGAAGACTTCGCTGATGTTTTCCGCGTTTACCTTGCAGACCACGTTGATGGCAATAAGGTCATTGCGGCTGTGCATCTCGGATGAGTTACTGTCTAAAGCGCCTGTGATTTCGGTGCCTCCAACGGCGAGGTTGCCCGAGGAGAAGTCTACAACCCTGAGCATCTGGTTTGGCTGCTTGTACCGTAACGCTTCAGGCTTCACGATTTTCGCGCCGCCCTGAGCTAAATCAAACATCTCATGTATGTCCAGCTTGTTGAGCGCCCTAGCTTCAGACACGATTTTCGGGTCTGCAGAGAGAACACCGCTGGTTTCTTTGACAAGTATCACCTCATCCGCGTCCAAACATTTAGCAAGCACCAAAGCGGTTGTGTCACTTCCACCTCTCCCAAGACTGGTTATTCTACCGTTCGGGTCTTTTCCAAGGAAGCCACAAACCACGGGTATGGCGTCGCCCAGCAACGGAGCGAGAAATTTCCTTGCGATCTCAGCGGTTTTCTCCATATCTGGTTTTGCGTTGCGGAAGTTGGAGTCAGTTATCAATGGCCAGTTGTCGTTACACGGATCAAAAAGCTCAGCTTTTGCACCTCGAGACCTCAGGGCGGAACAGAAGAAACGGGCGCTGACGCGTTCCCCCATGGATATTATCTCCGAGTAATCGGCGTCGCTCACGTCGCCTATCTGCAAGGTTGTGTTGAGGAGGCTATCGGTTGTTTTGCCCATGGCTGAGACTACAACTATGATTTCCTTGTAGTTCGCGTCTGCAACCATCTGGGCTGCCTGCGCGACTTTTTCTCCTGTGGCGAGGTCTGCGCCTCCGAACTTGATGACCACTCTGTTGCCCAATGTTTTTTCACCTGGATCAGGATAGACCCAGCACGTCTTCCATGCTGAAGATTCTGGGTTGCGTATGGCGGCTTAGCCATTCCGCCGCGTACACGGCGCCCTGCGCGAGGGCGCTGCGTGAGAAGGCAATATGCTCTATGCGGAGCATTTCGTGTGGTCCTGCAACTATGAGGTCGTGGATGCCTGGAACTCCGCCTGCGCGTAACGCGGTGATTTCCAGTTCTTCAGGCTGTCTCGGGCTGAGGCCTTCTCTGCCGTACACCGTTCGAGAGTAACCACGTACATCCGTGATTATCTGACCGAGTTTTTTGGCGGTTCCGCTAGGTGCGTCCTTCTTGCCTGTGTGATGGATTTCGCTTATGCTGAACGTGTATTCCTGCGGGAAAGCCTTCAACGCGTGGGCTAAGCTGAAGAGGATGTTGACGCCTACGCTGAAGTTTGGCGAGAACACAGCCGGAACCCTGCCCTGAACGGCTTCGCGCAGCTGGCGGTTTTGCTCTTCGGTGAAGCCTGTTGTGCCCAGAACTATGCGCTTGCCAAGTGCGGCAACAGCGGGAACATTTTGCATTTCAGCTACTGGCGAGGTGAACGTCACATACACGTCTGCGTCTCTGCAGGCTTCGCTGATCCTGTCTGGACCTACGATTCGCGTGTCAGAGCCGCAGAAGCCCAATTCACGTAAGGTTCTTCCTATGCAGGGATTGCCAGAGGCTTCAACTGCGCCGGTTATCTGGTGCCCTTTAGCTGAGGCTTCGCTGATGACGGCGTTGCCCATTCTGCCTGCGGCGCCTGCTACACACAGTCTAAGCATAGGTGAGTCCCTGCCAGAACTGTTCGTTGTATAAGCGTTCGCTTAGGTCTACAGCGAAGAAGTCTGCTATGGGCTGAAGTATTGCGGGGTTGGTTTCGTAGATTTTTCGGGCGTTGGCGAGCACTACTTCGAGACCAGTACGCGTCATTTTTCCAAGCGGCTGTCTACATGGACCTGCGGGCATGCCTAGAACATTCATCAGTGTCTTGAATGCGAGGGGGTTGCGAGCTTTGCAGGTTACGAGTCCGAAGGGTGTTTGTTCCTGTGTCTTCACGGTTACCATGTCGAAGAGCGGTTTCAAGGCTGCGTAGAGCCTGTTGGCTTCCTCTGTTCTGTGGGCGCGTAAGGCTTGAGTTAGGCTTTGCACGGCGTGTGGGGCGATGTTGGAGGCGACGGAGATGACGCCTGCCGCGTCGATGTCGGGGGCGGTCATCATGGCGAAGGTTTTGTCGTCGTCGCCTGAGAGAATCGTGAAGTTGTTTCCGCAGAGTTTGCGGGTTAAGCGCATGTTGTCGAGGTCGCCTGTGGCTTCTTTCACACAGCTTACGTTTGGGTATTGCTGGTGAAGAACCGCTAAGTCCTGAGGGTACAGTTGGGTGCCTGTTCTACCGGGGATGACGTAGGGAATTACTTGGACTTCCGGGAACCTGCTGGCAACGGGTTCCACGTACTCGCGGCGTATCTCCAACGAGCTGGGACCGTTATAGTACGGGTCAACGAGCAGGACGCATTGCACGCCTATGTGGGCGGCGTGTTCTGTGCCTTCCACGGTTTCTTGGGTGCTGTTGCTTCCTGTTCCAGCTATGGTTAAGCCTTTGCTTCCGCTATGCTCGTGAACTTTCTCGATTACTTTGTTGTGTTCGTTCCAGTCTAAGGTTGGGCTTTCGCCTGTGGTGCCGACGGCGAGGATGCCGCTGACGCCTTCTCTGATTTGGAATTCTACTAGTCTGCGTAACCCTTCATAGTCCACTTGGCGATCTGGTGTCATGGGGGTTACGAGCGCGGTGTAGCAACCACTAAACGTTACCATTTCATATACCTCTTTTGAGAGTTAACAGTTAACGCCGGCGTTATTTAAGTTTTACGTTTTCAGTAATTATTTTACGAATAACGCAACAAAGTTAGTGAGTGAACAATATACGCTTCCCAACAATCGCGATTTCCGCACCAAATTTCAGAAGCAAAAAACAATGCTCCAACACTGAAAACCAGACTTTTCAGCCATTATACAAAGGAGAGGCAATCTTTTCACAACAACGAACTGCCTATTTGGAGCCTAATAGTGGTTCATTGCAGAAACGATAGAGGGGGTCTATCTGCACCAATCTTGCCGCCTTTATAAAAGGGAGGGGGTAGTCACCGCAGAGCACAATAAAAAACGGCAAAATCTTCGAAAACTCTTAAATGAGAGCGAGAAATAACTGAACCTAAGATTTAACGCGTATTAACCAGAAAAGGATGAAAACAAAATGGCCGCAACAACCGAAAAAAAGCTTGAGATTCTAAGCTACGACGACAAAACGCAAACTTTCACCGTGAAATCTCCGCAAACAGGACATGTCTGCACCATTGCGGACACTTTCGCGGAAATGTTCTCCCTGTGGGCTGGGCGAATTCTCATCACAGCAGAAAACGAAAAATGGGCGTTAACCGCCGCAAACGTGGCAACAGGCTTCGCCACCAGCGTCATCATGGCGCCAGCAGAAGCTGCCATTGAAAGGCCAGTTCCAGCCGACCAGACACCTGACAACCGCCCTGGAATGCTCATTCAAATCTACAACCGCGACCGTTTCGAGCTTAAGCATCAACTCATGGAACGCATAGGACAATGCATAATGACTTGCCCCACAACCTCAGCCTACAACGGCTTCGAAGCAGCCAAAAGGAAACTCAACGTCGGAAGCAGCCTACGCTACTTCGGCGACGGCTTCCAAAAGAAAACCATGGCCGGCGGAAGAAAATGCTGGAGAATCCCAGTTATGGAAGGAGACTTCATCGTAGAAGACGGTTTCGGCGCACAAGAAGCCGTAGCAGGCGGCAACTTTATGATATTCGCCGAAAAACAAGCTTCAGGGCTTAAAGCAGCCGAAGCCGCAGCTGACGCCATACGCGACCGCGCTCCTGACGTTATCATGCCGTTCCCAGGCGGCGTGTGCCGTGCAGGCAGCAAAGCAGGCTCGCTTAAGTACAAGATGAAAGCCTCAACGAATCATCCTTACTGTCCAACACTGCGCACTCTTGTGCCTGACTCGGTTGTTCCCGAAAACGTAGCCAGCGTCTACGAAATCGTCATTAACGGGTTAACTCTTGACGCCGTGAAAAACGCTATGAAACAGGGCGTAACTGCAGCCGCAAAAGCAAATGGCGTAGTAAAGATTTCAGCAGGCAACTACGGCGGCAAACTCGGGCCACACAAAGCCTTCCTGAAAGAAGCGATAGAAGCGCCATAACTCTTTTTTAAAGTAGCAACTTTTATCTTAACCGCTACAACGTAACTATGGCTTAGAAAGCGTCAGGGAAAACCTTGAGCACCACGAAAAAAACCTCTCTGGAACTATTCAAACTACGAAAAACACTGAACGCGCTAGCCAGCAAAGAAGGCAGCCACACAGAGTTGATTACGCTTTATGTTCCGCCTGGAAAGCAAATCAGCGACGCTATCAATATGTTGCGTGACGAGTATGGCACAGCTTCGAACATCAAATCAACTGCCACACGGAAAAACGTGCAAGAAGCTATCGTGAAAGTGCGGCAGCGGCTTAAGCTCTTCAAGGATCCTGGAGAAAAAGGTCTTGTCATTTTTTGCGGTGCCATTCCTCAGGAGGGTGGTGGACCAGGCAGCGAAAGAATGGAAACTTACGTTATTATACCGCCTGAGCCGATCCGTATTTACCTGTACCGGTGCGATTCGCGTTTTCACACTGAACACTTGCAGGAGCAGTTGAGGGAAAAAGAAACTTATGGTATACTTCTTATAGATGCTTCAGGTGCCACAGTTGCCACGCTTCAAGGCAAAAGGCTGGAGATAGTTAGGGAAATGACTTCTGGTGTTGCTGGAAAAACGCGTGCAGGTGGTCAATCAGCTCGGAGATACGAACGCTTGAGAGATATGCAGCTTAATGAGTATTTTACTCGTGTGGGGAAACACGCCAATGATATTTTTCTGCCTATAGATACGTTGAAGGGTGTAATTCTTGCGGGACCTGGACCGACAAAGTACGATTTTGATAAGGGTGAATACCTGAATTACCAGTTGAAAAACAAGATAATTGACACGATTGACACGGCTTACGTGGAGGAGCAGGGCGTGAAGGAAGTGGTGGAGAAAGCGCCTGAAATAATGCGGAAAGTCAGGTACATCGAGGAAAAGCAGATTATGCAGCAGTTCCTTTACGAGGTTGGTCACGACAGTGGAATGCTTACGTATGGTGAAGCGGAGGTGCGGAGAGCGCTTGAAGCGGGTGCTGTTCGAACACTTCTGATTTCGGAAAAAGTTGATCTTTTACGCGTCACGGTTAAGTGCACTGCGTGCGGTTACGAGGAAAAACACACTGTCAAAACTCAAAAGCTGACAGAGTTTGAGCAGGGCTTGTCTGGAAAACCGTGCCCGAAATGCCAAGCGCCATCCTTAGCCGTAGTAGATAAGCAGGATGTGATTGATGACTTGGCGGAGTTGGCGGAGCAGGCAAACAGTGATGTGGAGATAATTTCGGCTGAGACAGAAGAAGGGCAAATGCTCAAAAACGCGTTTGGCGGAATCGCCGCGATTCTGCGGTTTAAAATGCACGGCAGCTAAAGCTTAGTTGTGTTTATGCAGCTTTGCGATTTGGTTGCTTTTAGTTTCTGGTGGTTACAGGTGACTGTTATTTGCAGCTTACTGCTGTGCGATTTTTTGTCTATACCCCCCTTTATATAGAAACTTTAAATAGCGCTGAAGAGCGCTTGCGGGTAGACCCCCTATAGGTTTCTGCATGCTATTTCTATTAGGATCCAAATATGATGGTTTGTCAAGAAATCTTGACTAAAAAAGCCCCGTTTAGTCAAGAAACCTTGACAAAAACGCTTTAATCGCGCAGTAGTCTTATTATTAATTGGTGCCTATGACCCGAACAGCATTAGCACTAACACTTACCTTAACGCTGCTAATCCTAATTCTGGTTGGCTCTATGCCAGTTGATCGGGCATCTGCCAACTTCATGCCAGTTACCGTGCCTGAACACAACATTGAAATCACGGCTGACGGAAACATAACTGGAACCGACAAAATTCAACAGGATGGAACCATTTACACATTCACAGGAAATATTTCTGGAAGCATCGTAGTGCTGCGCGATAACATAACAATCGATGGAGCAGGCTACACTCTTCAAGGAAACGGCTACCTTTACGGAATTTTCATTCAAGACACAAGCAACGAAAACGGAAGTGGAGTGACTGTCAAGAATATGACGATTACAAATTTTGAGACAGGTGTCTTATATTCTTATTACCATGGTTCAGACAAAATTGTGGTTCTTTCAGGGAACACTATTAAAAATAACAGTCGCGGCATTGTGTGTTACAAAACAAACCACTATTTTATTTCTCAAAACAAAATAGTAAACAACACTTTGGGCATTAGGAGTTTACTTACACGAGATATTGTTGTTTGTGACAACGTTTTTGCAGATAACACGAAAGCAATTCAATTTGAAAGCTGCATTAGCAACAAAGTTTTCGGTAATTACTTCATTAATAACACCTCGCACATAACACTGGATCCAGACTATTTGGAAGTTTCTGAAGTAAGTTGGGATAACGGGTCATCAGGAAACTATTGGAGCGACTATAATGGTACTGACACTAACAATGATGGTTTAGGCGATACTCCATATGTGATACATAGATATAATCAAGACAGTTACCCGCTTATGGAGCCATACAAAGAAACTGAACCAACACCAGAGCCGCAAGAGCCAGAGCCATTCCCAATAACCCTTGCCGCCGTCACCACCGGAACCGTAACGGCTGTCGCAGTCAGCGCAGGTTTAATCGTTTACTTCAAGAAACGTAAAAGGTGATGCCTGTGAAGAGAACAGCATTAGCAGTAACACTCATGCTGGGACTGTTACTCTCAACGTTAGCTGCTACGCTATTTGTTAACGTTGTAACAGCGAACCCATTTATGCCAAGCGGGTCTTGGTCTGATGAGCCTATCCCGCCTTCAATCAACGTTCAATCACCATCTGAGACACAAAATTACTACGATGGAAGTGATGTATGGCTTAATTTCACAGTAACAGTACCATGGACAGACTGGTATAGTACAAAATCAGGGTATCTATATCCTGACCACTATGCTACTACTTTAGGGAATTTAACTCAGGTCCGATTTTCTATAGACGGCAAACCAGAGAACGATGCAAGCAAAATTTCTGAATCAGCTCTAAAAGTAAGCAAGGTATACGTCCCTCGATGGGGCGTATTGCACTTTTCAGTCAATCTGGGACAGTTATCTGTTGGAAGGCATACTATTATCATTAACGCAGAAGGGTCGGCGTATTATGGCAATCTAACGCACGGCGCTTTTTCTGATACCTTCCCAATTGATACCGATGAAAGTGACAAAACCAAACTTGTCCACAGCTCATTGCAGAGCAACTTTGTCGTAGGTCCAAACTCTACCCAAAAGCCGTTCCCAACAACATTAGTAATAGCTCCTATTGCAGCTGTGACTGTTATCGGCGTGGGTCTGCTGGTTTACCTCAAGAAACGCAAACACTAAACAGGGAATACCTCGCGAATAGAACGTCAATACCCTCGAAGAAAGATAAAGTTTGCTTACGGTAATAGGCATGAAAGCGTCGACAAGGTTAAATAATTCTTGGGAAAACCTTTCAGGGGTGAATAGAATGCCTTGCACGGTTATAGTAGGCGCCTTCTGGGGAGACGAAGGCAAAGGAAAAATAATCTCGTATTTAGCTCTTAATGACAAGCTTGATTTTTGCGTTCGAACTGGCTCAGTTAACGCTGCGCACACGGTTTGGATGAATGGCAACAAATACGCGTTGCACATGGTTCCAGCAGGTTTTATTTATGAAAAATGCCGTTTACTAATCGCTGCAGGAGCAAACGTTCATGTCGCGCAGTTTTTTAAGGAAATGGAATTAACAAAAGTCGACGGCCGACGCGTAGGCATTGACCAGATGGCTTCGATTATAGAGGAGAAGCATTCTGTCCAAGACAAAGCAAGCGCCGTCAACAAAGGCATAGGCACCACGGGTTGGGGTGTTGGACCCGCCGTCGAAGAACGCGCAAGAAGAACCGCAAAACTCGCCAAAGACATACCCGAGTTGAAACCGTACCTCGCGGACACAGTCACAGAAATCAACAACGGAATCGATGCGGGCAAAAAGGTTTTGCTTGAAGGCACTCAGGGTTTCATGCTGTCGCTTTATCATGGAACATACCCGTACGTCACGTCAAGAGACACGGGCGCCGCCGCCATATGCTCCGAAGCAGGAGTCGGACCAACAAGAGTTGACGACGTCCTAATAGTGTACAAGTCATTTATAACCCGCGTTGGCGCGGGACCCATGCCAGGCGAAATTTCAATGGAAGAAGCGAAGAAAAGAGGCTGGTTTGAAACCGCTGCCGGAACAGGTCGTAACAGGCGTTCTGCCCCGTTTGATTTTGATTTAGCCCGAAAAAACGCTAAAATAAACGGCGCAACACAAGCCGCGATGACAAAACTTGACTGCATG
Organism: Candidatus Bathyarchaeota archaeon; assembly: GCA_016927015.1. GTDB lineage: Archaea > Thermoproteota > Bathyarchaeia > Bathyarchaeales > Bathycorpusculaceae > SG8-32-3. The sequence continues at coordinate 9,059 of JAFGNM010000100.1, read as the reverse complement.
TTCCCAGACTGCGCAGGCACCCAAAAATTCGACGACATCTCCAAAGACGCCAAACAGTTTATACAAGAAGTCGAAAAAAGAACTGGAATACCCGTGGTTCTAATAGGCACAGGACCTGAAGCGTTAGACATCATAGACAGAAGATAGCAAACTTTTATTTTCTAAAGGCGCCAATTCCCCTTAGAGGCTGATGAGATGCGTAAACCTAACACTAACAATAAGGCTTCAACTAGCCTGTTGGCACTTTTGTTTGCGGCAGGATTACTAGTTGGGGCAATAGTGACTTTTTACATAACCTTTCAAGAAATAACCGACCTGAGTAAGGAAGTCGAAACTCTACAGAGCCAACTGTCAAGTCTCAGCGGCATCCAGAACGCCACTTACCAAAACATAACCATTTACCAGAACTCCACCGCCCTAGCAGACATGTACGAGGGCGTACGAGAATCAGTTGTTTTAGTTCAAGGAACAACCAGCGAAGGAGGAGTCCAAGGCTCAGGTTTCGTCTACGAAGCCTCAGACAGAATGGTTGTGATAACCAATTACCACGTTGTACATGACACGTCAGCTTTAAGCGTGACCTTCTCAAACGGAAACGGCTACTCAGCCGTAGCGCTGGGGACTGACCCCTACGTCGATTTAGCAGTTCTTTCAGTTGACGCGCCCCCCAGCGAGTTCAAACCCGTCGAAGTCGTCAGCTCGTCAACGCTGCGTGTAGGCGAAACAGTTATCGCCATAGGAAACCCCTACGGCCTAGTCGGCTCACTAACCACCGGTGTGGTAAGCGCGCTGGGCAGAAGCCTCACGGAAGAAGACTACGCGGGCGGTTACTCAATTGCCAACGTCATACAAACCAGTACACCCATAAACCCTGGAAACTCGGGCGGTCCACTGCTCAACGCAGTTGGAAAAGTCGTGGGCATAACAACCGCCATAGTATCTGAATCGCAAGGTTTAGGCTTCGCCGTTCCATCAAACACCATCCTCAGAGAAATATCCTTACTAATAACCACAGGAACCTACACTGGACACTCCTACTTGGGCGTTTCAGGACAAGACATGAGCTACAACGTAGCCCAAGAGATAGGCGCAAGCGTCACCTACGGCTGGAGAATCGCAGCGGTCACAACAGGAGGCCCTTCAGACGGCGCATTAAACGTTGGTGACATCATAATTGCCTTGAACGACACTCCGATAAGAAACAACGATGACCTAGCAAGCTATCTTGAAGAGAAAACCTTGCCCGGGCAGAGCCTCGGGCTCACTGTGGTAAGAGGCAGTTCAACAACTGACGTGAGCGTTACTCTGGGGACAAGACCCCCACCCCCAGTATAACTTCTACCTAACCCAGCCCTTTCTGTCCCAGAAAACTAATCCACTGAATAATTGAAGGCTTGATTCAATGACAGATGTTTGGCGCAAACCCTATCACGTTGTTATCGAAGTGGAAAACAGGCAGTGCAGAATCCTGAAAAAGTTTGCTTCCCTTGGAATCCAGCACCTGAAAGTAACGGACATACGAAGCTCAAGTAGCGGCTCAGTCAAACACCTGATAGAACTTGACCGCGAACAAGTCAAAAAAATCCCAAAAGACTTCAAAATCGTTGCGCCTCGAGGCAAAGCTGAAACCAAGCCGTCCATATGGTTCGAAAGCGAAGGCTGCGAGGTTTGCAACTGTATTCTCTCTCGCGACGCGTTTCTGATATCGGGGAAAAGCATGGAAGAGAATACGATAAAATACAGCTTCATAGTGCCCACTTTCGAGGCGTACAAGAGCATCGTATCTGCTCTGGAAAACTCTGGTCACAAAGTAAACGTGCTCAAAATGGGAAGCTTCGAACCGAAAACAGGAGTTTTAACAGAGAAGCAAGAAAGAATATTCTGGTTAGCATTAAAAGGAGGATTCTTTGACTACCCTCGGAAAATTGGGACACAGGAGCTCTCCGCTAAACTGGGAATAAGACCTTCAACGCTTTCGGAGATACTCAGAAGAGGAACGCGAAGACTGCTGGAGCACTACTTCGAAAAAGAATCTGCTTGAATCGGCTACAGAAACGTAGCTAAGTGTCAGCAATCCCTAACATTTTAGGGATAAAGTCTATCTGTATTCATGCTTACCAAATATATTGAAGGAAATAAAATGAACCAAGAAAAAATGTTTTGTTACCAATGCGAACAAACTGCCAAAGGACAAGGCTGCACGATTCTAGGCGTCTGCGGAAAAACCCCTGACGTTGCTACGCTCCAAGACCTGCTGGTTTACATGCTGAAAGGGCTTTCACAGGTAACCCTTGAAGCACGGAAAATCGGCGTAGAAACCGAAGAGGTCAACGTGTTCACCTGCGAAGCATTATTCGCTACATTGACAAACGTGAACTTCGACCCAGACGACATCATCACCTACATCAAGAAAACAGCAGAGCTACGCGAGCAACTACGAAAGAAAATACAATCAGCCGGAGGTCACATCGACATAAACAGCGGACCAGCCAACTTGGCTTTAGAAAAAACCAAGGAAGGCCTCATAGCGCAGGGAAAGCGTGTTGGAATAAAATCTGACCCCGCAACAGACCCTGACCTTCACTCGCTTCATTGGCTGTTAACCTTTGGTCTTAAAGGAGTAGCCGCCTACGCTTACCACGCGTACATTCTTGGAAAGAAAGACGCCAAAGTCTTCGACTTCGTACATCAAGGTCTCGCCGCTACGCTGGACAAATCGCTTGGCGTAAACGACTTTGTAGGTTTAGTCCTGAAGTGCGGCGAAATCAACATCAGAGCCATGGAACTCCTTGACGCTGGAAACACTGAGACGTACGGTCACCCAGTGCCAACAAAAGTTCCGTTGGGAGCCAAACGCGGGAAGGCAATCCTTGTTTCTGGACACGACCTTAAAGACTTAGAGGAGCTTCTGAAGCAAAGCGAAGGAAAAGGAATATACGTTTACACGCACGGAGAAATGCTGCCAGCTCATGGACACCCTAAGCTGAAGAAGTACGTGCACTTCTATGGTCATTACGGAACGGCATGGCAAAATCAGCAGAAAGAGTTCGCAGCGTTCCCCGGCGCCATACTGATGACGACAAACTGCATTCAAAGCCCAATGGAAAACTACAAAGGTAACATTTTCACGTCAGGTCCAGTTGGATGGCCAGGAACGCCGCATGTGACAGGTGAAGACTTTTCTCCAGTGATAAAGCGAGCGTTGGAATTGCCGGGCTTTCAAGCCGATAAGGAGGGCAAGTACGTTACTGTGGGATTCGGCAGGAACGCGGTTCTAAGCGTGGCTGGCAAGGTTATAGATGCGGTGAAAAGCGGGCACATCAAGCGTTTCCTGTTGGTCGGCGGATGCGACGGAGCGAAGCCGGGAAGAAGCTACTACACGGAGTTCGTTGAGAAAGCACCTAAAAACACAGTTGTGCTGACTCTTGCATGCGGAAAGTTCAGGTTCTTTGACAAAGACCTCGGCACCATTGACGAAATTCCAAGGCTCTTGGATATCGGTCAGTGCAATGACGCGTATTCAGCCGTTAAAATAGCTCAAGCTTTAGCTGAAGCCTTCAACGTGGAAGTCAACGATTTACCGTTGTCAATGGTGCTTTCGTGGTATGAACAGAAAGCAGTGGCCATATTGCTGTCGCTGCTCTACTTGGGCATAAAAAACATAAGGCTCGGACCAAGCCTGCCAGCGTTCATAACACCCAACATACTCAAAGTGCTCGTTGAGAAGTTCAACATCATGCCGATAACAACACCTGAAGAAGACTTGAAAGCAATAATGAATTAGCTGCTGTATGGGATACTGCCTCAACATGTTTTGGAGCACCCAATTTTTCCCACACTTTTTTTGGCGCAGTAGCGCTACGCGATTATCTTTTTTCGATAGGGACAAAAGGTCTTCCATATTCGCCAACGTACCTTGATGATGGACGAAGAAGAACCGCGTCTTTGTACTGTTCCATTACGTGGGCAGTCCATCCGGATACCCTGCTTGAGGCAAAAAACGGAGTAAAGAACTCGAAGGGAACACCTAAGGCATTCAAGGTTACGGCTGCGTAAAAATCTACGTTAGGGAAAATCTTTTTCTTTTCGTGAACAACGTTCTCAATCCTAATGCATAAATTGTACAAATTAAGGGTATTTGTGCGATGACACAGATTTTCAGCTATCTCTCTAAGATGTTTGGTTCTGGGGTCTTCTGCTCGATAGACTCTGTGGCCAAAACCCATTATCTTTTTTTGGTCATCTAACATGCCTTGTATGTAATCTTCCACTTCTGCCTCGGTGTTGATGTCATCAAGCATGTACATTACCTTTTCACTAGCTCCGCCGTGGAGGGGACCTTTTAGGGTTCCAACCGCGCAAGTCACAGCTGAATACATGTCTGAGTTTGTGCTTGCGGTTACACGAGCCGCAAAGGTAGAGGCGTTAAATCCGTGATCTGCATGCAGCGTCATAAAACGATCGATGGATTCCTTTTCTTCACTATCCGCGGGTTTGCCTCGGAAAAGGTAGAGAAAGTGTTCAGGGAACCCAAATTCGTCACTTGGCGCAACAAGTTGCTGGTTAGTGCGCAACCTATGCAGGGTAGAGACTATTGTGGGCACCTTCGCCACCAGCCGTATGGCTCTTCTTCTGTTCGCCTGCTCAGATGTGTAATCAGGATCGGGGTCGTACATACTAAGGTGAGAGACTTCGGTGCGTAAGACTTCCATTGGATGACTGGTGAGGGGAAAAGACTTGATGCTGTTAACAATTGCCTCAGGCAGCTGCATTTCAGAGATAAGTTGCGATCTTAACTCGTCTAACTCGTTTTTTGTAGGAAGTTTACCGTACAGTATGAGATAGACCACTTCTTCATAGCAGACATGCTCCACAAGAGCATCGATGTTATAGCCTAAATAATAAAGGGTGCCCAAAGGATCCACAAAGCTGATTTTGGTTTCAGCAGCGGCAACATCTCTTAATCCGCGGGTTACCACCTTATCGTGATTGTTAATCATATGCTGTATCACATTCCCCTTTTTTGTTTGATGTTTCTTCCAAACCTACGTACATACGTGAAGTAATAACAAGATAGCTCCTTTGCGAGAACAACGAGCATTGCAAGACCGTGAGATTCCCCCTCGATTAGCCTGCTTGCAATAAACTCGTATGAGCATATACGTCGAAAGACCAGAAAAGTAATGCGCGGGCAAAGTTTTTAAATTTTTCTTTGGAGAAACGGTTCCTTAGGTTAGGGCACCTGTTTTTGACCATTTAAGTCGCAACTCTTTTAAATGATGCTTTTGTGATATAAGAGACGCCAGCAAAAAATGTATGTACCTGCATTTTAGTCGAGTTCGCCTGGCTTAAGAGTAGAAAACGGGAAAAAGGAAGTTTAAAAGTATGCCAGAACATAAGGAGTTAGAGAACATCATCGGTTCTGTGGAGCAGGTTGCCCATAAGTTAGGATTATCGCCTGATGAAACGGAACAGCTAAAACAAGTAACTCAAATTCACCCTATGCGCATTAGCCCATATTATTTGTCGTTGATAAACTGGAATGACCCAGATGATCCGATAAGGAAGATGGCTGTACCATCTCGGGAAGAATTAAACCTTGATGGCTTTTATGATACGAGCGGTGAAGCTGAAAACACAAAAATGCCGGGTCTTCAGCACAAGTACGCTGAAACCGCGTTGATATTATCTACAAACAGGTGCGCAGTGTATTGCAGGCATTGTTTCAGAAAGCGCCTTGTTGGATTGCCAACTGAAGAGATTGTGAAACGTTTTGAAGATGCCGCTGAATACATTGAAAATCATACAGAAATAAACAATGTTCTAGTAAGTGGCGGAGACCCACTTGTGCTTTCCAATGAGGTTATCGAGACATTCTTAGAACTATTGACAAAGATAAATCATCTTAGTTTCATAAGATTTGGCAGCAGGACACCAGTTACTCTTCCAAGCAGGTTCAGCGACCCCGAACTTTTAGCGCTTTTCAAGAAGTACTCGCAGATGGATAAACGACTTTATGTCGTGACCCAATTTAATCATCCGAAAGAAATAACCCCCCAATCTATCAGCGCGGTAAGCAAAATCCTAAACGCAGGCGTTTTAATGAGCAACCAGACAGTCCTGCTTAAAGGAGTCAACGATAACCCTGAGACGCTTGCAACTCTGATGGATAAGCTTGTGAGTATTGGCGTGGCACCTTACTATGTTTTTCAATGCCGCCCAGTCAAGAGAGTCAAGAGTCACTTCCAAGTTCCGATATGCGAGGGCGTGAGAATAGTGGAGAAAGCAAAGGCAAACTGCAACGGGCACAGTAAACGCTTCAAATACGCCATGTCGCACAGAACCGGCAAAGTAGAAATATTGGGCATAATGAATGGGGAAATATACTTCAAATATCATGAAGCAAAAGACAGGGAAAACTTGGGCTTGATGTTTAAACGCCGAGTAGACGAAAAAGCAGGATGGCTAGATGATTTCAGCACGGAAGGATAGGCTAGGTTAATAAGTAACTAGAATTTAGAGCTTTAGGCTTAAAAGTGAAGTGTCATGTTCGGTGTAACGCTAACTCTCTCCGATTTGCTGCAGCAATACGTCGGTTTGAATCAACTCTTCAGTGAGATAGTTGCTTTCGCGATGATATTCTCGTTGGCAATTATTATCGCTTGGATAGGACATTCAATTTTTAAGAGGTACTTATGCAGATGGGCTTCAAAAACCCAGACAAACTTGGATGATGAAATACTTCGCAATATACGGGCGCCAATATTTCTTCTCGCCATCTTGTTTGGCTTATATTACGGCTTAGCAGGTATTGCTTCGCTTCAAGCTTACTCTGGAGATTTTGCTACAGCGTTCACAGTTGGCCAAATTTTAGTTGTAGCCTTCATAATAACGCGTATAACTAATGTCCTGATAAGCTGGTACGCTGAAGAAAGCGTAAAACATAAAAGAAAAGTAAGCAATCACATTTTGTTTATTCTAAAGAAAGTTATTCAGGTAATTGTTTACGTATTTGCTTTCCTCATAATTCTTGGAATCTTTAATGTAAACCTCTCAGGCGTCGTCGTAGGTCTTGGTGTAGGCGGCATAGCCATAGCATTAGCGTTACAGAACATTCTAAGCGACGCTTTAAGCGCTTTTTCCATATATTTCGACCGCCCGTTTGAGCTTGGCGATTTCATCGTTGTTGGCGATTACGCTGGAACTGTTACAAAAATAGGCATGAAGTCCACGAGGGTTCAGCTGTTACAAGGAGAAGAACTGGTAATCTCGAACAAGGAATTAACCACTACATCTGTGAGGAACTTTAAGAAGCTGCAAAAAAGAAGAATTGTGTTCGCTGTAAAAGTAACTTATGAAACCCCGGTTGAAAAACTCAAAAAAATCCCCCAGATAATATCTGAAATTCTAAAGGAGACAGAAATGGCCGATTTAGACAGAGTTCATTTTAGACAATTCGGCGACTTCAGCCTCGACTTTGAAGTAGTATACTACATCAAAACAGGCGACTACAACAAATACATGGACATCCAGCAACAGATAAATTACAGAATCTTTGAAGAGTTTGAGAAAGAAAAAATTGAAATGGCGTACCCAACTCAAAAAATCTTCTACGTCAAAGACAGAGACGCAGCTTAAGAAACACCCCGTTATAGAGGGCGAAATTTCTAGACCACGGCTTCTTTTTCTCGTAGACTATATCCGCTACCTTTGTGAAAGCTGTGATCCAAGCCAAATAAATGTCGGCTACGATTGTAATGCTTATTAGTAAAGTTGAGCTATGAGAAGAGAAAAGAGAAGGAGAAAGAAGCTTTGCCTAATCTGGCTTTTAATCAGAAAAGCAAAGCCGTTTTCTTCACAATACTGGCAGGCGTCCTGTGGGGAACGTCTTTTCCAATAATAAAACTTGGGCTATCAACAATTGACCCATTCGCGTTTGTTTTCTGGCGCTTTCTATTTGCATCCGTTACATTGCTAGTAATCATGCAATTGCTCGGGAAACTGAAATTCAAGATAACGCACAAGAAACTGCTTGTTTTCTTAGGCATCGCCAACGGCTCAGGATACCTGCTGCAGTACGTTGGCATGAATTACACGACGACGGCAAAGGCTGCGCTTTTCATAAACCTCAGCGCCATGTGGGTTGCACTTCTGAGCCCCAGACTGCTGGGTGAAAACTTCTCCCACAAGAAAATTGCGGGGGTCCTCTTTGGTTTGACAGGCATTATCTTTGTAAGCACTAACCTGGACTTTTCAGGGTTAAGCGGTGGACAGCTTACCGGTGATGCGATGCTGCTCGTTTCCGGTGTTGCTTGGGCACTTTTCATGATTTACAACAAGAAGCTGATTACGGGCTCAACTTCGGAGGTGTTTCAATCTATGACTGGGGTGCTTGTGTTAACCATGCTTTCAATAGCGCCCTTCACAGTTTTTGCAGGAACTCGACTCTTTGATTTGTCGGGCATGGCGTGGGCAGCAATTGCTTACACGGCTATTGTATGCTGGGTTATACCTTACTACCTTTGGCTAGAGGGCCTCAAGCATCTTTCAGCATTCACCTCTTCGGTGCTGCTGTTGTCTGAAATAGTGGTGGCGGTTGTTGCCTCCGTGGCTGTGCTGAAAGAGCCTATTACCGTGTTCTCCACCATCGGAGCTTTCTTCATAATCATAGCTATAGCGCTTGTCTCAGTTAGGGATAAACAAATGACTCAAAAAACCTGAAGATTGAGAAATACGCTTAAACTTAAATAGATAAACCTTTGAAATATGAGGGCTGGGGAGAGAAAAAGATGGCAAAAATCGTAACAATAGGTTTAGTTGTTATAATGCTCGTTGTAGGCTTTGTTGTAGGCTTAATGGCAGGTCCCTTCATTCTACCGCAGAACGCTTCCTCAACAGATACCGTCTGGGCGCACATTCAGGATACTGGAGTTATCAGTGTCGGCACAGACCCAACATGGCCACCTTACCAAATGCTGGATGATACTGGCGAAATCGTAGGTTTCGAAGTTGACATAGCAAACGAATGTGCAGAAAGACTAGGGCTAACGATAGAATGG
>JAFGNM010000099.1 GCA_016927015.1 Candidatus Bathyarchaeota archaeon | reverse complement strand
GTGGGATTTGAACCCACGCGGCCTTTCGACCACAGACTTAGCAGGCCTGCCCCATACCAGGCTTGGGGAACCCCGCACGCGTTTTATGGACTGCAGTGGTTGTTTTGAAGTCTTCGGATAATTCTATGTCGGCTTCTATTTTTGTCTTTTTATCCAGTCAGTGGGGTCTGGGCGATTACGCCGTCCTCTATCACAATTTGCCTTTCCGCGTAATCAGCGACGTCTTGCTCGTGGGTGATGACGATGATTGTAGTTTTTGTTTCTTCATGGAATTTTTTAAGCAAATCCATAACCTGTTTGCCCGTTCCAGAGTCCAAATCGCCTGTAGGCTCATCAGCGAATATCACTGCGGGGCTGTTGGTTAACGCGCGGGCAATGGCTACGCGCTGCATCTGTCCGCCGCTTAACGTGGCAGGATACTGTTTAGCTTGATTACTGAGCCCAACACCTGCAAGGAGGCTTTCTATGCGGTCTTTCAATTCCTTGCTTAAGCCAGCTAAATCCGCGGGCAAAGCTATGTTCTCACGGGTGTTGAAGTGAGGCAGCAAAGCGTAACTTTGGAAAATGAAACCCATCTCTAACAAGCGGGCTTTCGATTTTGCGGAGTCATCCATTTTGTGGAGGTTTTCTCCGCGAAACAGCACTACGCCGTAGTCTGGGCTGTCAAGACCTGCCATACAATTCAGCAACGTTGTTTTTCCCGCCCCTGAGTTACCCACAATCGCCACGAACTCGCCCTCTTTCACGTCAAGGTTCACGCCCCTGAGCGCGTACACCGTCGTGCGCCCAAGATTGTAGTTTTTAGATAACCCCCGCACCGTAATGATGTTATCGTCTGCAGCGTCAGTTACCTCAACGTTTCGCGTGTTGAAAAGTTGCTTGTTAAACCCGAAATAGGGAATATCAGCGCCGAAAAAGTCTGACCACATCTTCAACAGTTCAGCTTCAACAAACAAGTCAGTGCTTAGCTCCGCCATGGGTAACAGCGCGTTTTTGAAGGCGTTAACCGACTCTAGGGTCTTGACTCCGTTTTTGTGCGCATCTAAATAGTCGCGCAGGTGAATTTGACACTCCTGAAGTTTGTCGGAGACTTCAAGAAGCAATGTTTCCCCATACTTGATTTCTGAAGCCATCTCTGCAAGAGCTTTGTTCAATTCTACAGAACCGTTCTTGAAGTTGTGCGGCGTGAGCGCAACGCTTGGAACTTGGAATAACTCAAAAATCCTCGAAATCAAATTATCTATGTCCTGTAAAGCGCTGAGTTTGGCTGCTAAAATCCTGAAAAGCAGTTCCAGCTTCTTCTGCAGCTTCGGATTAGCTGTTTTATAATGTGTCCCTTCAACACCCAGTTTCAGTCTTTCAAGTACACCGTCCAACTCTTTTAGGCGAGTGATTGTCGGCTTCAAAAAGATGGCAAAAAAGTTTGCAATAAGCAGCTTGTCAACCAATTCGCCTACGTTTACCTTGTTTTTGGTGGCTGACCCTGTGAAGACGGCTGAATCTAATCCTGACAGGAAAAACCGGTATTGCTGGCTCTCCACAAAATCCCATAGCGTCACGTAACTTTTCAGCTGAATTTTGCGGTAGCTGATGGGAAACTCTTTGATTATCTTCTTTAGTTGGGAGTCAAAATGCTTTACGAGATTCGGATTGACCTCTTTAATGAAGTCCTTGACAATGTTTGAGGTTTCCCGCAGTTCCGGGTCATTTTTAAGCTGTTGCTGCAGTCTGGATTTGTTGTCTGCGTAGTACTTTCTGAAACGGGCGTAAAGGCGCCCAGTTTCAATTTCTTCAACAACTTTCTGGTCTAAGACGCCGCTTTTTTCTCCAGACAAAACTATGAACGAATTTAATTCTTGGCTGGACATGGCTTTGCTGGGTACATGCAGAGTCTTTCGGCAATCCGCAACCAGCTTCTTTTGTAACTTCGCATTAATTGCCCGCAAAGACTTGTCTATTAATCCAGCTGCGTAAACCTTCATTGCGCTTCCTCCTCTGTTGTGAAGGGTCCCTGTTCAACGCGGGAGATTTTTCCATCCGTCATGTGGACAATGTAGTCGCATTGCTCTGCAATCCATCGGTTGTGAGTGACTAAGACAAGGGTTTGCTGGTTGATTTTGTTGATTCGGCGGAACAGGTTCATGACGTCAGCGCTTGTTGTAGAGTCCAAATCGCCTGTAGGTTCATCGCCGAGGATGATTGCGGGCTCTGTGATGAGGGCGCGAGCAACAGCCACTCGCTGCTGTTGACCTCCTGAAAGCTCCGAAGGCAAATGGTACAGTCTATCGCCCATGCCTAGTTCTCTCAGAATCATTTTTGCTTGTTCGCGGGCTACTCCTGCTTTCATGCCTTGCAGCAGCAGCGGAGTTTCCACGTTTTCTACAGCGGACAAGAATGGAAAGAGGTTGAACAGTTGGAATATGAAGCCGATTTTGTCTCTGCGGAAAGCAGTCATTTGCCCGTCTGAAAGTTTACCGGTGTCTATTTTGTCTATTACGACTTTTCCTTCCGAGCGGCGATCCAAGTGCCCTATCATGTTCAGGAGAGTTGTTTTTCCGCATCCCGACGGTCCCATAATCGCCATCATGTCGCCTTTTTGGACTGTGAGGTCTACCCCTCGGATGGCGTGAACCTCGTTTGATTTTCCTTCACTGTAACGTTTATGTAAACCAGAGATTACCAAAATTGGCTCTCTATCTTCAATTATTGAATATTCTTTTTGCATATCTGTTATCACCGTCATTTTTTCTTCCTTATCCTACATACCTCAAAGCTTCTGCCGGCGGAATTCTCGACGCAAACCATCCTGGAATGGCTCCCGCCGCTAAGGCAATCAACGTGATGAAACCCAAGTACACGCCGAGGTCATTCCATGGAATTACCAGCGTGGAGCCTTGCATGTTTGCAAATCCAACGCTGATGACGACGCCGTTGGCGACTCCGATAGCTAAGCCGATTATGCCCAGCACCACCAGTTCCAGCAGCACTGAAAGCATCACTTGGCTTCTTGGGAAGCCGATTGCCCTCATCATGCCGATTTCCCGTTTTCTCTCCGAGACGTTGCGAACCGAGATTACTGCCATGCCCACTGCGCCTATAACGAGGCCGAATGTGACGTATATCTGCAGGAACGAGACCACGCGTTGAATCATTTCTAGCGACTGCTCGATTTTTGAGTAAAGCACTGTGGTGCTTGCAACGTAGAAGTTATCGTCAGCTATGTTTCGGTAGCCTTCGTCGTTTGTGTTGGTGAAGTCTTCGATGGCTTGCGCGATTTGTTGGATTCGCGGGTTATCCATGTCGTAAGTAGTTTTGATGAGGAACTGGTTGAACTGGTTTGGTGCTCTTGCCGTAGCTGATACGCCGTCGGCTTCTGCCAAGTAGCTTGTTTGGTTTGCCCAGTATTCGTTAAGGTACAGTTTTCCTAAGGCGTCCATGAAG
>JAFGNM010000098.1 GCA_016927015.1 Candidatus Bathyarchaeota archaeon | reverse complement strand
TTTGAGGCATGACTTGCTAATGGTTGATATCTTAGATGTTGTTTTACCAATAATTAGTTTGGTTACTTTCGCGATTTTAACTATTCCAGTTTTCAAGGTAATCCGCAAAACCCAGCACCTAACCGCCTTGGCTTTGGCTTGGTTCTCAGCAGCCTTCTTAGTCTCAGGCGCCGCAGTAGCTAACCTAGCATTGCAATATTACAGTCTAGAATCTCCGTTGCCGTTTCTCAACATTGCGTTATCGGACACACCATTAGCCGAGTTTTCCAGCGGTTTCATGATAGACGGTATTTCAGTTTACATGGCGATAATGTTCGTCGCTGTCAGCGCGGTTGTAGTGGTCTACAGCGTTTTCTACGTGGACTCAAGCAAGAGACCTTCAGAAAGATACTTCGCGATTATGCTGGTGCTCACTGCAGCCTTGATGGGCGCCGTGTTTTCCGGCGACCTCCTGACGCTTTTCATTTTTTGGGAAGCCGCGGCAGCAGGCTCCAGTTTCCTGATGATTTACAAGAAAGACCCTGTGTCCCTGAATTCCACCCTGAAATACTTGGTCATGATAATCATTGCTTCAGCTTTCATCGTCTTCGGGCTCTCGATAGTTTACGGTTTAACAGGCAGCTTGAACTTCTGGGCTGTAAGAGAAGCGTTGATGGTTTTAGCGGACAAGGAGCTGCTCATAATAGCTTTCATACTAATAGCCTCGGGCTACGCGATTGAGGCGGCAATTGTGCCCTTCCACTTCTGGCTACCCGACGCCTACGCCGCAGCCCCCTCTTCCTCAGCAGCATTTCTTTCCGCTTTAATAGACCAAGGAAGCTACTATGTCCTGATACGAGTCCTCGTGTTCATCCTAACCCCGCCCGGCGTGCTGAACTGGACGTTTATGCTGGCTGTAATGGCCGCGTTAACCATGATCGTGGGCAACCTGTTCGCGTTAATTCAGGATAACGTGAAACGCTTGATAGCGAACATTTGTGTGGCAGATGTCGGCTACAACTTGGTAGGCATAACCAGCGTAACCGCTCTAGGGCTAACAGGCAACCTTTACTTCTTCCTAATCGGCGGAATTACCACAGCGCTTTCTTTCATGGTAGTGGGCATAACTAGCCGCTATGGCTTCAAAACGTTAGAAGACTTTTCTGGACTGGGCAAAAAGATGCCTTTTGTAAGTTTAGCTTTGGTGATAGCGGGGCTCTCTTTTGCTGGAGTTCCGCCTTTTGGCGGCTTCATGGCTAAATACTTGGTTTTCACCGCCGCGATACAAGCTAACATGAGCTGGCTGGCAGTAATAGGTGTTCTAACAAGCGTTCTTCAAACCGCTTACCTGTTTAGATTAGTGAATTACATGTACGCTAAGAAGCCTAAGGACGAAACCGTGATAAAGGAGCCTAAAAGAATGCTTATCCCCATTTTCATCCTCGCAGCCGCCATAATAATCCTAGGCTTATACCCGCAAATAGTCTTTAACCTCATCGACCCCGTGATAAACCAGCTACCGTTCATCCCCTAACGCTGAAGAAAAGAAGCTGTTAGAACTTCGAAAACCGTTTTCACGTTTTCTTCGTGAGCAACATGTTTGCTCTGTCAAGAGAAAACTCGCGGAATTTTTGGCTGTAAAACAGCTTGAGGTACTCTTCCGCGTACTTTGGTTCAAACGGGAGGTCTTTGGCTGAGACGCTTTTCTTTTCTCGGAATAGGTCTTCAACAGCAATTTCTGCTATGGGGTAGTTTAGCAGAAGCTCTTCCATGTCGCTGTACACTGTTATAGTTTCTACACACTCGTCTACGTACGATAGGAATTTGGGAAGGCTTTCCAGCACTTCGCTAAGCTTAACATCTGATGATTCTGATGTTACTTTCATCGCAGAATCCATTCGTTTGATTAACGCATCGTTTTTCTCCCATAAGAAATCCTCTGAGGGCGATAGAAGCTCGACTGCTTTCTCCTTACTCTTCAATTTTTCATAAAGAATCGAAAGTACATCTCGGGCAATACTCAACGAGGATTGAAACACATCTTTTATTGCAATAACGTTAATGACGTGAAGTGCCCTTTTTTCGATGTCAAGTTTTATGTTCTCAGCCTTCTGCACGTTTTCCATCATTTTTGGAAAATCATCACCTAAAACCTGCTGTAATCTTCCGTTTTGAGTGCGTAAATCAGCAATCGTAGCTAATGAGCGCTGAAGGTAATCTACCGACTTGGAAATTTGAACTTTGTATTGCTTGCTCCAGTTGGTGAGCGCGCTGAAAAGAGCATCTAAAGCTAGCCAAGGAGTCGCTTTTTCAAGTTTCTTCTTAGCAAATGCTATTGACTGGTTTTCTTCGGGAAGACTAGGGTCGTAAAAAGACCTTATTACGTCATAAGCTTGTTCGGCGACTTTAATGATTTCGTTGGCGAGAACCCGCCCAGCTTCAAGTACTTCTTTAACTTGATCTATTCTCATGTTCAGAGGCGCTGCTTTTTCAAAAGCTGTTTTCAAAGTGACTTGGGGTTCTAACCCTATATCCTTGAACATTCCATGCCATTTTGAGTATTCGCAGTTAACGAATATCTGATACTCTCCAACTGCAACATCCAGCTCGAACATTAAATTGTCAATATCACTGCTCAAGCTGTCCAAGTCACTGAAGATTTTGTCTATTTCTGTCGCGTCCTCTAGCCTCGTTGAGGTCTTGCTGAGAATATCGTTAAGCATGTCGCTAATCATCATCAATTTAACTTCAAAAGGACCGCAAGAAATTGGGAGGCTGCTCTTGACTTCTGCCAGTTCATCTTCAGATAATTGTAGCTTTGTCTGTAGCTCTTTGGCTTTTTCCCGTATCATATCGACTGATGCTCTTTCTTTAGGAGTATAATCCATCAGAAACGTTGGCAGTGTGAGGAGAAGGGTTGCAAAAGTGGCGAGCGCCATCTGTGCACCGTTAACATCAACCCTGAACGCTAACGCGCCTTGGAGACTGCTTGCCAAGATGAAGAATAATGCTACTCCAACGGTTGCCGACATCATAGGGAGAAGCCGCTCGGCATGTGAGATGTTGCTCTTTGCGAAGAACATGCGCGCCAAGAAGACAAAGGCTGAAACTATGCCGATTACCATGAACAGAAACATAACTATGCCGGGCAAAGAATCAAAATAGTGGGATATCATCTCCCGTACTGTGTGTGTCATAACGGGAGGATCTAAAGTAATTTGGTCTATTATGGCGTACACAACTTTGGATGTATCATATAACCTGAATTGCAGCATTGATTCTTGAACGTTCGTGAAAATCTCCGTCAGAGGAACATAAATTGGGGGGCTGGTGCCGGGTACAATCCACCAATCCCACCTTTCTATGGGTAAAACCAAGTTCAAGTATTGCATTATTTGAAGGGGCACTGAAATTAACGCGTAGTATATGACAGACAGAAACGAGACTTTTTTGAAGAAGACTATAGCAGTGAAGATTAAGGGTATAGCAAGAAAGTAGGTTTGACCTAAGAAAAGCGAAATCGCTGCGATTATGCCCATGTTAATGGAAAGGACGGCTTTGCGGCTGCGGAAAATTATCGGAAGGGCAGTGAATAGAAAGAGGAAAACAAAAACAAAGGCTCCGCGGGCTAAAGGCTCACCTAACATCGATATGAAATTCATTTGGGACAGGTTATACATCAAGCCTAGCCCGATAGTCAAGCCGCCTATAGGCATCCCTAATATTGGTTTCTTGTATGTGAGAAAAGCTATCAGAAAAGCCAATATCGCCGGCAACGGTTGCGGAAAAAGCGGCATTATAGATAATCCTAAAAGCATGCTAGCGAGCGTAATCGGCAAAATCAGGAATTTAAAGAACTCTGGTTCAGGAACGACTTCTTTCTCTTTCTTCTCTTTCTTCTCTTTCTTTTCCTGCTTTTCTTTTCGTTTTTTAAACGGGCTTCCAAACCCCAACTTGCGCCGCTTTGGGAGCGTTTTTTCTGCCTCTTGAGCGGAGGGTTCTGGAGCTAATTCTCTTGGCTCTTCAGGTAAAGGCTCAGCAGGCGGTTCTTCTGGCTTTTCCAAGAGAGGTTCTGGACCCAACTTTTCTGTCTTATCAGCTGCAGGTTCTGAAGTTGGCGATTCTTGCGCTTCAGATACAGCCTCTGGAGTTGGTTCAGCTATCTCGTCCACTGGAGCTTCTGGAGTTAACTCTTTCGTATCTTCAGATACAGGGGCAGGGGTTTGTTCTTCTGGTGTTTCAGTTGCAGAATCGGGAGTCGGTTCGACAGATTCATCAGCTAAAGGCTCGGAAGTTTTTTCATCTAACTCTTCAGCTCCGGGTGCAGAAGTTTGTTCTTCTGGCTCTTGAGTCGGCGCTTCGCTTGATTCTTCGGATTCAGGAAACTGTTCGCTATATTTCTTTTTTGGATTGCCTTTAAGCCATTCCCAAATTCCCACTCTGTGCAGCTCCCCCGACTGTAAACGACTAACCTAAAACCTTATCTTCTCAAACTATTCTTAAGGTTTACCGTGAAAACTCGAAATGGCTAAAGAGGGCAAGAGCAAACGCAAACCTCGTCGCAATCCTGACGAAAAAGCAGAGGAGCCAATTGAAAAAGAAGAGCCAACTTTTCATGAGCCAGCTATAATCTGCATAGGAGAATATCCAATAAAGATTCTTTTGAAGGGGTCTTTGGCAGAGAAGAAAGATGAGCCTCGCCCCATATTTATTGACAAGTTCAGTGCAGATATTGCGGAATGGAGCCAATCTAGTCTTGACCCAGCCAGTATTTTGGGTCTGGACCTTAAAATTGACACGCATTTTTGGTTTCAGGTTTTGCCCGCCATTGCGAACGATAGTGCGATTATTTCGCGTTTAAAAGACAAGCCTATCGACAACTTGCGTGGAGCGGTAATAGTGTCATCTTTATGGGATGGTGTTGGCAGCGGTTTATTGCCTGCCTTGATCTCGCAATTCAAAGAGTGGAACAAAAACACTGTAGCCTTCGGTGTTTTACCTTCTCAAATGCAGGTTTCCGACGTGCATTTCAACGCCTTTTCGTCCATTGGAATGTGCGTATCAAAAGGTTTTGCATCTCTGTTGCTTTTGGACAGAGATCAACTTGAAAATTACGTAGGAGTTGACAGAAGAGGCTCGGTATTAAAGGGCAACGTTTTCTTCAATTACCTACTGGAGATGGTGGCGGCTAAGGAAACGTTTGTTCAGGAACTCTCCGAGCTGTCCAGGGCTTTTGACGTTAGAATGTACACGGTTCTGTCCGCCACAGGAGCAAGCTTCAGCATGTACGGCTCCATCAAAAACATACTTAGCTCTGCATTATCCAGACCTCTGCTGAAAATTGACTTGGCAAGCGCCTCAGTGGTTTATGTTCTTCTCCGTTTGCCTCTTCAACTCAAGGAGAAACTTTCAAGGGGAAAGATTGAGTTAGAAATAGCCAACTGGTTTAAAGGAAAAGCTAGTCTCCAAACTGTCTTCGTAAGTGAACCCATATACGTAGAGGATGTAAATGACCGAATAGACTTGGTCATGTTTGTCGGAGGCTTCGACGCGACTGAAATGTTCGCGGCGATGGAGAAAAAAGTGAAAGCAATAAAAAGCTTCGTAGTAAAAAAGGGTTCAATGAAAGAGGATGAATGGAGAGCTATCGTAAAGAGTTTAGGAGTAGAGTGAGGCTACGCTTTACTGCTGGCTTCTTTTTTCGGCGCCTGGTAACCATTTTTTATCTTATTAACGAGTTCCGTTGCTGATACTCCGTGCTCGAGGAGGTAGGAACGGGAAAGGTGCCTCTCGAAGTCATTTGATTTGCTGTATAGCAGTTGCATCTCATCATATGCCTCAAGATGTTCTGGTTTTGCTCTGCCTCCCACAACTAGAATCCGTGTTACCCATGGTTCTCGAGACTCAATCACTCGAACGGTTATTGTTCTTGATACTTCGCTGGTGACGTACGCTGCTAATGCGGTGTACAGCTCTTGCGATAGGTCTTCGCTCCACAGCTTCGGAGGGGCTTCTACAGTTACCCAGATGTAATCCGATTTGTACGTTGGTTTGAATCCCATTACGCTCGGTGTTTTGAAAACTCGTATTAGGCTTTTTATGTAATCCTTATAATGTTGCATGTCCAGTATGTCTTTGATTATTTTATTTTCAGTGAGTGTCTCTTCTTGTTCAGTTAGTATTTTGAAGATTATTTTTATTCTCTCTGTTTCAGTGATTTCAGCGGATTTTTCATAGAAACTTTTCGGCTGGGTTATTTCAGTCTTCTTCTGTTCGTATTCCCTGTGCAAATCCACGATTTTGTTCAATCTCTTGCGATAGTCTGAAGTAACTTCAATTTTTTTGGCTAGCTGATCATACAATTGGATTATGCTTTCCACTTTTTCAAGATCGTAACAGACGAAGGCGTGCTCTTCCTGAATTCTTTTGATGTCCCTTTCGATATTAGTCAACTGTTCTCTAGCGTACTTTTTCGTGCTGAGAATCTTTTTAATCTCGCGTTGCTGCTTGGATCTATCGAACTCCTTCCGCTTGATCATCTCTTCGATTCTCAGCAGTTCACAGTCGACAACGCCTTTTTTGTTGAGGTATCTTTCTATGATTTCGTTTAGGTAAGTAAGGTATTCGTCGATAATCTTTGCTTCATCAAGTGGCGTTCTAAGCATTAACTGCACTAAGAGGTAGAGAGTTGCCAATTCAGATTGAATGCTCCGCAGTTCTTCCAATTCAGCCTTGGAGTCGGGAAGAACTTCGTAGTATCTGATTAAGGCTTCAGCAAAATACCTTGTTTCATCGTAATACCTGAGGATTTTAAGAGATTTGTCTGCAACTTCTGAAAGATTCATGAAATCCTCCAGAATTTTTTTCTGCCTTACTGTGAAGACTTGCGAGCTAGGAATTAGCTGCTCTAGACGCTCAAAGATAGAAGCTTTGCTTTCGGGGAAATCGAGGTATGTTTTCGCGAAGTTAGTGAGTAAACTTTCCAAGTTGTCTCTTCTTCTGGATCCCTTCTTGTGAAGCGTTAAATCTATTATAGCGTCCTCTATTGGTCCGATCTTGCCCATCATTTTGATGGTTGTTAAGTACCCCATAAGCTCCTCTATCCAATTCGTCGCTTGGAGTTCTATACCCTTAACATGTAACGCCAAGTTTTCTTCAAGCCTTGGATTGCCATAAATGATTCCCTTGATTTTCTCTTCAAACTTCTCTTCGTCGTAAGTGCCGCTCTTTATGAGGTAGTTTTTGTAGAGTTTCCGCGTTTCTTCCTCATTGCCTTCAATTATTTTTTTGATCCTCTCTAAGATGTCAAGTTTTTCCTTTCTAAGCGCATACAGTAGTTGTTTCTTTTCGTAGTCTATTTTGAAGGCTGAAATGTACTTGTCCATAGGGTATACTACTTTTACCATGCCAAGAGTGTGGACGTAGTTATCTGTGAGCCCAACTTCTGTCCCTATTCCACCTAATAGGTCAGCTAAATCGAAGTCCATTAGAACATAGAGCATTTCTACGATCATTTCATCCATTTCTCTTCGGGCAGCAACGATGTTGCCTACCTTGTTGTATGCGGGCAGCAGCGGCAACCAGACGAGTGCATTCAAAGGATTACGGTAGAATTCACCATAGTTACTGGTTACATACTCATTATATTCCTTGTTCAAGGCTAGAGACAGTTCGTTCATAGCCGTGAAGGCTGAGCATCCCTTTGCAGGTGGATCGTCTCCGCTACATGGAGCTATCACAAAAGCTATGATTGGTATACCTGAGCCTAGGACCTTTCGCAGATGTCGAGTGAACTCTAAGAATACGCCACTTCCAGTACCCCCGCCTAAGCCATATATTACGATTACGGTCGGGGTGATTATTGATGAGAGTGCTTGTTCTTTGAATGAGTTTATGAAATTTCTGATTATGCCAAGTTGATAGTAGTTGAGCGCGTAAATTGCTTTGGCTAGGGCTCTTCGTCTACCCGCGCCTCCTGCCATTGGAGGTATAGCCATTGTTGAGTCAAGCCATGGGTGAAAGTCAAGTTTGGCGCCTTCCTTAACTAGATATTCATTGTATTTTTGGTTAATGAAGTCAAACATTGCTTCGGCAGTTGGAAACTTTACTGCTTGAGCAATTAGTCGAAGCCTTTCGGCGGGTATGCCGGCCTTAACCATTGACTCCGAAAATTTGTCATAGCTTTCTTGCAGGGCTCTGATTTCAGGATCAGCTATGTCAATGGCCAAAAGGGAAAGTCGTGTAATATCTCCTTTTAACAGTTCCATTGTTCTTTCGTTTTTCAAGAAAGCTTCCACTATGTTAGTTCCTGCCGAGCCGAGCCCTATCAACTGCACGCTGTTTTGAAATATTTTCGTAGCTTCTCACATCCCAATTACACTTTTAAGCCTGTCTTTAACGCTTTCCAAGCTTGTTGAAATAGTTCTATCAACCCTCGACGCCCTCAGCGTCAACCCTTCCAAGTCCCTTATCTGGTCTTCGAGAACCATCAGAACATATTGCATTTTTCCTCTTCCCCGCATAAACATGAATCCAAACACTACTGCCACAGCCACTAGAACGCCCACCACAGGCAAAAACAGACCTTCCACTGCAGATGAAGCAGGCTCGTTGGAAACTGATAACGTATTCAACATACCAATAGCACTTTCAACGTTCCCTAGGCTTGCCTGAACCCTGGATTCGTTGAGAACATTTTCGTAGAGTTGAATGTATCCTGGGGCTACCCCACTGTCCTTAAGAGACTGGAGTTTTTCTTCTTTTTGCAACAGAATAGTTTGGTATTCGTTCATTTCGGCGGTGACCACTTTCACTTTAATGTTATCTAAAGTTTCGCCGGCTGGACCGTACAGCGTAATTACAAGGTACTGCACTGGTATGTCTCTCGCGACCGTTATTGGAACCCTGCCGTACAGTGTCAGGGTTAGTTCGCCCTTAGTTTGGAAGAAGGCTACTTCTTGTGAAGCAGGGTTGTAGGCTGTAAGCTCGTATTCTTGGGAAACAAGTTTCCAGTATACGTCTTCAGTAGACGAAGGCATCATTGCAGTTTTCAGTCTTAAGACGGTAGTAGGTGCAGTGGCGGCTACACTGACCGTGAATGTTATTGCCAACTCTGAACCTGCAAAGATCGGAGATAGTGATCTGTTGGTTACGGGTTGTGTGTCAAAATCTACTTCCACCATGAGCTGTTGTGTCGTCGGGTCTACTACCCTGTAGCTGGTGATCCAATCACCCTCGCCAGGAGCACCTTGAGTAGTCGCAATAGATCCAAAGGATACAATTGTTAAAAGTATAAGAAGGCAGATTGCTAAGACTTTTGTCTTCATTTTTCCCCCTCGGGAAAGACTTTCTATCATAGGGTAAATATAACATTTGTGCTTAGAACCCGCTTTCCAATGGCGGAATGCTAGAAACTACGGGAAATGAGCATTATTTCGGCGGGGGCGGACCAGATTTGAATCGACACGTGTTACGGAGATAAGCGTTTGCTCAATTTCGGAAAACGAGCCAAAAATTTTGGCGCCGGGAATGGGATTCGAACCCATGCGGACCAGAAGGTCCACGGGCTCTCAAGGCCCGCGCGTTATCCACTCTGCCATCCCGGCTCTTCTGTTTAATTGGGTTTCCTGTTTATTTCTGTTTTCTGTTTTTGTATGACTCTTTCGTTAAGTAAAGGTAATTAAGCGCTAAGCTAATGTGCGTTCTCATGGGAAACTTAATCGTGCACGTTAGCCAAAAGTTGTTGGACGCTGTTTTTGAGGGCGCGAAGCGGCTTTATCCGAAGGAAACCATTCTGCTTCTCCGCGGCAAAAAAAGCAAGGACGAGATTTGCGTGTCGGACCTTGTTGTTCCTCCCTTGGCCGTTTACGGGTACGGCTTTGCCAATCTTCCGTTTCACATGTTGCCCATGGATTTTTCCGTCGTCGGAACCGTGCATTCTCATCCTTCGGGAAACTTGACGCCTTCAGATGTGGATATTAACCATTTCTTCGGGCGAATACTCATGATAGTGGGCTTCCCCTTCGCAAGTACACATAACATTGCGGTTTACAACTCGAAAGGAGAAAAGCTGCAGTTGCAGGTAACTGAAGAGTGAGCAGGCGGATGCGTCTGTCAGCTTTGTGGGGCACTTAATGATTTATAGGCTTCAATGAATTCCCTAGCGAATTTGTCAGCGTTTTTTTCCGTGCCCTTGTGCTTTTTGTCTATCGACGTGCGCAAGTGATGGTAGAATTCGTGCAGTATAACGAAGGGGTTTCCGATTATGTCGCTGTTGAGCACTGATATCGTCGCGTCTTTAGGTGTGTAACAGCCAAAAGCCTTCGCTTTGCGACCTTTAGGCAAGCCTACTTTCAGTTTTGGCGTGCTTAACTTGTAGTTTTTTGCGAGTAAATCGAGGGCTTTTTCCGCTTGTCCGTTGAGAATGAGCCAAACGATTAGCGGTTTAAAGTTGGCTTGCAATGCGTGTTCCAACTGTCATTTTGTGTGAAGCAGAAATGCGCTGGCGAAAATTTAAAGGGTTTGGCTTTTTACGCGTTAGATGGCGTTGACAACGACGATTAGGTTGTTCAGGACTGCAAACAGAAGGATCGCTGTGGCTATAACGTATGCAGCTCGGAGTATTATGCGGGCGCATTTGAATGATCTGGCGCTCTTGTCGGGTGTTCTTAGCAATGTTTTCTCTGCCTTATAGAACAGTAAGCCCACCATTATGGTCGTGGAGAGCTTTATGACCGTAAAAACGGGCAGGCTTGTTTGGGTTATGTCCGCGAGGAACGGGTTGCCCTCCACGGCTCCAAAGTAAACTATTCCGACGATTGTTGTTAACCAATCCATTGAGCCCATCAGAATAAGCGACAGGCTAGGAACAGCCCTGATTCTTAGTATGTCTGCCTCCTCCTTTCTCCCGTCTCGAACTGTCTTGTATTGTGCTGTGCTGATTTAAGTATTGAACTGCGAGCTGCGATATATTCTCAAATCGAACTAAACAAGACAGCAACGCCGACTTGCGGCGTGCAGTGCGCAAAACCCATAAATAACCCGAACACCGAAACTTTGTCACTGCAAAAGCAAAGTGGGCCGGTCGTCTAGCCTGGTTAGGACATCTGCTTGACGTGCAGAAGGTCGCCGGTCCGAATCCGGTCCGGCCCACCACCAGCAAACCCGAGATGTTTTTATCCAAAATTTGAACACTTTTTGGAACGCGGGGGGTGCACGGTGCTTCGCTCAGAACTATTTAAAGTCGCTTTATATAAGGGGGCTATAGACTGTTCCGAGCATAACAGCCGCAACTCGAGAAACCTTAAAGCTAATCCGTATAGAATCAGCGTTCAGTTCAGCCCATTTTCTTTTCTTTTTTGTGCGATACATTTTATAGTTAGGTTGGAAATGCCTTTGTATTTAGGAGAAGCAATCTTGAGCACGAAGTGGCGGAGAAGCAGAAAACACTTGAAATGGCTAGATCTGAGCGATCAAGATAGAGCTAACGCTAAAAGTCACGCCAAAACCCCGCGCATCGAAACCGTGCGCACTGCAAGAAACGTTTATCCTCAAGGTTACAGATTCGCCCAAAACTACGCCAAACGAAAATGGAAAGAACCCAAACCGCTCATTGACATTTTCCAGGAAAAAAACTGGATAACCATAGTCGCCGAAATCGCAGGCTTTAATAAGGAAACCCTAAAAATAAATGTGAAAGACCAGAAAATAACGCTGTCGGCAAAAGCAAAAAACCGCAGGTACTATAAAAGTTTAAATCTGCCCAAAGTAGTTGTTCCAAACGCCGTCCACACTACCTTCAAAAACGGCGTGCTCGAAATCAAACTTCAAAAAAAGAAACAATAAACAAAAAGAAGCTGATTAAAATGCCTCATAAAGAAAGAAAAGTTAGAAAAATGCGCGGCAGCAGAACACACGGCTACGGCAGAATAGGTCAACACAGAGATGCGGGTTCAAAGGGACAGCGAAAAGTCGGACGCCACAAACACCTCTGGAGCTACGTTACAACATACGAACCAGACTACTTCGGCAAACACGGCTTCACCTCACCCCAAAGCCTCAAGCGCAAGGAAAAAGTCATCAACGTCGCCAAGCTCGACGAAATAGCCCAGCTCTCAACTGAAAAAGAACAGGGCAAAACACACGTAAACCTAACAAGCTTAGGCTACACCAAACTCCTCGGCACAGGCAAAATCACAAAAACATTAACCGTAACAGTGCCATCCTGCTCCAAAACCGCAGCAGAAAAAATAAAGAAAGCTGGCGGACAAGTCTTAATTCCATCTCAGGAAAACGGAGAGTAACACTAGTCAATGGCCGGAAGATTCCTAAGCCTCTTCAGACCTCTCGCAAGAGTTCTGCCTGAAATCAAAGTTCCTGAACGCAAAGTCGGCTTCAACGAAAAAATCTTCTGGACCGCACTCGTCCTCATCGTTTACCTGGTTATGACTGAAATCCCTCTCTACGGAATAGAGACGGCTGTACAAGAACAGTTTGGCGCCTTAAGAGTTATTTTCGCTTCAAACCGCGGCACCCTCATGGAACTCGGCATAGGTCCCATAGTTACTGCAGGCTTAATACTGCAGCTGTTAGTTGGCTCTTCCATTATACAAGCGGACATGTCTGATCCCCAAGACAGAGGCTTGTTCACGGTGGCAAGCAAATTCTTCTCTATACTTCTCACAGGAATTCAGGCTTCAGCTTACATAATAAGCGGCATGTACGGTTCTCTCCCAGGACCGATAACGCTAATTATATTTACGCAGCTTTTAGCTGCCGGAATAATGGTGATGCTGATGGATGAGCTTGTTCAGAAAGGCTGGGGTCTCGGCAGCGGCATCAGCCTCTTCATTATGGCTGGAGTTGCACAGACTATTCTCTGGCAGACGTTTAATCCTGGAACTGGTTTGTTCGTGGGTTCGCTTGACCTGCTTTTTAGAGGCGGGCAAACGGTGACGGAGTGGGTGCTTGGCGTAGGTGCGTATCCGTCTTTGGTTGGTTTCATAGCGACCATTGGCACGTTTTTGGTGATAATTTACTTGGAAGGCGTCCGAGTTGAGCTTCCGATGACTTACGCGGGGTACAAAGGTTTCCGCAGTCGTTATCCAATCAAGCTTTTGTACGTGTCTAACCTTCCAGTTATCTTCGCGTCTGCGCTTTTCGCTAACGTCTACTTCTTTACGCAGCTTCTCTGGAGCCAGATGGGGGCACCGGCACCTGGAACGAATATTCTCTTCCAGATTCTAGGTGATTACAACAGAACAGAATCAGGCGTTACGCCTGTTGGAGGGCTTGCTTACTTTGTGACTCCTCCCAATAACGTCCTTGGCGTAGCGGCTGAGCCTGTGAGAGCTGCGGTTTACTTGGCGATACTTGTAGCTTTCTGTGCGGTTTTCTCGCTTATTTGGCTTGAAGTTGGCGGTCTCGGACCAGATAAAGTGGCTAAGCAGCTTATGGATTCAGGCATGCAGATCCCAGGTTACCGGCGTTCGGGAAGACCTATCGAAGCGATTCTTAAGCGTTATATTCCTGTGGTTACGATTCTCGGAGGAATAATCGTAGGGCTGATTGCTGGATTTGCGGACTTCCTAGGCGTTTTCGGCACAGGAACAGGTATCCTGCTTTCGGTGGGCATAATCTACCAGTACTATGAGCTGTTGATGCGTGAAAGAGCGGCAGAAATGTTCCCTGCCTTCAGAAGAATCCTAGGAGAATAGTCTGGAGACTCTATTGCTCGGTGCAGTCTATAGCCCCCTTTTATATACTATAAATAGATTGGAGACTTTTTATGTGGTTGCGGAAACAGCCATTACGGGTAGACCCCCTCTACTGGTTTCTGCAATGAACCACTATTCGAATCCAAATATGTTCGTCACTGTTTTTCAACATGCTATTAACGGAAAAAAACGCCAATACGGATAGACCCCCTATAGGTTTCTGCATAGTATTTCTATTAGGATCCAAATATGAAAAGAGGCTTGGGGGGAAGGCGTATCTTTTTTAGACCGAGTGTTCACCGGTATATTACATTCGATTTGGGCTTGGTAGCGTAGAATGCAAAGTGTTCTGTCATTCCGTAAGAGGTACTCAAATTCGCTGTTGAAGTTGTTGCCGTTGCTGGCTTTTGCTGTGCCGCTTCTGTGGCTGTATTTGCTGGACGCAGGCTCGTTTGAGTTGATGTGGAAAGGCAGAACCTTCCAGCTGTTTTTCATATGGCTCATAGCGTTAGAGTTGATTCTCAGCTGGGAAATCATCCAACCGAATAAGATAGGCAAGCCGACGGCGACTAAAACGCTCGCATTAATTGCCGCACTCTTGCTTCCTACGGTATACGTGGTATTGTTCAACTATTTGGGATTAAACACGGCTATCGCTGAGGCGTCTCGGCAAAGCGGCGTCACATGGTGGGGTTCAATGGCGCTCGCAACAGAATACCTTGTTTTCGCGATGTTCTTTTGCCTGATGATTTTCCTGCAGTTTGGGAAAAAGGGGCTGAAGGACTTTTCAGTTCCCGCCTTCTTTCTCGCCATAGTGGGCGCCCTGTACACAATCGACAACGTCTTCCCTTACGGGCAATTTACACCGTTCCAGCTGCTCGTCCCCACCACAGCCACGCTTGCCGCCACTGTGCTAAACGCCATGGGCTACCAAACCAGCTTAGCCACCGCAGGCACCATGCCTCGCCTGACCGCAACCGACCCAGCTAATCCTCTGCGAACAGCCACGTTCGACATAGCATGGCCCTGCGCAGGCATTGAGAGTTTGCTTATCTTCACCGTCGTAGCGCTACTATTTCTGAAAAGAATGCCAATTTCCTGGAAAGCCAAGACAGCCTACTTCGCAGTCGGCGCCGCAGTCACCTACCTCATCAACATCCTGAGAATAGCCGCTTTTTACCCCATAGGCATGGATTACGGCGTAAACTCAGAACAGGTGCGACTATTCCATGTCTATTATGGTCCATTGTATCCGATAGTATGGATCGTATTGTATCCTTTGATAATTCTCAGCAGCCAAAGTCTTTGGCGCAAAATCGCGGAGAAAAGAGGCAACAAAAAGTCTCAGGGAAACAAAGAAGATGTTAAAGCTTACCTGAAACCCGTGTGATTTAGTTTAGGAAACCTCAACCACTTCAGCCAAGCCCTGTTTAACCAAGATTTTAGCATTTTCCACAGGCACAGACGCAACATCTTCAACCATGAAAGGTCCGTAAGTTTTCATGTCCGCGCCGATTACGGCGGGAATATTTTTAATGAACCGTAAGGCAACTCTTTTGCGAACTTTCTTTGCTCCCACTTTTGAAACCTGACTTAAAACCTGGCCCAGCAGAAGCTTTTCCGCAAACTTTTGATACGATTCTGCGAAAGAGAGAAAAACCGCGCACATAGACTCTTCTTCAACCGCCAACAAATCCGAAGGTATTTTTTGGCTCTCAGTGACTGACGCGACAAGTTTTTTGTATCGCGCCCAAACTAATTCGTGAAGCATGCACTTGACGCGTTCCAGCTCATTTTCAAGAAGCGTTGCCTTCACGGTTTTCTTATCAAGCATTCTGTTTTCTTCTTTAATTCTTCTCAGGTAATCTGCGGCGCGAGCGTAAAAGTCAGAAGGCAAACTTCCCAGCTCAGTGTTTTCGAGTTCAAACCGCCATGCAGCATAAAGTTCATAATACATGCCTAGCTCGCCACCTCAGCTCTGCCCTTGCAGATAAGCAGTATAGCCGCGGCTGTTGGAAGCTCAACCGTTTTACGCTTGTAAGGACCGAACACGTTTCCACTCAACCTGAATTCTGGTGCGTCAGAGACAAACACTTTCACGGCGCCCTCTTTAAAAGCTACTGCCTCCTTAAACGGGTCAAAATCCTTAAGGTTGCTAAGCGGGAACTCCACTTTTTTCAAGCCCGTTTTACCGTGCAAAGTCCCGTTCATCCTGATCAAGCGGTGCGTGTCCGTGGTGACAACCGTATCAATCTTCGCGGACTCAAGATCCTTCACGTATTCAGCCAGTTTTTTCCACGTTCCAACCCCGACGCCTTTAACGCTGCCCCATCGCCCTTCTTCCACACAACGTTTCAGAATCAATTCTTTGTTGCCTAATACGGCAGCGGATTTTCCTTTAATCCCAGCGTTTGCCAAGTCTTCTTTCGTAGCCGTGAGAAGAAAATTTTGAAGCCCCAGTTTCAGGCGCTTGTTCCAACCGAAATCATGCAAACTAAAATCGCGAGAAGCACCCCTACGCCTGGACTTGCCTTTTGCTGTGCCACCTGATATGGTTAAACCCAGCCCAAAAACGTAATCAACTATTTCCTTACGAGCCATAGCATCCAACGTCTTAACGGCTTCGTTCTCAACGTGAACGTGATAGCCACGGTGACCAGAAAAAAACACACTCATCTCTTTAGCGGAAAAACCAAAATCCTTCTCCAACATGTCAATTAACTTGGCGGTTTCGTTTTTGGCGGATTCCAAGCAGAGGTCACAAGGCCAAGTTTTAGTGTCAAACTTTCTGCCGCCACAAATCGGGCAAGTTTCAGGAGTAATGCCTTTCCCGCTGAAACCGCACTCACTGTTGGCGCAGGTCCATTCATCATGGATTTTACTACACGACGTGGGAATGTGGTCAGCGTCTATGTCGAAGACAAGATCAGCGCCAAGCCAGCCCTTCTTATCCATCTCAGCCGCAGGATTTTCGTAATAAGCACAAGAGCGATAAACATCCGAAGGAACCGCCTCGCCGAGAAACAACTTAAGATTACTGATGCGCGCAAAAACCTTGTGCCGCAGCATAATTCGCTCTTTAAAGAGAAGAAAACCGAGTTCCCTTTGACCAAGCAAAGAGGGAGAAGGAATAACAGTGGAAGGGTCACTGTAAAAATCAGAAAACTTTTCATAAACGAAATCTCGGGAAGACACAGTCACCCTCGCTCCGCCCCCTGCCTTTATCGCTTAGATGATTTCACATTCGCAAATTTAACCATTAACCGCCTGATATCCCAGATTAATGAAACGATTAGAGCCCCAACGCTCTTTGCCAGCCATCCAGAACGTGCAAAGGATTAAAGGAAATTCCGCCGAAAGAAAGCACAGCCATAATGAAGATCAGCCAGATCATCGTGGCTTCCGCCTCTCTTTTTTGCTTATCGCTTCAGTTTACGTTTATAATAAACTAAAGGGTTGCGAGCCCCGCGGCATGAACCATCATTGCTGTTTACACAAACGCCGTGAGTTTGCAAAGTCGCGCAGTTTGGTGGAGTGTACCTTGTTCGGGAGCCTCTTTCTCCTGCGATGTGCTCGATTTGATAGCGCGTTAACCTTTCGTTATAATCTGAAAAACTCTTGAACAACTCAGCCACCTTTTCCGAGGGCATACCAATGCTTACGAGAAAAGAAGTTAAGGTGAATCGACCCACATGCGAAAGATGATGACCCTTCGACACAGCTTCATGAAGGGCTACGATACATGGTGGAAAAGCTGATTGCGACACAGCCTTAGGAAAGCCCTCCATTTCCTCTTGACCGATGCGGTCCTTGGCTAAGTCTATTAACCGTTCCGCCATCTCCGTTATTTTCTCTGGAAAGCTTGGAAGTTCGGTTGCTTCCAGTCGTCTTTCAATACGGCTTTGAACCTCTTCTTGCAACAGTCTCGCAACATCATGCTGGTTTAGGTAAACCTTTCCATTTACCAAAATACGATTTACAAGTTTCCACTCCGTGTCCCGCAAATGCACTGTGTTCCTTAAGTAATCAGCGAAATTGAGCGCGAATTCAAAAGGTATCTCAGAGCTTCGATTCGGCGCAAGATTCCAATCGAAGTCCAGTGCAATTGCCATAATTCTTTCACGGGTTTCGAATCGCATATCGCTGAAAGCTTGTTTTGCCTCAGCTAGAGCGTACCGTTTCTTGATGAAGGAGTTCTTGGTAGCTATCGCTAACATTATTGCAACAGGAAAAGAGGGGATTTCCACATAGTTTTCGCGTTTTTTGCCAACGGAAACAGATAAAATTGCGCTTTTAACCCTTTCTTCGGCACGGTTGAGAATTTGCTCCATCTCAGGATTTGCCAATTCTTCAATTTTCAAGTTTAGCTTTTTCATATGCGCAGCGGTTTCTTTCAGAAAAGGGTATTTTGCCAAATCGTTTTGGGTGAACCGCACCGTTTCCATTTGCATGCTAAATTCTCATTATTCGGTTTCGATTCTTGGCGCGAGGAAGAAAGTCAGTTTTCCCTCTTTTGTCTGTTGAAAGTCTATTCTCACGGGCATATCAGTTGAAAATTCAAGAGTGGCAATGTCAGATGTGGCTGACGCAGCCTTTATGATTTCAGACAAGTAGCTAAGGCTGAAAGTAGCCTTCGAATTCTCTTTTGCTTCCAAGTCCAGCAGCGCATCACTTCCTTTTTGAAGCGTTATTGTTGCACCCATCAAGTCGCCCGAAGCGTTTAGAAGCAGCTTCTCTGAATCCGCTTCTATTCGGACGTGGTCACTTACGAGTTGCGCATCTTCTATTGCCTGGCTCAGGCCTTGCGTGGTGGTTTTAGCTTTTATATTGAAGGCTATTTTCGGTGTCGGAACTTCTTCTTCTGAGGCTTCAAGCGTGGGCATGTTGAAGTTACGACTGTACTTTCCGGTTATTTTGATTTGGAGACGCCCCGTTTTATCGTCGAGAGATAATTCTACTGCCTCATCCTTGCCAGCTCTTTTGAGCAGCTTCAACAATTCACTTATGTTTATGCACATTTTTGAAGGCGCTTCACACACGTATTCTTCAAAGATTGTTTTCGGCCATTCGAAATCGATCATGGCAACGCGGGAAGGGTCCATTGCGCGCAGCTTCAACCCTTCAGGTTCGATTTTGAAAGTAGCTTCATCTACTAGAATGGCGATGGCAGCAGCCATGTCTCTCAAGAGTTTAGCGTCAGATACTTTGAGCTTAAACATGTCCTTTTTCCTCGCTTAATGCATGTGACAGGGGGTATAAAAGATTTACACTTAAACCTTTATGCCCCACCAGAAGGCAACATGGCGGAAAATAACAAGTAGCCCAGAGCCGACAAGTTATATTTAGCCTTTGCACAAGAATGAAAACTTTTAACGCTTGCGTTTCTTGAAGTACACGAGCAAAGCCACGCCGACAACAGAACCAGACACAGCAAAAACTACCATCCATGTTAAGGGGAGAGGTTCGGGTTGAGGTTCTGGCGTTGAAGTGGGTTCTTGGGAGGGTGAAGGCGACGGAGTAGGCGAAGAGGGAGTTTCATGGCCAGCTGGTGTATATTTATCATTTGCACTGCCGATTGCGTACAATTCGTCGTTTACAACCGCAACATCAAAACGTGCTTGAGGGTTAGGCATTGAGGCGCCAGTGCTCCAGACGTTGTTTTCTGGGTCGTATACTTGAGTCAGATTCCGCGGCGTATACGAAGATTCAGTGAAACCGCCGAAAACATAGATTCTCTTTGGCGCAAAGACACCTGTGGTTGCACCCGCAGACGCGGCATCAAATCCGACAGGAACAGACGCAGCCGTAGACCACACATCATTTTTAACATCATAAACCTGATTAAAGTCATGCCAACCACCTAAAAAGAGCCCAGCTTGCCCACCTAAAATGTAGATTTTGCCATCCACAGTTGCAGACGCAGCAAAACGCACAGCAGTGGGCAACGGCGTTTTCTCGCTCCACATGTCGGTTTCTGGGTCGTAAACCTCGTTTTTATCGGAACAAACATTAGGGGGATAAACACTATGATGACCTCCGCCTATAACGTAAATCTTACCATCAACAACGTTTGCACACATCCCAAACCGTGGAGTCGGAATAGACGCCTTGGTTTCCCAAGTATCAGTGGCTGGATCATAAACCTCGTTGACCTCGCTGTATATGCCGCCTAAACCCTCTGGGTCGTAACTGCTCTCACCGCTTATGCAGTAGATTTTGTTTTTGTGAACGGCTATGGCGAAGTCTCGTCTCGGAGTAGGCATCGAAGCCTTTGTTGTCCAAGTATCTGTGGCGGGGTCGTACATTTCGTTAGTTCCCAAGTAACGGCTAGTTGAGTTACAACCTCCGATGGCATAAATCTGGCCTTCCACTACCGCAACGCCTAACCTATTTCTGGCAGTAGGCATAGAAAACATAGATTCCCAATAATCCTCCGCTGCCTTAGTTTCTGGAATCAAAAAAGGCGATAAAGAAAAGTAAACAATAAGTGTAATTGCTAAACATTGAATGGCTTTATTCATTGGTACTACCTAAGGGTTTATTATAGAAAATATACTCAAACAGGAACTTAAAGTTTCTTCAAGACAAGAATAAGTTCCAATAACAGACACAATCTTATCCTCATTTAAAAATAAAAAGGGAGAGTAGTTATTTGCGTTTTTTCTTGATTGTTACTATTGCAATAACTATTGCGATTATACTTGCGGCTGCCACCGTGGCTGTCACAGTATCTATTGACGATTGTGTGCTTTCAACTGTTTTCGTTTCAAGAAATTTATCATATGGAATCTCTCCGCCAGTGGGTATTGCATCGCACCTGATGATTTCTGAGGTATCTGCCCAGATTTGGACTTGAATTGTAGTCACTAGTCCGGGGTAAATATCGTCTAGAGGTAAAGTAATCAGCCAATAGGGATACAGATTTAGCGGCTCTCTGCTTTTTGTTAGCAATAGTGCTCTTATTTTATCTTCCACGATGTTGTAATCTGTAACTTCTGCATCGCCAACAGTCCAAGAGAAAGTCTTTACATAGGCTAAAGCAAGATTTACGGCTTCCTCTTCATCAATATTCACCTCAGTTCCACCTATCTCGTAGTAATTCCGGTCATCTTTGAAAGCATAAAAAGAGCCGTTCCAGAAACTAATGCTTATTCCTGAATAGTCTGCACCGTTGAACGACTTTCTCCAGTCCAGTGATGAAATAAGTGAGTTAGTTGACGTAAGCTTCACGTTATCTACAGTTTTTGAAATATTTTTCGATGTGTCAATTTGACTCAACATGTTTTTGTAGGCTTCCAGACCAGGATCACCGATGTATGTCTCGTATTTTTCAAGGAAGTTTTCGGCATTGTCGCTTATTGTCGTGAATTTGGGTTGGGCGTATTGAGGTGAACCTTCAATCACGTCCATAAGGCAGTAAGTTAGAGTGTTGTTAATGAATTTGTAGAGCACCTCTACCTTGCTTTCTTGGGATACCAATGTGTATTTGCCAGTTATTTGTTCGAGACCACCAAGAGCAGGGGGATAATTCGAAATTTCGCCATCGAGTGTTACAGCATATTTGTTCATATCGAGTGAGGCTACGTCTCTCAAAAATGCAAGTACTTCGTCTGAACTGTATGTTTCAGCTGTGAATCCGATAGGCACTTGAGCAAAAGAAAGCATTAGCACTATCGCAAGAATCGCAACGAGATAAAATTGTTTGATCGACCTACTCATATCGACTTCACCTTTTTAACTGGGAATAACATGATCTGTGTCGCCCCATACACGCATATAAGACCAATAGTAATCTTCAGAACCATCATCCCAACACCAATATCCAGTATGAAGCTGGCATGTTCCGTAAGAAGTTGCATTGTGTGTATCAGATGCTGCCAAGTCAAGTGCGTTTTTTATTGTAAATACGCCGCCGCTTAGAGCATAGTAATAGAATAGATACGCAAAATGAGCGTATTGCCAATCAGCATATCCTGTGGATTCAATGAAGTTAATTGACACATTTACAAACGATATGAAACAACGATCACTGGTATCAGTAGTATAGGTATATCCGTCATAAACTAAGTCAGTAGTACCCATCCACGAGGCTATCATACCCCAACTGTGACCGCCAGCATAACCGCCTTCGCGCACAGGGTCTGCATGGCCACATGCCCAAAGGAACAAAAACCCTGTGGTAACACTATTCAGCTTATCATATATCTCCCAATCTTTGATAGCATCAGTTTCGTTATCGAAAATTCCGTAATGCGTAAAAGGACAACTCGGTTCATCACAGCCGCAACCTGAATAAATATGTCCCTTGTAAAAAACCGTAGCATAGTCGTAGTGATCCTCTGTATCTTCAACTGCATCATAAACACTTGATGGTTGTGTGGCATCTCCCCAAAAGTTGCTACAGTTATCATATCTTCCTGTTGTCTCAAACAAGGCGTAAATGTAGTCGCAAACGTCCTCAGATAGATAGTACTCGTCCTCTCCACCAAGATCGGGATCATGGCTTGGATAATATCCAGTGCCCCAGATTATGCTAGCGTAGTCCAGATCTGGCCACGTACTCCATTGTTGTTCTGGTCCCCATGCTCCATGATCAGGCTCATCAGCAACAAATTTCCTAATCTTGAAAGCGTAGAAACGCTCTAACCCGAAGCCATAGGTAGAATACCGCGCAAGACCAAGGTGGACGTAATTCACATTTTCAGTGTTATACTCGGTAACTCTAGTCGTTCCATCCACTGAAACGTAGATGTAGCCATTTAGTTTCCACATCGCAAGGGTTTTTAAAACATAGCCAACGCCGGGATAACTCTGTTCACCAGTGGTGTAATCCGGATTGCCACCAACGCCCGCATCATTAAACCAGTGTTTATCAGCAGCCCAATTATCTGCCAAGCTTGAATAAGCAACACCGTAGTCAGATGTACTAAAACTTGAGTGTTCAACGTTAAATAAGCCTCCAAAAATCTCGCTGTTAATTTCAGAGTAATGCAAGAACCAAAAAGGCTCGTACATGCCATAGGCGCTCTCTATACGCCAAGAGTCTGGAAGCGAGATCGATTTGGAACGAAAGCCTTTCCCGTTCCACCAGTTGTTGGCGTCAATATTATAGACCTCTATGAAGTGATACGTCGAATCTACCCAGTATGTTGGGTTTCCAGTTCTGTACGCCGTAGGCCATCTACTGGTGCTCAAAGTGTCACTGTCAAAAGGATCCCCAAAAATAAATGTGCCATCAAAATTAGAAGTTGTTCCAGCCCCAGCGTTTCCATAATATATGTAGAATATAGCGTCAGTATCGCTTAGATCGTCTTTGATTTCAATCCAAAATACCGCACTATTAGAGCTTGTGTAGCTCTCCCTCCAATAATCAAGCAATGTTCCATCATTACCAGTAAACCTGATGTCGCCAAAATCGGAACGGCATTTCCCATCCAAATACACAACCCCACCAGAATCCCCGCCAGAACCGTAATAAACAAGAAGTCTAATCTGATAGTTTGTCCCAGCACCTGTAGCATTTTCAATGACGTGAGATTTCCGATATGACCAACTGGAGCTATACCAAGGGTCTAGATAACAGAAACGCCCACTAGCCACTGACTGTTCCAATGTCTCTCCACTGGGCTTAAAAGCCACAAAAAACTCATTAACATCATTGGAGAACGCCGGAACAACAGTCAACCACATTCTCAAATAGTAATCCCTGTTCTTCTGAATAACAGCCTCACTGAGATACCACGTATCCATACCCTGAAAATCAAAGCTTCTTTTCTCAAAGTCCAAGTCATTTCCAATTTCCCTCCAGTACAGAGTCTGCGTTGTGTTCCAATAGACCACTTGAGCGTCCAAAGCGCAAACGTCATAATGTTGAAGCAAAACTCGATCCAGACTCGAATCCAAAGTCTGATTATTTCCGTTAACGATGCTATTGTTGCGGT
Source organism: Candidatus Bathyarchaeota archaeon (assembly GCA_016927015.1). Classification (GTDB taxonomy): domain Archaea; phylum Thermoproteota; class Bathyarchaeia; order Bathyarchaeales; family Bathycorpusculaceae; genus SG8-32-3. The sequence goes on along the minus strand of JAFGNM010000098.1, from coordinate 7,174 downwards.
AGACCCACACATAACCATCATAAACGGTTTTCCCTGAAATGCTCGTGTAATTATATTCTACTTGACACTCAGGATCATCAAAATACGGGTTTAGGTCTAACTCATGCTGTGTTGTCTCTTCTCTCGGGTCATAGAGTTCCAAACTTGACGGGTAGCCTAAACTGCCCTCAAAGCCAAGGCAGAAATCTACTTCTCCTTCGCAAGTTTTGCTGGTCACGTTCAAATAGACATATCCGTCCGCGGTTAGCGTGTGAGGGGTCGCGGAGATGTGGCAATCTTCGTTTTCAACGTAGACATTATTTCCATCAATCGTGGGAAGAAAAGGTTTACTTTCAGCAATCGGTATCGGTATCAGGAACAGGGATAGCAGAAGTAAAGCACTAATCGTCAAAGTAACTGTTGCAGAATTTGGTTTTTTCATTTTTCTTTTCTCTTGCAGGATGTTTGTTTTCCTGCAGTTACGCATATGGAGTTTAAGCGTATATAGCGTTTCTTATCACTTCAGATTCCATTTCGCAAGCGTTTTGAAAGCATTTCAAAAGCAAAAAAGAACAAATCGCTTGAGGCCACATCCGAACCCACCAAAAACTTTAGGACATAACGTGTATGCATGTTGAACCATTAATACAATAACTTTATATCCCTCAAGTTCTTCTTGCCACAAGGAATAAGCCAAAACAAAGAAAAAGGCACAGAACCTCCATTTCCAAACTCTAAACTAACCACCCAAGCAAGCCTGCATTAAAAAAACTAAAAAATAGAGGGCTTTGATTTGAAGGGTATATTGAACAATAATATCCGAGAGAAAATCCTGAAAGCCTTCTTAGACACGGCGATTCTTGCAAGGCTAGAATACAAAGCCATGAACGGATACGAATTGACCACCGTTTTCATGAAGAAATTCAGCGCCGCCACAAGCACAAGCACAGTGTACGCCACACTGTACGCAATGGAAAGAAACGGACTAATAAAAGGCAGATACAACAGAAGAAGCAGAATCTACGAGCTAACCGAGAAAGGCAAGAAAACACTAGAAGACACCCGAAACAACCTTGAAGAGATACAAACCTTCACAAAAACCCTACTAAAATAAACACCCGCAAACTCAAAAATTATGAACCAGCAAATTCCGCACAAGCCCACCTCAACCCCTCCCATTAAATAGTTTATATAGGGGGCTATAGTCTTTGCCGAGCCCTAGACTTCAACAAAGCAGCATACGCTAGAAAAACATATCCCGTAACAATCGGTAACGAAAAGTTACCAATTTGTTTTCACAAAGAATGAAACTGGGCTTAGCTGTATTCTCTGAACGTGTAGTTGCATTTTGTGCAACGCAGGAACTGGGTTGAAGATTCGTCAGCGCTTCTCGTCTGCACTTGCCAGACGTAAGCAGTGTTGTTTCCGCATTTGGGGCACTCGATTCGAACGGTAGGTAGTGTTCGAAGCTTTTGTTCTTCCTTGCCTATTACGGCTACAAACTGCTGGGGGTTATGCTGGATCACCTTGCCGATTTTGGGTTCGACCTTCTTGGCTGATTCTTGCTTCTCGTAGCCGCATTTCGGACAGACAAGCGTTAAGGATGCCGCTTTGTCGGTCTTCGGTTTTTTGAACTCGAGGCGAGAACCACATTTCGGACAGAATTCCATGATTCGCTACTCCGTTATCCGTTTTGGATTCCCTGTGCGTGGTCTCTTTTAAACTTTTTCTAATTCCAAGGCTACAGACGGCTTAAACCAGACGCAATAATATGCGCAACACGCAGAGCTTCGGGAATATTACTTCGTGTTGAGGTCAACCGCAAGATTTTTTGAGCGTCCTCTTTTGAGACACCAACGGTTTGCATGTAGACCTTCGCTTTCTCGTTTCTAGTGGAGACTTCAATAGGTTCTCCCGCGTCAAGAATTGCTTCCCAGCGCGCTTCACTGTTAGGCAGGTTTTGGAGCGCTTTGTGGATCTCTGCGAAGTCAGGTTTTTCACGCGTCACTGTTATAACAGGCAGCTTTGTCGCCACATTGAGCGCTTTAACATCCACTATGTTGAAGCCAGCGAACGTTATGCCGTTCAACATTATCACCCGCAACTGCTTATAGTGAGATGACCCGGTTATCATGGACGATATACTGTCTGTAGCATCGAAGCCATCCACTGCTATTTTGGTGTGCATTACGCCGTCGAACCAGTAGCCGCCTCTGAAAACAACTCCGATTACTGGAACGTGACCTTTCACATGCGGCGTGAATGCGCCGTCGTCTACGCCTAGAACTCGTATTTCAGGTTTTATCACGCGAAAGCTTTTGCGGTTCAAAACTGTTTTTCCTAACGGTTTAGATGCTAAGTATTTAGTAGGCGAGTTATAAGTTTAACGTGTTTTCTCAGGTCCATTAGGCTCTGGAATACAATAAGAAAAATAGGCGCAACGATTCTGCTTAAAAAACGATGAGAGAATTAAGCTTTGAGAGCTTTCTTCAGTTCCTTACTGAAGGCGGTGTTCATTTCGCGGGCTTTCTCCGCAGCCTTAATCAGCGCGTCTTCAGGTTTTGCAGCGCCTTTCATCCTAACATAAATCACAGGGCTTGACGCTAAAGGATGCGGCACATCGTAACCAGCCAAGTCCACTCGCTCGTCTTCCAAGAGTTTCTTCTGCAGCAGGTTACAGAGACCGTGACCGGCGCCTTCAACTTCTATTTTAAGTTCGTTAGCCTCTTTCTTTAACACTTTAACCTTCAATTTGCTCATATCTCCTCTTTTCCATAATCCAAAGCGATTTTACGCTTTTCAATGTTACCGCATTTCGGGCACAGCATCTCATGCCGCTTTGGCTCCAGCAGATTTGAACAGCGAGAACAAAAACCGTACACTACACCTAGACCTTTGTCATTAGTGGAAAGATGGGAAACCTGGTTCTTGGTGCTTATAACCTTAGTCCTTATTATGTCACCCGGCTTGCACACGTCATTCATAGATTGGACATAGCGCTCCTGCACATCAGAAATATGGAGAATACCCGTGAAAACACCTGAAACCTTCTTAGAACCTATCTTGAAAATTCTAACTAGAACATTGTCAGATTGAGCGTTGCCAACTTGCCCTAAGACCGTAGCGGAGACTTTTGGAACAGGTGACCCGCTAATTAATGGATAAACAGAAACACGCTTGCTCAGCAAATCCATTAACGCGCGACCAACAATCTTAGAGTAGATTACACCGTCTTTCACGTACGTTCCAGAATCCGGAATGAACTCTTCAATAACACCTAAGCGCTCTCCAGGCAACACTAAATTACCACTTTTATGTCCAGATGCTTTCTGATTCATGCTGTTTCCCTTTATTGTTAAATATAAGCGATACAGAGGGGTTCTCTGAACGGGTATATCCTAAGTTTCTATGCTTCTCAATAAACCTTTTGATTAAGCGCCCTAAAAACAGCGCTGCAAAACGCCAGTTCATCACTCGCTTTTCTTTATAAGGTACAGGTCAACTACAAAATCGTGTTTCATTTTAGTATGGAAGTCAAACATGCGCGGAATAGTCATAAGCATAGCGTAAACCGCTTGGACCACGCCGTGGCGACCCCCAACAAACTTTTCGATAAACGGAGAAGGCGCAATCTGCAGCAGACCTCCCGGGTTTGCCTTGAGCCTTTGTATCAACTGCTTGTCTGTACACGGGTGATTATGAAGCGAGTAAACTACGTTGCCAACCTCCAAAGCCTTTTCCAAAAACTTTCGGTCGGCAGCCCGCTTTTGCACGCCAAAGGGAGGATTCTGCAGCACAGTGTCAAAGCTGCCAGTTACCGCACCAATGTCACCAAGGACCCATTGAACATTGGTTCTGGACCCGGCTTTTTCCGAGTTTTCAGAGGCAGTTTTTATGGCGGTTTTATCGATGTCAACGCCTACAACGCACTGAGCGCCCAAGTAAGAAGCGGCTAGAGCGAGCTTGCCAGTGCCGCAGCCCAAATCTAAAACTGTTTTGCCAATGATGTCGCCGTTTGTGTAGGCAGCTAGGTAAAGCATTGTCGCTGCAATAGCTTCTGAGACGGTGTACTGCTCAAGACTCGCTTTAGGAGAAGGCTGGGACTCCATCTGGGATAGAAAGAGCTCCAACTCTAGTTTTCGAATAAGCCGTTTTTGAGCAGGGTTTCCCATGAAGTTTCGCCGGCGACCACCATAAATTCGTTAACTGTTAACACGGGTTTGAGGAATTTCGAGGGGGCGTCAAGAGATATCCGTGGGCAAGCGGTGTTCACATACGCGTCGACGGATGGAAACTCCATTAGCGCCTCTGGCAAGATTTCCCTAACCGCAAAGAGAAAAGCCGCTTTCCCGTTTTTTTCAGCTATTTCCTTGATTCTAAAGGCTTCATCAAGACGTTTTTGCCCTAATTTCAAACCGATTAATACGCCAAAGGTTTTGGCATGTCCCGCTTCTTCGATGCAAGCCCACCGTTGTTTAAGCACGGTCTGTGCTTCTTCATCTATAGAGTAAGCCCTGTTTTCATAGGGGTCTGCGATTATCGTTGGTTTGAATGTGCTGAGAGCTATGCCTAACGCGTGGAACCGCCCACCGCCAATGAAAAGAAAAGCCTCAACGCCGTTGGCTACTGATTTGACGTTGCTGTAGTCGCAGCCGGTCACCTGTCCCGAGTAATTCACTCGTCCAGCGTCGCCCACCACCACGGTTTTTCCAGCGCGCACAAGAAGTTCTCTAGCCTCATCAAGCGTTTGCACATGCTGCACCGTGGTCGCTAAGCCTATCTTGCCATATTTGCTCAGAAGCGGAACGGATTTCTCGAGAGCCTCAGCAACTGTTACGGTTGCTCTGGCTTCCACGTAAACAGTGGGAACCTGTTCATGCTTCACCAGTTTCGCATGCCCAAAGTGCACAATCAGGTCTATCCCTAAGCGTTGCGCTTCAGCAGTCGCCAAGTCGCAAGCGCCGTAGCAGGGGTCAGCCGAGATTATGGGGAGCGCACCTGTTTTTTCGATAATCTTGGCTAAGCGTGGACCTTCCGGTTTTAAGCCTTCAGGCAGCTGCAACAGAACGCGTTTTGCGCCGAGCTTGGCGATTTCCTGTTTTATTCGTTCTTCCTCGAAATCGAAGCCTTTCATATTTATGCGCCTATAAGATGCTCCTGTGCGAAGCGATACTAGAAAGAGGAAAAGGTAAGGTTTGCACTGTTGCGGTTCTATAAGGTTATGGCGTCCATTCCCAGTCTTGGGTTGGCTTTTTAAGGGGATGCCCAGAGGCTATAGCAGCCTGCTCCGCTAAGCGTTCAAGAATTATTTTCTGTTCTACGCTTGCAACGTGCTTTTTCGTGGCTACAATGGCGTCGTTGTTTACGGATATGCTGTCAATCCCAGCGCGGACTAGGAACTCTGCGAAGTCTGGCAGGTTTGAGGGACCTTCACCGCATATTGAGACGGTGCAGCCGTTCTCATGCGCCACCCTGATTAGGTGAGCGATTATCCGTTTCACTGCAGGGTCTCTTTCATCGAAGTAGCCCATTTGACCTAACCTTTCAGAGTCTCTGTCAATCATAAGAACGCCTTGAGTCATATCGTTGGAGCCTATTGAAAACCCGTCAACCATCTTGGAAAACTCGTCTGCCATTATGGCTATGGAAGGAGTTTCCGCCATGAACCAGACCTTGAAGTCACGAGAACGCTCCAAACCCTCTTCTTTCATTATCGCGAGAACCTGCTCAGCTTCCCAAAGGGTACGCACCATCGGAAGCATAACCCACACGTTTTTTAGACCCCATTCCAGGCGGCATTTCTTGATGGCTTGGCATTCAAGCCTAAAAGCTTTCTGATACCACTTGCTGATGTAGCGACTGCAACCTCTCCAACCAAGCATCGGGTTTTCTTCAACGATTTCGTATTTGTCGCCGCCTTTCAGCTCTCGGTACTCGTTGGTTTTGAAGTCACTCAAACGCACCACAACAGGGCGAGGTTGAATGGCTCTTGCCACTGTTGCTATGCCTTCTGCCATTTTATCCACGAACTTTTGGCCTTCTCCAGTGTCAACAAAATGCAGTGGGTGTTCGCCTATCGCGCTAGCCAGAATGAATTCGGTGCGCATCAATCCGATGCCTTCGAAGGGCAAGGTCTTATAATCTTCGATTTTTTCTGGAACACCAAGGTTCATGTAAATCTTTGTCGCTGTTACAGGTGCAGGGTCTGCAGCAACTGCGCCCTGATTAGTTGTTTCTGTTGCTTCGCGTAAAATGCCTTCGTAGATTATTCCGTTTCTCGAGTCAACAGTGTATTCTTTACCCGTTTTCATGATTTGGGTTGCAGTTTCGGTTCCTACAACACAGGGTATGGCGAGCTCACGGCTTACGATGGCCGCGTGAGACGTTATTCCGCCCTTGTCGGTCACTATTGCGCTAGCCATTTTCATATACGGAACAAAATCGGGGTTAGTCATATCTGTTACGAGAACGTCGCCTTTCTTCATCTTCTCAGAGGCTTCTTCAGGAGTCAGAACAATCTGTGCTAAGCCTACACCATAGCCTCTCTTGCCAGCTGCGATTCCTCTCACAGCAACCTTGAGTTCTTCTTCCGGCTTTTTTCCTTCAACCTGTGTGACATTTTCCATGGGTTTGGCACTCCAAACTGTTTCAGGACGAGCTTGAACCACGAATATGTTTTTTGGAAAAGATAAATCTTTATCAATTGCCCACTCGATGTCCATGGCTTTTTTGTAATGTGCCTCAATTAGCTGGGCTAGTTTTGCGAGTTTGATGATTTCCTCGTCGCTTACGCAAGTTTCTTTCTGCTTTTCTTTGGGCACATCTAAGTGGACGGTTTTGCCCGTGTTTGGGTCACGGATGTATTGAACTGTTTTTCTAGCAATACGCCTTTCTTCAATTTTCAAGGTGTTTTTGTCGACAACGAAGTCGTCAGGGTTCACCGCGCCTGACACGACGGTTTCACCTAAACCGTAATTGCCTTCAATCACAATTTCGTCCGTTTTTCCAGTTACAGGGTTTATCGTGAACATGACTCCAGCGGCTCTGGAGTTCACCATCTTTTGGACCCCAACGCTTATGAAAACTTTGTCGTGCGCAAAGCCCTTTTCGTTTCGGTAAAAGATAGCGCGAGGAGTAAACAGGCTGGACCAGCACTTCACAACTTTTTCAAGAAGTTCGTCTTGACCCTTTACGT
>JAFGNM010000097.1 GCA_016927015.1 Candidatus Bathyarchaeota archaeon | reverse complement strand
GCGGGGGGTGGGATTCGAACCCACGAACCTCTACAGGATAGGAGCCTCAGTCCTACGCCTTTGACCTGGCTTGGCAACCCCCGCTCAAGTCGCTTTTGTCGGTGCAGAGGTTTTTAGGTGGCAAATAATAGAAACAGGCATCGTATTAAAAGGCTTTACTTTACGTGCCAGCCAAAATCGGTTTAGATTTTCTTTATAACGATGTAAGCGGTATTATTCTTGGGAGCACGCAACAAGTATTTGCTGTGCTACACGCCCATATAACTATGTTATAACATGTTGGTGAACAAGAATGAAAGAAATCTTTGGCAACGTTCTCGAAACCATAGGAAAAACGCCTCTCATACGCTTGAACACGTTAACCAGCGGCTTAAAATGCACCGTCGTAGCTAAAACGGAATCCCGCAACCCGGGAGGAAGCGTCAAAGACCGCGTTTGCCTAAGCATGGTCACAGAAGCCGAAAAACAAGGGCTCATAAAGCTAAGCACCGTAATCATCGAGCCAACAAGCGGCAACACCGGCATAGGCTTAGCAATGGTCTCCGCAGTGAAAGGCTACCGTCTTATTCTAACAATGCCCGAGACAATGAGTGTCGAACGCCGCAACCTACTAAGAGCCTACGGCGCTGAACTAGTTCTAACTCCAGGTGCGGAAGGCATGAAAGGCGCAATCAAAAAAGCCGAAGAACTCGCCGCAAGCACGCCCAACAGCTTCGTTCCCCAGCAATTCAAGAATTTGGCGAACCCGAAAGTTCACAGAGAAACTACAGGTCCAGAAATATGGAACGCCACCGACGGCCAAGTAGATGTAGTGGTTGCAGGTGTCGGAACAGGTGGCACCATCACAGGCGTGGCACAGTACATCAAACCGCTCAAGCCCCAGTTTAAAGCTATAGTCGTAGAACCAGCTAACTCGCCAGTCCTAAGCGGCGGCAAACCAGGACCACACAAAATCCAAGGCATAGGCGCAGGCTTCATCCCAGACGTCTTGAAACTCGATTTGGTGGACGAGGTCGTTCAGGTGAAAGATGAAGATGCAATGCAAACTTCTCGGTCACTGGCCTTAAAAGAAGGTTTGCTCGCGGGGATCTCCGCAGGTGCAGCAGTGTACGCCGCGCTAGAAGTCGCTAAAAGACCAGAAAACGAAGGCAAACTCTTGGTCGTTGTTTTACCTGATACGGGAGAACGATACCTCAGCACGCCGCTGTTTCAGTAACAGCTATGAAACCCAGCCGCGCAATATAGCCGCCAAAAGAGTTTCTCTTATATCCAACTTTTTCTACATTATGAAATAAGTGAACAAGATGGGCGCAAAGTCTAATCCTCCGCATCCAAAAGGGAGCAAAGATTCTCAGAATCGCGGGAAAACTTACTGTTGGGATGCAGAGAAAATGTTGGACACGTTGTTGAAGAACAACGAGAAAATGGATAAAAAAGGGTTTGAAACAGGCTTGCCGGAGCTTGTTGACAACGTCATAGAGAGCTATGAAACGTTCGGAGGCATGGATCACCTTGAAGGAAAAGACTTGCCCTCAAAGAAAGTTGTCATCGAGGTTCTTGAAGACCTGTTCACAGTGCTCTTTCCAGGGTACTTGGGAAAAGAGGATGTCACTAAAGTCAACATTAGATACTTCCTTGGTAACACTCTGACCTCAGTCTACACACGCCTCACGAATGAAGTGGAGAGAAGCCTCAAATACATTTGTCGAAAAATTAATGAGTGCCCCCACGATGTCTGCCAAAAAAGAGCGCAGGTGGTGGTCGGAGAGCTTTTAGAGAATATTCCAGAGATAAGGTCACTTATCAACGGAGACATCGAAGCTGCCTACAATGGAGACCCCGCGGCGGTGAGCATTGAAGAGGTAATCCTTAGCTATCCATGTGTTTTGGCGATAGCCACTTACCGTATAGCCCATGAGCTTTACTTGCGCGGCGTCCCGTTGATTCCTAGAATAATGAGCGAACACGTTCATTCATTGACAGGCATCGACATCCACCCTGGAGCCAAAATCGGCAAGAACTTCTTTATCGACCATGGAACAGGCGTGGTTATCGGAGAAACCGCGGAAATAGGCGATAACGTAAAGCTGTACCAAGGAGTGACTCTTGGCGCTCTGAGCTTCCCGAAGGATGAAAAGGGACAAGTGATTAAAGGAAGAAAGAGACACCCAACCATCGGAAACAACGTGGTAATTTACTCAGGAGCAACCCTCCTTGGACCTGACGCCGTGGTAGGGGATAACGTGGTCATAGGCGGAAACGTTTGGGTTACCGCTCCTGTTGCCGCAGGCACCAAAATAACCATTGCCCGTCCTGAACTCAAATACAAAAAGAAAAAAGCCTGAGCAATTAATGGTCGTTGATAAGCGCGTATTTTTGGTGTTTTTACTTGTGAGTTAACTGGTATCATGCATAAAACTCTCGGAAGTCTCGTAGCGAACTAGTTATGGTATAACGGAAAGCATAAAACCATAACGTGCTAAAAAGGTGGTTCTAAACGGAGAAAACTCGATGTTCAGAAGCAAGTTTGTTTGCCTAACTTTAGTTTCGTTATTATTGGCTGTGTTTGTTTCTTGTCAAGTTGGCTACTCAGCTGAGACTTTGACTTTAGATGATTTACCCGGCAAATTCGAGAGTTTAATAATCGAATCTGACAGCACATTAACTATTGATGCGGGAGAAGCTGGTGTTATCGAGGGCGTGTTAACCCTCCAAGGAACAGCTGATACGGCACCTGAACTTAAAATCGTAAACAATGGAGACTTCACAATCAAAAACACGGTCATCTGTAACACCGCTAACTTAACTATACAAAACAATGGAAACCTAATCCTTCAAGACGTTGTTTTCACATTAAACGGCAACGCCACATTAACGATTGGGAACGGGGACACATGCACAATAGCTGATGCTAACATCCAAGTTTACGGAGGCGCCTTCTACTTTTCTAACGCTGGCTCGTTGAATGCACATAACTGGTATGTCAAAGACCAGTTTGACGGAACTTTCATCGCAAACTCTGGTGATGCTGCCTTGTCTGAAACTACTTTCGTTGTAAACGGCGCCTACGGAAAAATCGAAATCTTCAACAGCGGTGACCTGCAGATCAGTCACGGCGTGTTTGATGTTAATTATGGCGGAAGAGTGAACATCAACACTTTGACTGGAACCCTAACTGTGACTGACAGCAGCATGGATGTTTCAGGGGCGTCTCATGGAAAACAGAGTGACGTAAACATTCTAGCCGCAAACGCCACATGGGAATCATGCTCACTCGTCAACAATGGCGGAAAAATTAACTACCTAAACACCGGAGAAGTCAGCGTAAGCAACTGCACAATCTACAATTCGGGAACTAACCCGTCAACAATCCTGTCAAGCAGCGGCCCAACAGTATTCAAAGATGTATCGCTGTCTGGTTCTGGGTCCACCAGCATAACAAACTGGGATTCCATGACGTTGATTGACAGCACTTACAATTCCAGCCATGCCCTAACTCTGATGAACAACGGGAAACTAACCGCAGAAAATTGGCTTGTGAAAACCACCGCTTCCACCGCCAAAATTGTAGTGTACATTGGTGATAATGGCACCATAACATTTAACGTTCCCTTCATCGAAAACGTCAGCAGCTCAGTTCTAAGTTCTATCGGTCCAGACGGGCAAGAATTTGTGGAATCCTCAGGTGGAACAATCGCTGTAACAAACAAGGGTTCTATAACTGAGCAAGCCGATTCAAACTTGATCTACATTCTAGCAATCGTTGTAGCGATAATCGTGGTTATAGTTGTATTCTTGATGTTGCGCAAAAAACTCTTCAAAAGCACGAATTCTTAGATTTCCAGAGTAGAAAATAGCGAACTTTAAGATGAAAGCTTGCCGCTCACTGTTTTAAGTCGCGAGTAGAGTTTATTTTTGACGCTGCCAAGGAAAGAGCTGACTTTGTGAAAGGCATATTTCGTCCTTTCGACCAACATGAATCTTTGGATGCAACCAATTAATAGGATAAACAGTAAAATCCAGATGACGGCGTAGATTTCTCCATAGGTGTTATGAAAAGTCGTTCCAGCGTCGCTTCCATAATTAAGCATGATGACAAGGATTGAGATTACTCTGAGAACGTTTACGAAAAAAGTTCCGAAAAGACCTATTATGAAATATGCCAGTTTGCGGAAGGCTGTAATGTCTGCTTTTTTGAAGAAAACTAGGATTATTACCACGTAAAGCAATAAACTTTGAACGCCCGCACAAGCCCACGCGATGGCCGCGCTTGCGGATTTTCCACCCATAATGACTGTTAAAGATGGGAGAGAAGGCTCAACACCGTATGTCGGAAAAGCTAATCGCACTGTATATCCTAGAAGGTCGAAAAGGGCAGCGGCCACGGCTGCTGTAGGAAGAGCAAACGCTTGAAGAGGCCTAAAAACGCCGAATGGGTAAATAGTGTCAAACATATATGCAACGCCTATTCCTCCAAGAAGAGCAAAAGAAACTGAGAGAGCTTTTAGTCCCTTCGTTTTATAAGCCAATATTACAGCGCCAATAAAAAACACTGCAAATACTATGTATTCACATGATATGGGCCAGTAGAGGTGCAGAAAGTCCCAAGGCTCATTTGTACTGGTAACACTGCGAATTCCAAAAACATCGTGCCCTATTCTTAGTATTGTCAGGTCTAATCCAAAAAAGTTGGTCGCTATGACATAAATGGTTGGAATTAACGCGCAGATGAGGGAAGCAAGTATGATGTAGCGATTTTTCGGTTTTTCATCAACAAGCTTTTTCCAATCCATTGCTGATTCAATCAATATAATCCACAGAAATACTAGAAGGAACAGGCGGCCTTTCCATGTTAATTCGAAAACAAAACTTTGATTGAAAAACTCATTAGGCCAGCTTTCGAAGCTATTAGTTTCACCGTTATAACGGTAGTTATAGCCTTCTATGTTATAATAATCTAAGAAAACCAACGTTATTATCGGCAAAGTAATGCAGAGAAGTAAGGCTACGTGAAACCAATATTTTCTCAATCGGCACCAACCTCTCTTAGCATGTGTTTAATGTTTACCACATTTAATTCTTAGGCTTCGGCAATAAAATTTGCTATTCAATTAGAATCTGCGGCTAAGTTTGGGCGGCAAGCAGAGGTTTTAAATAAACTTCTACTTAACTACGGAACTGAGGGCAACTGGGTAAAGGAGTTTTAATGCCTAAAAGTCGCAGTCTCTTCAAGTCCTCTTCGTACAGGCGAAAAATAGGTGAAAAAAATAGAACGAACAATAGAAAGCCGTGCCGTATTATGTGCGCCAGAACATGCATTGTTTTCGCTGTGTTTTCACTTTTGCTGTCTCTTTGTGGAACAGTGGGTGCTGACAGTTTTCTGCCAGTGCTTCCTCAAGGCATTATTATTGAGGAAACTTGTGTTTCCGTGTCCTTAACTACTCCTGCGAGCACTGTTTTCATCAATGTTACTGAATATGATCCTCAGCAGATCGTGAAGAACATAACATTAGAGTTTCTTGAACCCGTCGCTTACGTCAGTTTTACACTAGACGTTTTAAATGACAGACCCTCCTACGAGGGCATACCGCGCAATGAAACCGTGCTCCAGTATTATACTATTAGCTTTTTGACGGATTTAGCTGATAAAATTACAAGTGTCACGATGGTTTTCGTCGTTGAAAAGGCTGCTGCACAGGAAAGAGATGAAGAAGTAACTTTGGTGCTTTATCAGTATGATGGCGGGAAAATTGAGGAGTGCCCAGCCGAGAAGTTCGAAGAAGATGATGCCTTCGTATACTTTAAGACGGAAACAGAGGGGTTATCCTACGTCGCAGTTACCCAAGTGCTAATGCCCGCGCCTTGGTGGCTTGTCGTGGCGATAATTGCAATGGCGGCGCTTATGGCAGTAATAGGGATATACGTCTACAGGAGGGTCAAGTTAGCCAATCTAAGAAAAATGGTGAAGACTTGATATGGAGAATGACACTGTGGTAGAGGCAGGCAAAAAAGAAACGCGAGCTAACTTGGTAGTACCGCTGGCAATCTTGGTTTTTCTGGCTTTTGCTTGGCTTGTGTATGTTCACGAAAACCGAATATGGTTAGCCACATTTCAACAAGTTGTATCTTGGCTAGCCAATCCAACAATCAATTATACGCCGATTCAGATTGAGGGAATCCCCTTAGCTTTTTTGGCTACAGTTGAAATTCTAATTCTCGGAGTTATCTCGTCGCACACGTTGTTAGCCGGTGAGAAAGACGCGGTTATCAAGTTCATAAGCGCCCTGGGACTAGGAGTCGGATTCACAGGATTGATAACTATTATTCTAGGGATTTTTGGAAGCCTGTTTCAACTGCCCCTAAACATAGCGATCTTGCTTCTCTGCGTCGGTTTTCTATTGGTAGCTTTTTACAGGCAAAAAGGGAACGAAAAGCCTTCAGTGCGAGAGTTCTTTAAGGCTTATTTCGTCATTGGGAAACTGCGAAGACCAGCCAACTTTAAGCTCTGGTTGCTAGCTTGTCTCGCTATTGGCATAATTTTCTTTTTCTGCTTTTATCACGCGTTGTTAACGGTTATCGTGCATTGGGATTCTACAGTCTACCATGCGGTAATGCCTGTAATTATGTATGAGAGTCATGGTATTCCGGTGATAGCTGGTCCTTCCATTGGCATCGAAATGAGCGCAAATTTTCCGCCATTGTTTTCTGCACTTGGCGCTTTCTATTATGTTCAAATAGGCTTAATTGAAGACTTTTACCTCAGAGCTATTCCCCCTGTGATGGGTATTTTAACGGTTCTGGCAACCTACAAGATTGGAGAGGTTCTTGCTGGAAAGAAGTATGGGATAATATCCGCGTTGTTTCTTACAATAACACCTTTATTCTTTCGATATTCAATTTATGCTACAAGCTATTCTATATTGACCTTCTTCGGCACCGTCTCGGTTCTGTTTCTATTTCTTGCCATAATCCGAGGAGACACCAAATACTGGATTATGTGTGGAGTATTTTACGGCTTTGCGCTGCTGACGTCATACATAGCCATGTATCTTGCGCCATTTTTCATTATCGGCCTGATCTACTATTTTATTAAAAAGAAGAGCGGGTTCAGAGCAAACACGAAAATTGTCTTGTTACTAGGCTTATCGGCTTTGATAATTGGGGGAGTTTGGTATCTTCGGAATCTAGTTTTAGTCGGAAACCCTGTTTACCCAAATGGTTACACCGTACTTGGCGGAATAAACATAGATCCATTAATAATAGAAACAACGTTTGAAGGTATAAAACGGGATGCCACAGCAGCTTTCTTTGGAGGTGAAGTTTCAGTAATAGAGAAAATTGTCATATTTATCACCTATAAAACCCACTTTCCAGCAATTTCCTTGCTTACAATACTAGGAATTGCATTACTTCCAACTCAAAGTAAGAAATTTTGGTTGATATTGGCATGGCCATTAACATTGAGCATAGTTACTCTCAGCGGGATAACATGGGGCTTCCCCCGACATATCGTGTTTACTTTGCCAGGATTCGCTCTTCTAAGCGCCTTACCCATTGCAAAAGCAATAGAGAAATGTGAAAAATACGACAGAAATATGATACGCCATTCTAAAAACGCGTTTAGCCAAATAAAAAACAAGATACCGTTACCGCGCAAAAGTGATTTGCTCAGGATAGGCATCGCAATAATTCTAATTACAGCCTTTTTGTTTCCCAGTTTAACCTTTAGTATGGGTGGCAAGGCAGTGCTGGACAACCTTCCTGATGAACCGCGGAGCAATTATCTATGGTTCTTAAAAAATCCAAATGCGGAAAAGTGGATTGCGCTTACTAATCTGATTCCTGATGCAAAAGCATGGAAGTGGTTAGACGAAAACTTGAACGAAGGGGAAAAGGTTGCCACGATCGAAAACAGCGTATACTATGTAAAAAACTGCGGCAATGAGTACTTCTTCTATTTAGATGGTTGGGAGGCGCGGCAGCTCTACAATATTACTGATCCAGTAGCCATAATTCAATATCTTCGCAGTGAGAACGTAAAATATGTTTTAGATGTTGCGTGGGCTCGCGAACATGGCCATTTCGATATACTGCCAATGACGCGGTTTCTGAGGCCACCATATTTTCCCACGATAGTGAACAACATCTATAATGTTGGACCTATTGAAACGCCAATAACAAAAAATTCGCGTATTATGCTTTCAATTAATCAAAAGGGATGGAGCGAGCCACAATTAATAAATGGAGTTCTGGCACAGTCTGTTATTGCTGGAAGCAACTTTCCAAGATTATACGTCGACACTCCGAATTTAACAAGCGTCGAGATAACTTATCTCGATACGGGAACAGATAAATTAAGCATAAATTTATACAACCAATATTCAAACACAACGATTTTTGATTACACAGTTATTCAAAAGAAGGATACAAACGAGTGGAAGACCTGCGATTTTTTAGCTCCTGCCAGCGAAAAAGGATACGTAGAATTAGCATTTCATGCATATTATGAAAACTTCACTATAAGCAGGATAGAAGCTGTACCAGTTCAGTCTCAAGGAAAAGTTTCATTGTGTTCGTTGGAGCGGGAAATGACAAACGCGACATTTCCGCCAACACTAATGGTATACCTCCCACTTTTAGCTGATAACGAAACAGTTATGGTTCAAACTGATTCTTTTGGAAAAGAAATCAGCGTCGAAATCTTTGAAGGCGTCATTCAACCTTGGGAAACCACAAAATGGTGGGAACACCATGAGTTAGTTGCGC
Organism: Candidatus Bathyarchaeota archaeon; assembly: GCA_016927015.1. GTDB lineage: Archaea > Thermoproteota > Bathyarchaeia > Bathyarchaeales > Bathycorpusculaceae > SG8-32-3. The sequence goes on along the minus strand of JAFGNM010000097.1, from coordinate 9,092 downwards.
GGTCACCGTCTCTGCCAACTTATGGGCAAGCTAATCCCTCATTAGTTTGGAAGACCAAATCAGGTTTATACACGCTGATCATAACGCTGAGAGATGAATACGCCCAAGACGCAAAAGTGGATCTGCAAATATCAATAGGGGGAACAAGATGAAGTGGACTGCATGGTGGACTAGGGACACGCTTACGTACGCTGCTGTAATCGTCAGCGGGGTAATAATACTTACTGAGATATTGAACAGCCTATACGCCTTTTACTTTTCACCTTCCACTTTCACAATACCAAACATATTTCAAGCGCCTATTGAAGCAGTTCCCTTTGACGCTGGATGGATAGGTTTCGCTTTCATAATTGTTAACGGATTTTTGCTTTCATACGTTCTGGCTAGAGATGGAGTGGATATTACAGAAAGACTGCTGCTTTCAATTGGCTTAGGATTCGGGGTCACTTATGTAGTGATGATTTTGATCGGAATTTTATGGGAAATATCTCTATTGACAATAATTCTGACCCAAGTGAGCCTTTTTGTCGTCTTATTATTTGCTGCGTTCTATAGAGGATTGACATTGAAATTTTATGGTTTTTTAAGGATGGAAAAGAAAAATGGGTATATACCAAAGTTTAGCCTCTTGGACGCAATTTTGCTAATTGTTATTGGCATATATGTGGTCGTTGCAATTTATCAAACTGTATCGTATCCCGCCATAGAATGGGATTCGTTGGCTTACGGAGTTAACTATGCAAAAATTATATTTGAAAATGGTAAAATCCCGCTTATTGCTGGTCCATCAATTGGCTTAGAAATGAGCGCAAGTTATCCTCCAGGCGTTCAATTACTCGCTGTCTATTTATACGTCTTTGCTGGAAACGCGAATGACTTCTATTTTAGAATACTTCAACCGATTTTCGGTTTAGCAACGATTATAGTTACGTACAAATTTGCAATGCTTGTAACTAAGAATAGGACTGCTTCAGTTTTTGCCATATTTGTACTAAGTGCCATGTCCACGTTTTGGGAACTTTTCGTTCACGAAACTTATCTTATGTGCTTAACCTTAATGCTAACGCTGTCCGCGTTTTTTTTCTTTAAGGCATATAATTCGAACGATGCCGAAGCCAAAAAATACGAAACTGCCGGAACATTATTTTGTTGTTTTTCTGCGCTTACAAGTTATATCGGCATAGCTTCATTTGGTCTTTTATTGCTTTATTCAATAAACAGACGTTTATCTGCGAAACGCTTCACTTGGCTAACCACATTAGCATCAGCTATTACTCTGCCATGGTACATACGAAATTTCCTATTACTGGGAAATCCTGTTTACCCCTTTTTTGGTATTGGCAATTACTTAGACCCATTGCTATTGAACTCCACAACGCAGCATTTTCAGAATTGGTCAAAAGTTCCCTTTTTTGAGTTGTTTAGCATAATTTGCGGAATAGGCGCAGGCATCTTATTTTTGGCAATCGTTTACCTTACGTTTGCCAAGCGAAAGCAGTTCCTTCTAATTTTTCCTCTTTATCTGTTGCTCGTTGGCGTTGCAATCATGGCAGTGTACATTCCATTTTTACGTTATCTGATGATTGCTCTACCAGCCTTAGCGATTATTCTCTCCGCAAGCACCAAATCACTTCTCACAACGCATAACTTAGTGGAACGTACAACCGCTATAATTCTAATATCGCTGGTAATCATTTCAAGTGTAGCAATTCTTCCCTGCATAAACTCCTTTAAACCTTCACTCACGCGCGGTGACGACAAGTGGAGCTACCTCTCTCAAGTTCTTGAGGAGGGCGATGCTTGGAAATGGATTAATGAAAATACTCCCACAGATGCCAGAATTGCAACTTACGACATCAAAGAATACTACATTGAACGCGACATCTTTACGCTTGATGGAAACGAGTCAGCGCCACTTTATAAAATGGATACCATTGAAGAGAGTATAAATTTCCTTGAGGAAAGGAACATAACGTATGTTCTAAGTGTTCCTTGGGCAGCGCCCTTGGATACCAGAATGCCCCCTGCCTATAAATGGTGTGTTCTTACGAGGTATTTAGGTGATCCGCGTTATTTGCCGCCAGTTTATGTTGGATTAAACGGTACAGCAGTGTATCATGTTGGGCCTCTCGAAGAAGAAACAGTTTACGCATCCTTCGCACAGCAGGACTTTGCTCCGCCAATAAAACATGTAACAGTCAATTTGACAATAACAAATTCCCCAGGTCCATCTAGCGGCAGATTCTACATGCCCATTCCCGTTGATTACAGAGAGGGATTAATGATGGCGACAGTTAACAGTTCTAAGCATTTGGTCAGCGTCGAATTATGGAACGAAATAATTCCAGAAACGATGAATACACACCTTTTAGAAAAATCTACGCTCGTGAAGAAATGGCCTGTTCAGTCTGCTAACAGCTCGGGTGTTGAAAATCCCTCATTTGTATGGCAAATAAATAAGTGGGGATATTTCACATTCCTGATTGTTGACCGAGAAGAAACATTCAAAGAAAGCTTCAACGTAACTGTGGATATAAGATTCTACAATTACTGGGACAAAGAATCATTGTTTATGCCTGAAGGGGCAACTATGCAGAACAGGTAGACATATCGCTTGAAGTAGCATTTGCACCTCTGAGGTAAAAGAACAAAGGCAATCTTGCTCTTAAACTTGAAATAGCTATTGGATTTTGGGTTTAGCTCCTGCCTTGAGCAGTGGAGTAACGCCTATTATGTCTGTTCCGGTGAATAATGCTCTTGTTATCAATGCGAATGCTACAAGGCTTGGGTTGATGCTGGAGAGCGGCAGTCCAAGTAATAGTTGAAGAAGAAGAACATAACCGGCTTCTTGCACTCCGAGACCTGCGATTGTGATGGGGATGTATGTTAATACTGAGGCAAAGGCAGCTATGAAAAAGAAGTCAAGTAGGTGAAGAGAGGGGTACCAAATACCGTTAAAAATAAAGTATAATGCTGTGGCATTTGCTAGCATCGATAATAATATCAGAGCTGCTACAAATATCAGAGAATACCTTATTTTTCGCCCTTCTTTCTGAACATTAGTAAACATTTCAGTAAACTTACTCAACCTTTTACCAATCAGCGGCACCTTTTCAAATTTGGCAACCAATTTTGAGAGACGCTTATCCCACATAAGCAGCAGCAAAAGGACCCCTGCAATAAGTAAAACTGCAACTCCAACGAGTAACGAAGTGGTAATCTCGGCTGGAAGGGGTAAGTAACTTGCGAAGTACCCTAGACCTACTAAACAGATAGTCACTTTCACGAGGGAGTTGATTCCTCCGGTGGCAAGAACTCCGGTCATGCCCTGCTCAACTGGTATACTAGCCAGTTGATTGAGGAAAACAGGCGTCAGAAAGTAACCTGATCTAACAGGAGTTACATCGCTTAATAATTGCCCAGCAAAGCTGGCCATTAGCATGCTCCGGAGCGGGGCATTTGGATTAGAGCGCCTTAATGTGGTGCAGAGTGCAAGTGCCACGAAGGTGGATGCTGTGATGAAGAAAGCTACGGCGCCTATGAGGTTTATGGGGTTGAATTGTAAGATTGATGCGAGTACTTCGCTTGAATTCGCTAGCTGAAGCAGCCAGAGTAAGATGGCAACTCCTACAATAATCTGGATAACGATTTTTATGCTCTTGAGTTTGGCCATCTAGTTAATTTCTCCGCTGCATGCTGAGCTCTAATTTGAGCTTGGATAAAGCCATGAGTTGCGCGAGAGCGATTTCTGGTATCTTCCATGGCTTGTAGACGCGGGTTGCACTTTTGTCTGCTCTGCTGCGGTGTACAACTTGTGTTTCTCCTATACTGAAACCGCCAACGTGAGCTCTTACTGAGAATTCGTTCCAGAAGCTTTCGCTCATGTACTTGCATTTTTCAGCTATTTGTATAGCTACTTCTGTTTTCATGAGTTTGAATGGAGCGGTGATGTCCATAAAGTTCGGAAGATTAAAGGTGCTTTTTACTCTCAATTGGAAGATTTTGGACATGCCTTTTCTGTATAGGGCGTCAGCTCTCTCCTTGCGCCAACCGCTTACTATGTCGTATTTCATGCGTAAGCTCCAAAGTTTCCAGAGATCTCTTGGGTCTTGTTGCCCATCAGAATCTGTTATTAACACATACTTGGCTTTGACAAGTTTTAACCCGTCTTTTATTCCGCCTGCATAGCCCTTGCGTGAAGTTGAGAGAATGGCTTTCAGCGGTGTCTTTTCGCTCAATCTTTCAATTACGTTTTCTGTATTGTCTGTGCTTCCATCTTCGCTTAAGACGAGTTCCAGTGGCATTTTGGGGCTTATAATATTGTAGAATTCAGTGACAGATTCTTCTATCGTTTCAGCTTCGTTATATATGGGCATGAGCACGGAGATTTCGGCTTTTCCAACTTTTGATGTAAAAGTGTCCAGTAATCTTTCTGTCATGTGATTAGGCGCTCCATGAGTACTTTCTCGTCGACGTACCCTTTTCGCGCATGCGTTTTTGTGTACCAGTTTATTGTTTTCTGTAAGCCTTCTTCCAGACTTATTTTTGGTTCCCAGTTTAGAAGTTTTTTAGCCCTGCTGATGTCTAGGGCGCGGGTGGCGACTCCTACTGGTTTAGAAGTGTCAAACACTGTTTTCTTTGGCTTCCAGCCCATTAGGTCGAACACTTTTGCGGCTACGTCTTTAAGTTTGTATCTTATGCCGGTTCCCAAGTTTATCGGGGTTCCGTCTGTGACTTTTTCTGCTGCTAGCACGGTGCCTTCCACGATGTCTGACACGTATGTGAAGTCTCTGTCTTGTTCTCCGGTTCCCCATATGTGGTAGGGGTCCATCTTTTCGAGTGCTTTGTATATTAGTGCTATTATGGCGTGTGTTTCGTTTTCTCTTGGTCCGTATGCTGTTACGAATCTGAGGCTGCACCCTTTTAGCCCATATTGTTTGATGAATGCTATTAGTTGGATTTCTCCGATGAGTTTTGCCCATCCGTATTCTATGTCAGCGCTTAATGGTTCGTTTAGTTTGAATGGGTTGCTGTCCTCTTCTCTGAGGAGGTAGTTTGAGTCTGTTGTGTCTTGGAGTTTAGTGGGATAGGCGCATGCGCTGCTTGCGCTGATTACTTTTTCAATGTTTGTTTTTAGGCTGGCTTCGAATACGTGGTGGTCTATGGCGAAGTTTGAGCTTACGTCTGCTGGGTGCGTGTTTATGTAGCCTCTGCCTCCATGGGTTGCGGCGAGGTGGAAAACGATTTCGTGGTCTTTGAAGGCGTTTACGACTTCAGTTAGGTTACACCATTCCAAATCCATGTTTATTATGTTTATTTTATGTTGTGATTGGGAAAGGTTTTCGAGTGTGCCGCTGCTGAAGTTGTCGATGACTGTGACTTTTGCGCCTATCGTAACGAGCCTGTCGACTAGATGGCTGCCGATGAAGCTTGCGCCACCTGTAACTATTACACGTTTATCTTCCCAACGCGTATTTTTCATCTTTCATCCTGACCTTTCTTTCAAGGCTGCTGAGGTTAAGGATTAAGTCTCGCGGGTTGGATTGCAAGTTCGTAAGAACCTCGTATATAAAACCTACTGTCGATAAATTTGGGGTGTAAGACTTTTTCATTAGCTTCAAAAGCTTGATGCCCGTGTTATCCCTATGCTCTTTTGGTTTTTGTACTTCGATAGTTGACGCGGACATTTCAATTTACCAATCTTGCAATTTTGTCTTAACGTGGCTGTTACGTTAGAGGCGGCGGTGCAAGAAAAAAAGAGGGGGATGTTGAAATGTAGGTTCTGCGCGCGTCATCGCGTGTAGTTTATTTCTCCCGTCTTAGCTGAGCTACAGCTTTGGGTTTTTGGTCGCTTCCGCAAAAAGTAGAAGCTAACAGCAACCGCGACAGACGATAGAAGCACCACAACTCCTAAGCTAAAGCCCTCTGGTATTGGTGTCTGTGACATGTCAGCGATTACTCCCCATTCATCTGGAACGTCCGCGTCACTGTCTGGCGCCCACGATGCAAGTGTGCTACTGTTTGCGTCGTAAACTGCAACTCTCATTCCATTTGCTGGCTGAGGGGTTTGTATAAAGCCTGATGTCTTATCAATATCAGAGAATTCTAGAATCCAGTGGTCTGTGCTATTCCATGTAGAATTGCTTATCGAGTCAGCCCATGTTATTTCGCCTGCGCCTGTCTCGCTAGTCAGGTCCCAGTCTGTTCCATTTCCTACATATAATTCTAGAGTCGTGTGTCCTACAATCTTTATCATGAAATCGTTGGCTTGAGGAGCAGTGCCCCCGCTATTGTCGGGGTCAAAGCAAATTTGCCAGTAGTCTCCAGCATCAGTGGTGTTGTCACTGAAAATTTCGACAAGCCACTGTATGGTAAGGGGGGTCATGTCTATATTGTATGTGAAACTAGCGTTTTCAGACATTACTATCACTGGGCCGTCGTCCCATTCATCGGCAGTGGTCCATTTTCCATCAATGGTGGCTAGTGCGACGCACTGATACTCTGTCATTGAGTAAGTTGTGTTGCCCGCCTTGGCGATTGCTGCCAGCAGTAGACTGCAAAGCATCAGTATTGAAAAGCAAACAGCCAAAACTCTCTTCACTCTTCTCTAATCTCCTTTTATTGGCTGATTTATACTTATTTAATTCATTAGCCTTAAAAATTTTTCTACACCATAAAATAGGCGCCATTTGATGGCGCAATTGAAAAAACAATTATGAAAAACGCCTCAAGAAAGCACCCTTTAGCCATGCACAACAATCACAGCTGCGCCGCACGCTTTTTTCCGCAGGTTTATGACATGCCAAATGAACAAACGCAGCACGCTTACCTTCTCTTAAGGTAAAAAGAGAGACCGCTGAAGAAATGATGTAGAAATAAGGAAATGGTGAAGGTTGGCTGTTTGCTTAGAGCAGGCGAAAGTTCTCTTTCACTGTTGTCAAAACGACATGCGTGTTTGTTCGCTCAACATAAGGCAAAGCCAGCAGGTGCTTCGTGAATTTCCCAAGGTCTTCGCGGCTCTTGAATTTTCCAATGATAACGGCGTCTGTCAAGCCTGTTACGTCGTAAACGCCGCATACACCAGGCATCTTCGCTATCTCGTTCTCCATTTCCACAAGCCTACCTTTCGAAACCGTTATCTCCGTCACGACAGTAAGCTCGTAGCCTATCTTCTCATGATCCAAAAGGACCGAGTAACCCTTTATTAGACCAAAGTCCTCCATCTTCTTAATTCTTGAAAGCACGGTGCCAACAGAAACACCCACGTTTTTCGCTATTTGCCTGCTTGAAAAACGGGCATCTTCCAAAAGATTCTTCAAGATTTTTTTGTCAGTTTCAGTTAACTCCATAACCGTTGCCTCTTACACGTTTTTCCAATCAAACCAACCTTTTCGAAACACGCTTCTGATAATCAACCGATTATATTTATATAAGTTTAGTTTCTCTCGCTGAGAATGAAATGCTGAGGCCTTTAAAAAAGAGAAAAGTCAGCCAGGACTGAGAAAAGCCAAGTGCATTCGTAATTGACAACAACAAGATAGCAATCTTAAATTACTAGAGCAAACCCCAAAATACCTGAGTCACGCCAAAATGCAGACGAAATATGACACTATACTGGTGTTGGATTTCGGGGGACAATACTGCCACCTGATAGGCAGAAGAATCAGGGAGCACGGAGTTTACTCCGAAATCGTGCCCCACGACATTACACCAGACGAAATAAAAGACCTAAACAAGAAATTCAATGTTAAAGGCTTGATTCTGTCAGGTGGACCTTCAAGCGTCTATGAGTCCAACGCGCCGAGACTTGACCCGCGAATCTTAGAAGTGAACGTGCCGATACTAGGCTTATGCTACGGGCATCAACTCATTGCGCAGATAACCAAAGGAAAAGTTGAACCCGCAACCTGCAAAGAATACGGAATTGCGCAAGTGGCAATCGACAAAACCGTAGGCGTGCTAGAAGGCTTAAGCACGAAAGAAAAGGTTTGGATGAGCCACGGTGACACAGTTTTCGCCGTGCCGCCCATGTTCGAAGTTTTAGCTCACACGCAAAGCTGCCCAGTTGCCGCTTTCAAGCACAAGGAAAAACCCATCTATGGCTTGCAGTGGCATCCAGAAGTCATACACACAGAAAACGGCATGCTCATGCTCCGCAACTTCATCTTTGAAGTCTGCAAATGCGAAGCCAACTGGCAGATGGGCGACATAATAGAAAAAATGGTTAAAGAGATAAAGGCGGAAGCAGGCGAAAGCAAAGCCATAATAGGCTTAAGCGGAGGCATAGACTCCAGCGTCGCAACCGCTCTCGCAGCTCAAGCGTTGAAAGACAAGCTTACAGCGGTTTTCGTTGACCATGGCTTCATGCGGGAAGGCGAACCCGAAGAGATTAGAGACGCGTTTCAAAAATTCGAAATCAACTTTGTAATTGCAAACGCACAAGAACGTTTCATGAAGAAACTTGAGGGCGTAACCGACCCGGAAAAAAAACGGAAAATCATCGGAGAAGAGTTCATACGAGTCTTCGAAGAGAAAGCCGCTAAAACAGGCGCTGAATACCTGATCCAGGGCACAATTTACCCAGACAGAATAGAATCAGGCTTCCGGAAACACTCAGAAAAGATAAAATCACACCACAACGTGGCGGGGCTACCAGCAAAAATCAATTTCAAAAAAATCTTGGAGCCACTTCGAGACCTGTATAAGGATGAAGTGCGAAAGGTCGCCAAAATGCTCGGCTTGCCTCAAGCGATAGTCAACAGGCAACCGTTCCCAGGACCAGGGTTGGCAGTCAGGATAATTGGCGAATTAACCGAAGACAAGGTGAAAGTCGCAAAGAAAGCAGACAAAATAGTGACAGAGGAAATCGAAAAAAACGGTTTGGCAGAAAACTTGTGGCAGTACTTCGCAGTTTTAACGGACACCAAAGCCACAGGCGTCAAAGGCGACTCCAGAGCCTACGGCTACGTGGTCGCCGTCAGAGCTGCGGAAAGCCGTGAAGCCATGACCGCCAGCTTCGCCCAAATCCCCTACCCCGTCCTCGAAACAATCTCTACGAGAATAACCAACGAGATACCAGAAGTCACCCGCGT
>JAFGNM010000096.1 GCA_016927015.1 Candidatus Bathyarchaeota archaeon | reverse complement strand
GTCTGGCGGCTTAAGCGAAGCTCGGGTAGCAACAAAAAGCATCACTGTCGAAAAAACGTCAAGCGATGCGTGTAAGCCGTCGCTGAGGATTGCTAAACTGTCAACAATCAAGCCCACGACTACTTCTACTATTACCACGCTTGCTATGGCAACGGCAGAAAACTTTAGAACCCTGAGTTTGGCGTCGCCTTTTGAGTGGTCTGGCATCAGCAATCAGGCTATATGTCTCGGCGCAAGGGCGATTTAAGAATTGCGGGGCAGCAACCAACCATTTACCTTGCCAAAAACGCTTCTTAACTGTCAATTATAAATAATGGATTACCCGTTGCTTTTGAACAATGAAGCTGTCTTCGCTTTTCCGCGGCGAATCCGCCGTGTTGAGAGGGAACTTCTTAATTTTAACCCTGAGCTGGGTGATAATGTACTCTGCAGGTCCTATTCCACAAACTTACGCCAGCCTCTACTACCTAAGCTTAGGCGCCGACGAGTTCCTACTATCCGTGATTGGCTTTGCAGGGTCCATCGCGATTGCGCTTGTTCAGTTTCCCGGCGGCTACTTAGCGGATAAGCACGGCAGAAGATGGCTGGTGTCCACCATGACTTACGGTTTAGCAGTCGGCGCCTTCTTTTTCATTATCGCGCCTTCTTGGCCGTTCATAATGTTAGGCATGGTAATCCAGAGCGTATGCGCCGTTTACGGACCAGCGTTGATGGCTATGGTTATTGATTCGCTGCCGCCTGAAAACAGGGGTGCAGGATACAGTTTCCAGTCGGTTGTCACCAGCCTTGTTCTTTTGCCCGCTCCACTTATTGCGCAGTATCTAGTTTTGGCGTTTAATTTCGACTTGGGCATGCGCGTCGCTTACACAATTGTCATGGTGGCTTACTTCGCTACTGCAACGTTGCGGCTGAAGCTCAAAGAGACCTTACCGCCTAACGAGGCTGCCAGTCGCCCCAAAATTGTGGAGGCGTTGCGAGAGTACCCTAAATCCGTGAAGGAAAGTATAGGTGTCTGGCGGAAGCTTTCAAAATCAGCGTTCTACCTGTTTATAGCAAGCACGAGCATAAACGGCATAGTGGTAAGCTGCTACACCTATTTTGTTGTTTACGCCACTTCGGTTCTGAGCATTACTGAGTCGCAGTGGGCGTTTGTTATGGCTTTCATGTACTTGACCATCGCTATCCCCGGAATCATAGCTGGATTAAGCATGGATGTCTTCGGCAGGAAACGATTCTTAATACTGGGTTATCTGCTGTACATTCCAGGTATGGTTCTCTTCGTGAGCGCCGACTTCAACATGCTTCTGCTGGCTTTCTTCTTCTACGGACTGGGCAACATGCTTCAGCTGAACAGTTATCAAGTGTTGATAGGGGACATGATTCCCCGAAACCTGCGGGGCACGGCTACTGGTTGCATCCAATTCTTCATGTATCTGGTTCAAGGCGTTCTCCAGCTTGTAGCTGGTTTTCTCTACGCGTTTGTGTCTCCTCAACTGCCTTTCCTTTTGCTGGCTGCTGCGGCTGTTCCCTTCGCGGCGCTAGTGGCGTTAAAGGTTTCCGAACCCAGCGTTAAGGAAATATGAGTTTAATCAAAGAGTTGAGGAGGGAGAGTGAAGTAGATGTTTATGAGATGGCTTTTCGGATAATGTTCCAAAACTCAAGTTAGTGGATAATTGCTAATAGTATAGAGAAAGTTAATAATCTTCTATATTCTAGGTTTGGTATTAGCTCGATCGGTATGTGGTGAAACTTGAATAGTGCTAATGTTGTGGAGATGAGCAGAAAAGTCAAGGTAGCGATGGTAATTCCACCTGCTTTAGATATGGATCAGATGTGGTGCCCTAACATGCCTATTGGTTTGGCTTACTTGGCAGCTGTCTTGGAAAAAGCTGGTTATGAGTTAGCTCTAATTGACTGCCCAGCGCTGAAAATAAACCACAAGATGCTAAGGACAAAGCTTGCCTCTTTTGAACCCGACGTGGTTGGCATAACGTCTATAACTCCAATTATAAAGTCCACTCTCCTAGCCGCCCAAATTGCAAAAGAAACCTGCCCAAACGCACTTGTTGTTTTAGGGGGACCACATGCCACGTTTATGGACAACCAAATTCTAAGCGAAAATCCCGCTGTTGACGTTATAGTTAGAGGCGAAGGCGAACAGACTACACTCGACCTACTGCAAAAATTTTTCAGCTCTGGGAATCTTCACGAGGTTGAAGGCATAACGTTTAGGAAGAATGGGGACATAATTCGCACGCCTAACAGGCCCTTCATTCAAAACCTCGACGAGCTACCTTACCCAGCGTATCATTATTTCGATTTAAATAAGTATCAGTTTTTTGGAAAAAATGTTCTCCCGATTCTCACCAGTAGAGGCTGTCCTTTCCAATGCGCATATTGCGTATCATCTCGTATGGTTGGAAAAGGGTTCAGAGCAAGAGACCCAAATCGCGTCGTGGATGAGTTGGAATGGTTAAGGGATGTGCAGGGCGCTGGCGCCTTCAGTTTTTACGACGATGCGTTCACCTATGACCAAAAGAGAGCCATCAAAATTTGCGAGGAAATCAAGAAGAGAAACATCGGCGTGCCTTGGGATTGCCAAACAAGAGTCGACCAGATTTCCAAAGAGGTTTTGGTTAAAATGAAGGCCGCAGACTGCCAACTTGTCAGCTTCGGCGCTGAATCAGGTTGCCAAAAGATTTTAGATGCTGTTAACAAGAGGACCACAATTGAACTGAATGAGAAAGCGGTTAAAATGGCAAAGGACATAGGCCTGTCTGTAGCCATGTCTGTGATCATCGGATACCCCGGCGAGACCGTGAAGTCATTAGAACAGACTTTCAGCTTCATCCGCAGAACTAAACCTGATTATGTATATTTGTGCTTGGCTACGCCTTATCCTGGAACTGCGCTTCGAAGCGCTTTGGAGGATTTAGGATGGCCGATGTCAACGGACTGGAGCCACTACGACATGCAGACACAAGTCTTCAAGAATCCTCTTCTACCTGTAGACCTCGTGGAGACGAGACGAGAGTTCTACAACAGTTTCTATTCTTGGTCGTACATTCTCCGCCAATACTTGAAAGGGACATTTTACAGTAAGAGCATGGTCAGGACTGCGTTAAACGATCGCGTATGGCGTACAAAAGTATTAAGGCAGTTTTTTGTCAACTTTAGGAAGCTAAGAGTTCAACTCCAACCATACACATAAAGCGTTAAGGTGTATACAGAAACATTTGAGGTGCATTTATGCGCGCGGACTTGGTTTTAACCAATGGAAAAATCTTTACCATGAATCCTTCGCAGCCTCATGCTGAAGCCGTTGCCATAAAAGACGGCAAGATAGTTCAAGTCGGCACTAACGATGACGTTAACAGGTGGATCGGGAAAGACGCAAAAATCATTGACCTGAAAGGGAAAACGGTGGTTCCAGGTTTCATAGACACTCACATTCACGTTGCTGATTTTGGAACGGTCTTAGCATGGCTTGATTTGTCTAATGTACGGTCCATCCAAGAACTGCAGGCTGCTCTCAAAGCGCGCGTGCAGAGAACGCCTCGGGGAAAATGGGTTATAGGCCGTGGCTGGGACCAAAATCGTTTTGCAGAGATGCGTCTTCCCACGCGCCATGATTTGGACGCGTTTTCTGCAGACACTCCTGTAATACTGTATCATGAATGTGGGCAGATATGTATAGTGAACAGCAAAGCGTTAGAATTAGCTGGCTTAACCAAACAGACAGTAGTTACTGGCGGCGATATTGATAAAAACGCGGAAACAGGTGACCCCACTGGAGTTTTGCGAGACGCTGCTACAAGCTTAGTGTGGAAGTTTGTTCCTATGATGACTGAAGACGAGCTAGTGGAAGCCGTTAGCTTGGCATTTGAAAAAATTGTGAAAGCTGGAGTGACCAGCGTATGTTGGATTGTTTTGTCTTCGATGGAGCTTCCGGTTATCAAGAAGCTTCATGTTCAAAACAGGCTGCCTTTAAGGGTTTACGTTGTCGTTCCAGTGGACCTCTTAGACAGCGTGCTAGCTTCTACCTTGCCCAAGCAGTCCGCGGATAACGCCCTGCGGATTGGTGGCGTGATGATTTTTGCAGACGGCTATTTAGCTGCAAGAACCGCCGCGCTTTTTCAATCCTACAAAGATTGTCCAGATTCAAGCGGAAAACTGCTCTACACACAAGAGGAAATGAACGCGTTGGCTGTTAAGATCTGCAAAGCCAACCTTCAACTGGTAATACATGCCGTGGGCGATAAGGCTGTTGACGCAGCTTTAAACACTGTTGAAGGAACTTTGAAAGAAGCATGTGGAAAAGAGCTTCGCAATCGCATTGAACAGGCTGCGGTTCTCAACGAAGAACTGCTCCAGCGCATGAAAAATCATAAGGTGATTGTTTCTGTGCAGCCTTGCGTTGTTGATTCTGAATTTAGAGTGTGGTCAGCCGCTGAACGCTTGGGTCCTGAAAGAGTTCAATGGCTTTATCCGATTAGAAAACTGATTAGTGAGGGCGTAAAAGTGAGTGGCGGTTCAGACTGCCCTATGGAACCTTTAAGCCCTTTGTTGGGCATCAAAGCGGCTGTGACGCGAGAGTTCTTTTCTGAAGAGTGTGTTACTGTTGAGGACGCGTTGCGCCTTTACACGATTGACGCTGCATACGCCATCTTTGAGGAAAACATCAAGGGGTCAATTGAAAAGGGCAAATTAGCAGACCTCACAATCCTCTCCCGTGACCCATGGATGGTTGAGCCAAAAGAAATAGGCGACATTAAGGTGGAGATGACCATTGTGGGCGGAAGAGTAGTGCATACTTAATTTCTAATGGTTACTGTAGTAATCGGTGTGTGTACGTTAAACGGGTCCATGCCTTACAGGCTGTTCTGGTTTTGGTTCGTGTGACTTGTTTTTAGATGCTTGCACAGTTAAGTTTATTATTTAAGATAGTTATGCTATGCGTATTAAACTCGAAATAATGGAGGAAAAAACAGTGATTTTGTTGATGACTACACCTCCACCTGTGTTTTCACCGTGGGGTGTGCCCGCGAAGCTTCCTCCATTAGGATTAGCTTATGTTGCTGGCGCTCTTGAAAAAGCGGGTTTTCAGGTGCAAATTCTTGATAATTATCAACTTAATACATCTATTGATTTCGTCAAGCAGGAAATTGAGCGGCTTAATCCAGAAATAGTGGGTGTGACCTGTGGTTCTGTGACTTATCAACGATGTATTGAAATCGCTAAAGCTGTGAAAGAACTGCGTCCCTCCTGCAAAGTGGTGGTTGGTGGTTGGCACCCTTCTTATTTGCCTGATACGATGTTGCAGCATCCTGAGGTAGATTATGCTGTAATGGGTGAAGGCGAAAAAGCAATTGTTGAACTTGCAAATCATATTACGAAAGGCAGTGATGAGCGAGCAATCGCAAAGATTCCAGGTGTGGCTTGCAGGTTCGAAGGAAAAATAGTGAAGAACCCTCCCACGTTCATTAGTGATTTGGACGAGATTCCTTATCCAGCACGTCACCTGTTGCCTTTGCACATTTATGATAGGCAGATTGGTTATTTGAGCGCTAAACCCGTAGACGTGATGAATATAACAAGAGGCTGCCCTTACAAATGCAACTATTGTGAGACCAATAAATTATGGGGACCTAAATATCGTTCTTTTAGTCCGCCCCGAGTTGTAGAAGAACTGGAATACATGGTTAAGAACTTTGGTTCGAAAGGGATCTATTTCATAGATGATAATTTTACTATCAACAAAAAGCAAACCATCGAGTTATGTCGTTTGATGAAAGAGCACAAATTAGACCTCGAGTGGGCTTGCGATACAAGAGTTGACTTGTTATCTCGAGATTTGCTTAGAGAAATGCGAGAAGCTGGATGCCGAACAATATTTTTTGGGGTTCAATCAGGCTCTCCGCGTATCCTAGAAAAACTCAACACCTGCACTACCCCTGAAAAGATTATTGAAGGGTTCAAGCTCTGCAGGGAGGCAGACATGCACATTGCGTGCTCATTCATGCTGGGGATTCCGGGAGAAACAATTGCTGACATGGAAACAACTTACAAGTTCGCAAAAAAGCTGGATCCTGACTGGTGCACATTCTACGTGTATATAGCGTGTCCAAACAGCAACCTCTACGAGGAAGTTTTGCAGAAAGGTCTCTACGATCGAATGGATAATTTTTTGGCTTTCGTTAAAACAGACGAATTTAATTACGAAAAAGTTGTTGCGATTCAGCAACGCTTTCAACGGGGCTTTAACACATCGCCGAAAACGCTTCTTCGAAGAATAAGACGCGACGGCTTTCTGACTTTTGTGAAAAGTTTACTTTAACTTTTTGTTCAGCTATCCACGCGTAACATGCCAGCTGAACAGGTGACTGCAGTCTCGTAGATCACGCTGTCGCACAGGAGCATAATCGATACAGATAAATTTTCCAACAACATCAGAACTGTATCTAAGCAGTTGGTGACTCACATCTTAACCGCGTTAGTTGCTATTTGTGTCCTCATTTTAGCAATAGTAGTGGACCTGCTGTTAGGGGACCCTTCTCCAAACAACCCAGAGAAGTACACGTACAAGCTGCATCCAACAGTGCTGATGGGCAACCTAACCCGTGCGTTAGAGCCTAAGTTTAAAAGTGCTAATCCGAAAATAGAAAAATTTGGCGGAGTCGTCTTAGCCTTGATAATTATATTCGCTTTCACGCTTCCTGTCTATTTTGGTCTGTTTCTGATTTACACTTGGCTGGGTTTGCTCTTCTATGCGCTCGTAGCTGTTCTAATCCTGAAGTTTACTATCTGCATAAAACTCGAAACTGACTGGGCTAAAGCAGCAGCCAAAGCCTTAGAATCAGAAGACCTCACCGAAGCCAAAAAATATTCACATTTCTCGAGAAGAGACTCCAAAGACTTGGTCTCCTCACAAGTCAGCTCAGCAGTAATTGAATCCATGGCGGAAAACCTGATAGATTTCAAGCTTTCACCCATCATATCCTACGCGTTCTTCGGCGTTTCAGGCGCCATCGCGTTCAGAGCAATCAACACGCTCGACGGCATGGTAGGCTTCAAAGACCGCGAACACATCAACATGGGATGGTTTTCCGCAAACCTCGACACAGTAGTCAACTACGTTCCAGCTAGGTTCACCGCAGTTCTCATAGTGTTAGCCTCAGCCATAATAGGCGAAGACTACAAGAACGCGTGGGCAATAGCCAAAAGAGACCACGCTAAAACTCCCAGCAGAAACCACGGATGGCCCATGGCAGCCATGGCGGGAGCGCTTCGCGTGCAATTGGAGAAGCCTGGCCAGTACATCCTTGGCGAACCAACGGAACCGTTGACTCCAGACAAAATTGTGTCTGCGTTAAGAATCCGAAACGCCGCCATAATGTTGTGCGTACTTCTCGCGTTGCCAGTAATCATACTGACACGACTGTATTTCTTCCCATACTAGAAAACTCGAGTATACGTCGTGGCTGAGAAACGGTTTCACGTTTCACTGGATTCTTGTTTACTTGGTGTTCCTTTCTTTCCTAATAAGACTTTTACTGCTTTTTTGGGGTCTCGAAAAGCTTTCACAAGTTTATCGCGTGTAAAAGTCGGGTTAACCGCGATTGCACGCGCGCACAGTTCGCGCAGCTCATCTGCTGTGAACTCTGGAGTTTCAATAAGAGGTTGCGCTTCAGCTAAAGCGTCATCACTGAAACAGTCCCTTATGAAACCGCCGCGTTTAGCCTGCTCATACAGTTCAGTTCCATAAACAGGTGTAGCATAGCTAAAGTAGAAACCATCAGCCCCTAGGCGTCGAAGTTTCTGAGCAAAATTTATAGATTCTTCTATATCCTTTTTTGTTTCGCCTATAAGCCCAATTACAAAGAAGCACCCTACTTTTATTCCCACTTTTTTGGATAAAGCCACCGCTTTTTCCACTTCTCTTAAGTCCAGATTTTTCTTGATAATCTGATCCACAACGCGTTGAACGCCGGACTCGGGAGCAACCCGTATTTTCTTGCAGCCTGATGCTTTCATTTTTTTCAAAAGGTTCTCATCAAGAGTGTCTGCTCTAACGCCGTTCGGAGTAAACCACTCGATGTTTAACTTCTTTTCTATGATTAGGTCGCAGATGGTTTCCATTCTTTTCTTGTCAAGCGTCATGTTTTCGTCTACGAAGTCAAGCTGTTTTATGCGGTAGTCGCGAACTACTTGCTCTATTTCTTCAACTACGTTCTCAGGGCTTCTTGCGCGCCACTGTTTTCCCATAACCGTGTGGATTGAGCAAAAAATGCAGTTGTATGGGCATCCTCTACTAGTGAGCATCGTCGTCCAGCGTTTGTTTATTTCTCCTCTCGGCGGGATTTCTTTCACAGCGGCAAAATAGGTTTCCATTGGTAGCAGGTGCCTTGCTGGAAAGGGTAATCCGTCTAGATCTTGAATTGGCGGTCTCGGCGGAGTGACTACTGGTTCCCCGTCTTTGATGTAACCAATTCCTTTTACCTTTTTGAAATCATTCGTAGTCCCATGCTCTAATGCTTCGACCAACTCCAGCGTGGTGTATTCTGGCTCTCCAATTACGACAAAATCGGTGTTTGGCTGCTTAAGGCACTCTACGGGTTTTGCAGAGGGATGTAGCCCGTTCAATACAGTAGTGATATCGTTATCGACATTTTTCACTGTTGAGGCGACTTCGTATGCCGTTTTCCACCAACCGGAGAACGAAATGGTTATTCCAACTACATCAGGTAACCATTTTTTTATCCTATCTTCTATCTCTTTATTTTTTAACCCTTGTCGGCACCTTGTTTCATCTATGTGTTCAAAATTTTTCCAGCCTTCGTTAGCAGCATCTATGATTCGTACCTCATGCTGTTTTTCTAGTAATGCTGCTACATACGCTATGTCCAAAGGTTGAAGAATACCCAAGTTTCCCCATAACTTCGGTTGAATACGAGGTGGATTAATCAGGCAAATACGCATTAGATGATCACTTCAACATGCGAGCTTGGATTTATTATTCTCATGAATTGAATAAAAACAATTTACGTGCGGTCTGGCTGCTTCAAAGGTTAACAAACGCATATTTGCCAGATAATTTCGAAAGATGCAACGGGCAAATTGTTTTTGAACAACAGGCGTCCCGCCTTTAGCCTCTTGGATAACGCTTTTCATTTAGGTTCGCCAGACCCTGTTTTGAGAGAGAGTTACAATTGAATAATAAAGGTTATGTTTCCAAGCCATAGTGGTTTAAAATAGCAAAAAACAGGTCGCGTCATGTTTGCACTGTAAATATCGGCTTTGTTCGAAACGTTTATTTTCTAATGAATGACTAGTCAAATGGGAGCTTAATGAAATATACATCGCTGTTTCTTGTTGCTCTGTTGCTGTTTCCCACTGTTTGTATGCCGTTAGTTAGTTTTTCCTTCGAAGTTAATGGTGCATCTCCTGACGAAGAATTCTTTTTCGGGGTTACTTTTGGTGGAAACACAACCAGTGAAGCGAAGCTTCTGATAGATAAGGTAAAGGGATACACCAACCTCTTCGTAATAAACAATTGGGACCTTGCACTGAATGAAACTGCTCTCACCGAAATCTGTGATTGCGCCGTAGACGCTAACTTGTACATTATGGTGTACTTTGGCTTCGTTTTTTTTGACTTTTCTCGTCTCTATCCAAGGTGGCAAGACCTTTTTGCAGAAGCAGGTATTGAACCATTTCACGTTCCTTGGCTGGTTGCCGCAGGGGACAGGTGGGGAGAAAAATTCTTGGGGGCTTACGTCCTTGACGAACCTGGGAGCAAGCAAATTGA
Source organism: Candidatus Bathyarchaeota archaeon (assembly GCA_016927015.1). Taxonomy (GTDB): domain Archaea; phylum Thermoproteota; class Bathyarchaeia; order Bathyarchaeales; family Bathycorpusculaceae; genus SG8-32-3. The sequence goes on along the minus strand of JAFGNM010000096.1, from coordinate 12,193 downwards.
TCTTGGACATTACAGTGGGTATACAACAACTCATGCAGGAAGTAACCAAACGACTTTTGCAAATGTTTCCGATTACAGTGATGCCGCACGTCGCTTTGTAAGAGGCGTCGGTAGTTACTACGTGCAACGGCTAAATAACGTCAGTTATCTTGGGTCAATTCCAAATTCGACAGGAGTAACAATCCCTGTGTTCACTGCTGACAACGCGCTCTACTGGTTCGACTATTTGGCTGGATATGACGCCGTATTCGCGGAATTCGGGTGGAACCACAACGAAGCACAGCACATCGCTCTCTGTAGAGGAGCCGCAAATGTGCAGAACAAGCAATGGGGCACAATAATCACATGGGCTTCTAATGACCCACCTTACTTGGCGAGTGGAGCACAAATGCTCCAGCAAATGAATACAGCATACTATTCAGGAGCTAAGTATCTGATAGTTTTTAACTATCCCCAACTCAATCCTTACGGTGCCTTAACCGAAGAGCACTTCACAGCTATGGAGACGTTTTGGAATCGAATCCATAGTTTTCCAGGAAATGTAGTGGGAAAAATGGAGAGTGAGGTAGCTCTAGTGCTTCCTAAGGATTACGCTTGGGGCATGAGACAGGCTGATGACAAAATCTGGGGACTCTGGCCGGCAGATGATTTGTCTCCTATTATTGGGGAAAAAATAGCAACACTGATCAGTAAATACGGCTTAAAATTAGATATAATTTACGATGATTGCCAATTCAATTACACAGAAAAATACTCAGAAATCTACTATTGGAACAGCTCAACTCCCCTTTACACCTCTTCCATGCCCATTATCATACCGTCCAACGCATTGTACGCGACTTTGATGACAGTTGCTATCACCATAATATGTATCCCCTTTTACGTGATAACGAAAAGGAAAAACGGCGAAAGCAAGAAGCAACTCTTGCAGATTCGGCATCGAAAACCAGCCTAAAACATCTTGGTCGTGGAAAGTTGGGGCTTGTTGAAAACACCATGTTTTCGTACAGAGAAAGGATATCTTGCAGAAAGAATTGGTCTGCCCATTTCTTAAAATCCATCCAGTTTCAGTGGTATGTAGTTTTTTTATCCTTAGTATAGTTGTATATTAATGGAAAGCTACATATGATTGGATTAGGATGAATCTACTCACCCGAAAAACCGAGGGCTTAAAGAGATTTGTTTGTAGGGGAAAATCTTCGAGAAAGCATTCATGAGGCAAATGTTACAGTCCACCGATTTGAGGCAGAATATTACGAGTTGTTTCACCCAGAAGTGTATAGCGAGCAAGAGCAGAAAAGAGTAGGCTCTGTATTAAAGTTGGTGGATAAACTTGTAGCGGATAATCAGCAAAAGGCTCTTGATTTTGGGGCGGGTACTGGAAATTTAACCGGTAAGCTTCTTCGTATGGGTTACAAAGTCACTGCAATAGATATTTCTGCGGAAATGTGCGCTATTTTGGAAAGAAAGTATAAAACTTATTTAGAAAATAAAAAATTGATTGTTATTAACGCACCTATAGAATCCATGAGTTTTGACAGAGGTGAATTTGACTTAATTGCTTGTTATTCTGTGCTGCACCATCTGCCGGATTATGTGGATACACTTCAAAGACTTTCTGTTTTCTTGAAAAAAGGTGGTGTGCTTTACGTGGATCATGAAGCATCTCCCTTTTATTGGAAGGATGAATCTCACAAATTAGCGAACATGATAAAGCTCATTCATTTTCATTCTAATCCGTTACTCAACGCTTTGTACTTCCAAGTTGCAAGGGTAAAGATTCCACCGATTGATTATACGCTGTCTGATTATTGGCACAAGAAAGAGCATTCTTTAGACCATGGGAAAATAGAAGGCGTGTTTGAGAAGGAGAACTTTGAATTCTTCACACGAGTGGATTATCACCTTAAAGGAACATGGGTTTCAAATCCGATTTTTTATATTTACAGGCGTTTTTGCAAACCTGAAATGAGTTTTTGGGTGGCTAAAAAGTAAACTATATGTTTCCTGTGCTGGCACGCAGCTTTTCATAGCGAAGCATTCGACTATCTGATACAAACTTCGTAATAGGTTCCTACTTTACCGCGTATGCATTGCGCTGTGGGTCATTTTGAGCCTTTTGCAACCGCTTGTGATGATACTTTATTGAAAGCAAAAGAGGTGTCGAAGTGCGCTATTTGCTCTTTCGTTTCTTAAGAATTAGTACGGCTGCGACGATTGAGATTATGATTGCGGCGGCAGCGGCTGCTACGTACACTGTTGTGGATGGGTCTGTGGGTGAATCTGTGGGCTGAGGTCCATCAGCTTCAGCAACAAGCCAAACATTTGAGGATATAAGTTTGGACCGTGTTATGCTCTCTAAGCCGCTGTAGGAAAATTCACTGGTGTATTCAACAAGCACTCCTGTGCTTTTGTCAAAGTAATAATCGTAAATGTTGGTAAATTCGCCAACGGTTTCAGAAGTGCCGGTTGATTCTATTCTCAAATGGTTTGTTTCTCTGGGGCCATCTTCGTAGTTTCTAGTTACAGTTTCGTTTACGTACCATGGTTCAGAAGCGGCTGGATTTACCAAATCATTTTTGGCAAGATTGGCGCCGATGAAGGGTGGTCCTTCTCCTGTTAAATCTCCTGTTTCTATGTCGCAAGTGCTGTCTGAATTTGTTTCAGTTCCATTTCGATAATGCGTTGTAACCTGATTCGTTATGAGCGCGCCAGATACTTCAGTTACGGTAATTCTTATCCATTCGGTTTGGTTCAGCTGTATTAACGTAGCTGGGGTCGTGTCAGTTAAAACCGAGTTCCACTGTGATACTATGTCATATTCAAAGATGTTACCTTGGGAAACGCCTACTACTGATGTCTCAGCGTGAACTATGATGGTGCTTGCTATTGTGAGGCATAAAAAAATCAGTAGGGCAGTCCTTGTAGCTAACTTGGTCATGTTACGTCACTCACGCTGTTTTTATAGATTTAATTTTGTGTAGAGGATAGTCTACTGCTTGTTTAGTTAATAATGTTGTGGTTCAAGATAGAACAGAGCCTCTTTTTTGTTAAAACACATCTGCTTTTCTTTTGGTCAGTGCAAGTCCGGCTTTCCTCAAAGCTTGAAAGCTCAAAACCGTCGCCTCGCATCATCCTACAGTGGACTTGGCACTATGGATTTATTCTGCGGATTAATTTTGCTTTGTATAATCTGTTATTTTTGGAAACAGTTGTCGTCAGTAGCTACTTCCATAATCTTTATAAACAAATCAATGATAAACTGTCCCGTTGGGAAGGCAGCTTCTTAAAGTTTGTCTTCTTTCAACAAAATAAAATTAAAGGAGAAAAAGAAAAATGCAAATTCCTAAAGATAAAACTGCTATTGCGATTGCGTTGTTTCTGACGTTAACTATTGCGGTTTCACTTGTTTCTGTCTCGTCAGTCAATGCTCAGACGGTGCGGTATTGGCCTTCCTTTATCTATGTCGGTGCTTCGCCTAACCCTGTTGGTGTCGGTCAAGAGACGGTCATTGTCATTTGGACTGCAGACATGCCTCCGGATATCGGTGAACAAAGTGGTGCTGTAAGCAGTCCCACTGGTAGAGCCGGGTGGTATGATATGTCAGTGCAAGTCATAAAGCCTGATGGAACAAACCAAACCTTAGAATTTCCATATTCCGATCCTGTTGGAGCCAATTGGATTTCGTGGACGCCTACTGAAGCCGGCACGTATGTTTTGCAGGCTTACTTCACTGCAACCTGGAAGAATACTACTGGCTTCGGCGCTGCGGACACATACTACGAAGCTGATATGAGCGATGCGATGGAGCTTGTTGTGCAGGATGAACAGATACAGGCTTGGCAAGAGCCTCCGCTTCCAAACACTTACTGGACGCGCCCAATAAACACTGGAAACAGACTTTGGTATCCGCTTGCTTCGAACTGGATGGGCAGAGACGCTCAGGAGTGGCCTCCAGGTTCTACCGCTAGCGCAGGTGGTGGCTTCGGCTCTGCGAGTAGTTATAGCAATACTTACAACTACGTTTATGGTCTCGGATGTGAAACGCCTCACGTATTGTGGACAAGGCAGTATGCTGTTGGCGGTCTCATGGATGAGCGCTATGATGTCACGGGTTACCAAACGGCGCACTATCAAGGTCTTGGCTTTTCAGGGATTATTCTCAACGGTGTTATTCACTACAGTCCACGGATTACTCATGCTGGGACTCAGGGCTGGGCTGGTGTTAATCTGTATACAGGCGAAGAGCTGTTCCTTGACTGGGACGTAACTAATCCTTCGTTTGCTTCGATCTACGATTATGCTTCGGGCAACCAGCACGGTGGCTTTGCGTACTTGTGGAGGACTTCGGGTGTCGATTTGCCGGAGATAGTGCAGATAACTAGGGCGGAACCCGTTGAACCCGCGAACCGATTGCCAGTCAGGACGGGCACTGTACAAACTGTTAATTTAACGGAGACGTCGGTGAGCATGGGAACTGTTTATGAGATGCTTGACGGTTTCACAGGAAAAACGGTGTGCTACATAGCAAACGTGAGTGGCGGTACGGGTGCCTACAGTGCTGACGGTAGCATTCTGCGCTATAACATTGCTAATCTCGGCGGTACCCGCTATTTGCAGATGTGGAACTCTTCTCACGGAACTATGCCTTCAAGTCAAATTGGAACAGGCGCTTGGCAATGGAGACCTGCGGGCGGTACTTTCGGCGGGTCAAACGCGTATCTAGGTGGCGTTGCGTACAACTATGTGCATGACGGAAATGACTTTTACTCGCTAAACGTGTCGATACCGAGCATAACAGGTCCAATAAACGCAAGACTGAATGAAACGGGCAATATCCTAGCGATTCGCGAGGGCGAGTACGTTATCATTGGAACTGGAGGAATTAACGACGAAGACGGTATTGCTCCGGGCTGGATGATGGCTGTTAGTCTAGAGGCTGGAAGCGAAGGTCAGAAGCTGTGGGAGAACACTTGGACGCCTCCGTCATCTGCAGGTCGCCAACAGGCAGCAACTTTTGGCGCGTCTGCAAGTGGCTTTCTAGGAGTGTATCCAGAGTACGGCGTATTCATGTATCGGCATCAAAGAACGCAGATATATTATGCCTTTAGTATGGATACTTTCCAGCAGATATGGCAGAGCGAACCTGAAACGCAGTTTGGCTACTATGGCACCAGCAGTAACGTCTACGACGGCATGTTGTACAGTTATGGCTACGGCGGAGTAGTATATGCCTATAACATTACGACGGGTGAGCGCATGTGGGAGTACGCGGCTACCAGTGAAGGCTTTGAATCTACGTACGGCGGCAACTACCCGTGCGGCATCGTAATTATTGCTGACGGGAAGCTTTACACGGTTACGGGTGAGCATTCGCCTACGCAGCCGCTGTTTAGAGGTCACAACTTGCGTTGCTTGAATGCGTCTACGGGCGATGAAATCTGGAAGATTCAGGGTTGGTTCGGCGGAATGTCTCCCACGTCATCAAACATTATGATGGCGGACGGTATTCTGGTGGGTCTTAACTTCTTTGACAATCAGCTATACGCTTTCGGCAAGGGTCCAAGCGCTACTACGGTGACGGCCTCGCCGGAGGTTTCGGTGCATGGATCTAGCGTGATGGTGAAGGGTACGGTGACTGATCAGTCTGAATTTGGCAGGCGTGACATAAGTAACTCTTTGCAATTTTCGTTGAAGGGTACTCCAGCTATTTCTGATGATGACATGGCTGTGTGGATGGAATACATGTTTATGCAGCAGGCTAAACCGGCAGATGCTAAGGGTGTTGAAGTGGTGTTGACGGTGATGGATCCGAACAGCAACGTGTACGAGATTGGCAGAACTACTAGTGATGTGACTGGTGCTTTCGGCTTCGAATTTGAACCGCTTGTTCCTGGGATGTATCAGATCGTCGCTACTTTCGAAGGATCTAACGCATACGGGCCTTCGTCAGCTACAACTTACTTAAGCGTGGAGGAAGCTCCTGCTGCTACTGCTGAACCTACACCGCCGCCAGCGTCGATGACTGACACGTACGTGTTAGGTCTAGGCGCAGGTGCAATAATCGCAATCATAGCAATCGGGATAGTAATTATCCTGATGCTCAGAAGACGCTAAACACCAAACAAAAGCGCACATAAACAACTCTCTCCCCTTTTTTAGTTTTCTAATAAAATAAAAAACACTGTGTTTTCTATTAGTAAAAACTGCTTGTCTAAACAAGTCTAACCTGCGAAATCCTAGAGCAGCTATTTTTCATTGGCTATATTTATTGTCTTTTTTAAAGCTTCAACTAGCACCAAGTTTTCTTCGAATGACCTGACAGTCACTCTGAAGTACCGGTCGTCAAGTCCCATGAAAGTGCTGCAGTCCCTAATCAGGATACGCTCTTTCGCCAACTTTTCCTTCAGGATAGTTGCCGTAATTTTCTTAATCAGGATTTTCACCAGCAGAAAATTCGTTACAGACGGAAAAACATGCAATCCGCCTATTTCGCTGAGCATTTCCGCAAACCGCACTCTTTCCTTTGCAATGGTGCGCTTGGTGTTCTCGATGAATTCGGTGTCTTTGAACGCCGCCAAAGTCGCGTAGCCCGCCAAACTGTTGATGCTCCACGGTTGCCTAACCGTCTGCAGCGTATCTATGAGGCTCTCTGTTGCTATTCCATAGCCGAAGCGTATCCCCGGCATCCCGTAGAATTTCGTGACCGACCTAATCACAAAAAGATTCTCGTACTTCTTCACGTAACCAACTATCGTGTTGTCCTGGCCTTTCTCTGCGAATTCAATGTAATTCTCGTCCACGCTGACAATAACGTTCTTTTTGCGGCAGAACTCAACAAGGTCCAAAACAGTTTCTCTACTGTAAAGTGTTCCCGAAGGACTATGCGGATTACAAATCGAAACTATCCGCGTATCCTCAGTCACTGCTTTCTTCACGCTTTCAACGTCCAGCGCAAAGTTGTCTGGCAGTTTCACGAAAATTGGCTCACCGCCAACTCGCAACGCTGCTTTCTCGTACTCAGTGAACGACGGCACAGGAATAACCGCTTTGAAGCCGCAGGGAAAAGGCTCTGTAACCATGTAGATGAGCTCTATCGAACCGTTTCCCAAAATTATGTTCGCCGCGTCAACACCGTGCCCCACATACTCGGCGATTTCCATCCTCAACTCCACAGGGTTCGGGTCTGGATAAAACCTTATCAGCTTAGCACGTTGCTGGACTGCTTCTACCGCTTTGGGTGCAGGTCCCAGAAAATTGATGGGTCCACTGAAGTCAAGCACTTTCTCAAGCGGGATATTGTATTTTCTAGCGAAGCCCCATACATCTCCGCCGTGGCTAACAAATCGCTTTTGCTTACATGGATTCGCCAACCCGTTTCTCCTCCATTAGCTTGACTATTTCTTTTTCTATTTCCCGATGTGCTTTGAAGTGAGCGTTGTACATGTTTACTATCTTGTAGAGCCAGTACACAATCCCCACTCCCAAAGTAACTATAGTAATCAAAGCATATTTTTCTATTGGTATAGTCTGCGGCATGAACATTTTTTCTGGGAAAGCGCTTGCGAGAAACTTGTCTTGCCGTTTCTCATGCGTAAGCAGGTCTCTCGACAGCAAATACGTTATTGCAAAAGCTGGAATGACCAGAATAATGGCGGCAGTCCACGCTTTCGCGTTCATCTCACAAAAGCCCTCTGAAGTTGTAGGCGGTTCTTTTCCCTGCTTTTTTAGGAAGGCTGCAATCTGCTTTTCTAAGTCAGCTTGACGGCGAAAATGGTTATTTCTGCTTCCAATAAGGCGGTAGAACATTGGGAAAAACGCGGCGCCGAAAGTGGCTACTGACGCTAAAAACCACATGGAAAACCATATTTTCCTGTCTGTTTCCGTTCTTCCGTGCATGACCGCTTCCATCCTATGCATCAATTTGGTGCCTGCTAATGTTCACAGCCAAAGTTTATAAATTCTTTCATTCAGCATCTTAATAAAATGAATAATGACGAAATGCTGATTTCCGTGGTTATTCCAGTGTTTAACGAGGAGTTGACGATAGGTAACGTGATTGAACGCTTAACAGCAGCCGCGCAAAAAACCGGTTTTAAACACGAAATAATCGTTGTAGACGACTGTTCAGCCGATAAATCGCTGGAAATTTCCAAAAACCACAGCGTCAAAGTTTTTTCATTAAAAAAGCACATAGGAAAAGGTTACACTTTAAGAGTAGGCTTCGCAAAGGCAAAGGGTGAAATAATAACTACCATAGACTCGGACGGATCGCATCGTCCAGAGGAACTGCCTAGGTTGCTGACCCCGATACTGCAAAACAAGGCGGATCTCGTCATTGGCTCCAGATATTTAAGCCAAAACCCAATGGCAGCCAAAAAGCTAAATGCCGCTGGTGTTCGCCTCTTCAACTTTTTAATTAAAGTTTTAACAAGAGCAGACGTTTCTGACTCTCAATCGGGTTATCGCGTAATGAAAGCTTCAGTCTTACGGAATATGCGTTTAAACTCGAACGGGTATGAAATTGAATCCGAGATGCTGGTGAAGACGACCCGACAGGGTTTCAGGGTCAGAGAAGTCCCGATAAGTTTCGAGCAGCGAACCTACGGAGCATCCCGGTTGGACCCTGCGGCTGATGGCTTCAAGATTCTTTTTTCAATAGTGCTGGCATACGTGAAGGGTGGTTGAGGGCAGTGGACGGCGTTTCTCCTCCTAAAGTTTCTATACTCTTGGCAACTTTCAACAGCGAACTGACCATTGACGAGTGCTTGAAGGCGATTTGCGAATTAAATTATCCCAAAGACTTGCTGGAAGTAATTGTTGTTGACGGCTGCTCCACGGATGGGACTTTAGAAATTGCTGGGAAGTATCCAGTTAAAGTTATTTCTGCGCCTCTTAACGCTCCAGCCGCGTATAACTATGCACTTAAAATTGTAAATAGTGATGTTATAGGCTTTATCGATGCAGACGCAAAAGTGGAGAAAGAATGGCTGAACAAGCTCGTGGCTTATTTGGATGACCCTGAAGTGGCGGGGGTAAGCGGCGGCATTGAAACTTGGAACAAAGAGAACGTTTGGGCAAGAAGCATCGGGTACGACCTTGAGAACAGGTATGCCCGCCTGAAGAAGTCTGTTGTGCGCATTGCGACTATGAATCTTTTGATGAAAAAAGAAGTTATTGAGGAGGTTGGCGGTTTTGACGAGCATTTGCCTTCTCAGTATGACACAGACTTGGGTTTCAGAATAACAAGCAGGGGCTACAAGCTGCTTTTTGAGCCGGATGCCAAGTGTTACCATTTCAACAGGTCAACAGTGAAAGCGTATTTCAGGCAGCAGTTACAGTATGGCAAGAACACTGTCAAACTTTATTTTAAACATTCCAAGCTGATTAAGGGGGACAGAATCACCGATTTCGGCATGAACATTCAGCCTATTTTGATGCTTGCTGTAACAGCGTTTTTCCTTTTAGGGCTGCCCGAAGTGCTGCGGCCGCTGTGGTACGTTTCAGCTTTCCTTTTAGCGGTTATTTTTGTGTATTATGTCTTTTCAGCGGCTAAGCTGGCGGTTAAGTTCAAGGACGCTACCGCTATGCTGCTGGTTGTGCTTTACTTTGTTAGGGCTCTTGCGTGGTTTACTGGCGCGGTCATTACAACGGTTAGGTTTCTGGCGGGTGATGGAAGGTAGGTAAAATGGTTAAGGTGTGCTTTTTATCTCCGGAGTACCTGCCGCTTTCCGGCGGAACAGGCGCTTACGTTTACTACTTGTCTAACGAGCTCATTAAACTTGGCAATTCAGCTTCAATCGTGACAGGGTACAATGAAAGCAGAGACGTGAAAATCAACGACCAGCACCATATCTTTTTCATAAAGTCACTTAAGGCTCCTGTCGTCAAATCGTTTCTGTTCGCGGCGGCTGCCTCTAGGAAACTGAATAGTATCCGCGGCAGTTTCCCCGTGGATATTACTCACGTCAATCTTCCGCTGGTTCCGAGTTTTGCGGTTCCAAGCGGCTTCGGGAGAACTTTGGTGTCCACTGTTCATTCGACGTGGAAGGGTGAGGCGGAAGCGATTAGAGGTGAGCCTTACAGCAGGCTTAATTCGAACGAGAAGTTTATGGTGAGCTTCAATTGGCTTCTGCGGTTTTTCGAGGAGAGAATGCTGGAGCGTTCGAACAGGCTAATTGCGGTGAGTGACTTCACAAGGCGCGAACTTCTGCAGTACTATAAAGTGAAAGAAGACAAGATTCGCGTTATCCACAACGGGGTTGACGTGGACAAGTTCAAGCCTGCAACCGACAAACTCGAGGCAAAAGTCGAGTTAGGTTTCAACCCTGAAGACAAGGCTATACTTTCTGTTGGCCGTTTGTACGCGCGGAAAGGCCTGTTCACCCTCATCGAAAGCATGGCGTTAGTCACAAGGAAATTCAAGAATGCCAAGTTTATAATCGCGGGCAAAGGTCTCAGCAACGAGATGAAGAAGCTGGTGAGTTACGCCACGAGGCTCGGAGTTAAAGACAACATAGTTTTCACGGGGTATTTCCCTGACAAAAAGTTGCCCCGGCTTTATCAAGCAGCGGACATTTTTGCTTTTTCCACGTTCTACGAGAACCTTCCCTTCGCAGTGTTAGAGGCGCTGTCAACTGGGCTGCCTGTTGTGACAACAAATGTGGGTGGGATTCCTGAAATGATTGAGGATGGGAAGAACGGGTTTTTGGTTGAGCCTTCACATTCTAGGGCGTTGGCAGACAGGATTTTGTATTATCTGGAGCATCCGGCAGTGGCTTCTGAGATGGGGCTTCTCGCTCGCGAAACCATTGAGAACCACTTTGACTGGCGGCTTATCGTCAAGAAAGTGGTTAAGGTTTACGATGAAGCGTTGAGCTAGCTTGTTTCTATGGGTCTGCCTCTATATGCTATGGTTGCTTTTTGTAAAAGCTTTACAAAGCCTAGCGAGCAGAAGAGCGCTTTCGTTAAAAACTCGTGCTTGTAAATCATCATCTGCGCTTTCACGGGCAAGTCTATTCGTGGCCGCTCAAAATTCCGCGCTACCTCAGACACCTGTAAACCCTGCACGGTTATCGCGTCGTCATGCAGGTTGGTTTTTCTGGCTATGTAGTTTAGGTAGCTGATTTCTTCCGTTTTTAAGCCCATGATTTTTGAGGCGATTACGTCGGTGGCTAACGCGCAGTTGCTGGTCAGCATTAGGTTCATTTTGACGGGAGTGCCTTTGGTTGGGCCGTTTCCCTCTATCGCTACTCTTGCGTCCATAACTGTAAGTTGCGGCTTAAGGACCGTGTAGAGTCGGTAGAAGACCTCGCTGAGGTAAGGATGCAGGTAAATGCGCCTGTTGCTTGGCACGCAGCCGAAGAGGTTTTTTATGGCTCCGCTGTACATGGTGAACTCGTGGGTTTTCATAAGTGCCATGTCAACTACGGCGTCTGCGTCAAGCACAGTTTTCGGAAGAACCAGCTCCTTCACAGGGCTATGTTTGCTTTCGAATTTTACTTTGACAACTTTGTCCTCTGAAAGGTTAATTACGGTGCCGCCTGCCTTCTTCACGGCAGTTTCTATGCCTGTCTTCTCGAACGCCCCGCGACATGGATAATTGAACCCGTTGGACTCGCCAACTATCACCTCGCTATTATCATCCCGCAGAAGACCGACTAGCTCGCTGATTAGTGCAGGGCTTGTCACCACTCCAGGCACATACTCGGGGTGGCTCATGTTCGGTTTCACAAAAACCTTCTTCCCACGTAGCGCCGAGTTTTTCACTGCTTCCTTCAGAATTTCAGCCGTGTCCTCTTTGGCTCTGTAGATTTTAACGGTTTTCTGCTGCATTTCAGGCACCCTTCGCTTCTTTTGCTAGTATGCAGCCTACGTCGGAAGCCATAATGTCGTTTTTGTAGGCGTTTGCTCTGGCTCGGCATCCGCCGCATATGTACTTGTAATCGCATTTTCCGCAGGCTCCTTTCAGGTTATCTCTGTTCCGTAAGGCGTTGAAGAGCTTTGAGTTCAGCCATACGTCTCCGAACTTTTCCTTCTTCAGGTTTCCCACGTTTATGGGGAGAAAAACGCACGGGTGCACGTCTCCCTGCGGGGAAAGTGAACAGTAGAGTCTGCCAGCTCCGCATCCGCCTATGAAGTCAGCCAGCGGCACCGCTTTCTTGCTTACTTTCACGGTTTGCATGTGCGCCAT
>JAFGNM010000095.1 GCA_016927015.1 Candidatus Bathyarchaeota archaeon | reverse complement strand
GCTCGTCCTTTTTCCTGTTTCGGCATCTACACACCTTAAGCACTATGACCCACGGAACACGAATATTTAAAACTAGTGGCAAGATTTCTCCATAGTTCAAACTTCTGGAAGTTTTTGAGACTTCCCTAATGTATTTGGAAAAAGTAAAGACTTTCCTAACTTATTCACACAACCGCCGGATTTCTGCAATTTTAGCATCTAAACGGTTTAGAGTCACTCATCTTTTCGCTTTAGAAACATCTTCCACATGATTTTTAAGCAACTTCTACTCATTTCACCGCAACATTTTTAAGTAAATCTTTACTATATTTTGGTAAATGTTGCCGGGGAACTGAGAACATGGGGCTACTCTCAAGTCATGAATCGATTGTTTGGCGGGAATTTCAAATGGGAAAAAACACAAGCTCAATAGCAGAGGAACACAAGGCAGAATCATGGAACCCCGCATACGTGTCGAGAGTCCTTAACAGAGCCCGAAAAAAAATTGCAAAAACACTCAAAGAACACGCAAATAGCCACCGCCTCGACATTGAAACTCTCCTAGACTACAAAGGTCTCCTAATCGGTTTCGATTACCAGACAAGCACCCAAGTATACATAATTTTCACTGAGAAACTTGGAACAATAGTCTGGTACAAACATGACTCTTACGCGGGAAAACTCTGCCCAGATTGCCCCAAAGAAGAAGAGTGCAGAGACACATTAGACACCATAATCCACGAACATAACATCCAGTTGAGAGTTGACGAAAAACAACAGTATATGACAGAAAAGTCAATCGCGATTTTCAACAAACTCGCTGCAAAGGAAACTCCGCGATACAAGAGAAAGGGAGGTGATTAGTCTTGGGAAAAAATGTTGAAGAAAAAATCATCAGACCCCCAGTTAAACAAATTACTAGCGGAAAAATATTCAAGCCTTCACAAGCCTATCTGCACAAACTGCTGTTCCAAAGCCTCTTAACTTTCATACTACTTTGGCTAATAGTAGTTCTTTCCTTTGTAGGCATTGCATTCTTGATCGCAACAGACCCAGCCAACCCAAGTGCAACTCAAATAATCAACGATTATGTCGTGCCAGTTAACCTGTGGACAGTGATAATAAACTTGTTCTGGTTTGTACCTGCATTAGTTCTCACGCCACCCTACGTTAAAAGTATTGAATACTCCGTGAAAGCTGAAAGCGGCGATACTATGCCAGAAATCTACTCAAAGCGAGGCATCTTCACCATAACCCGCAGACATGTCCCCTTCAGAACTATAACAAACATCTCAAGCAAAGCAGGTCCACTCGACAGACTTTTCAAGATAGGCTCAGTTCACATTGAAACGGCAGGATATTCAGGTGCTAGCCAAAAGGGTCCAGAAGAAAAAATAAGCGGCATAGTGTTCTATGAAGAAGTCCGCGATTTCATCCTGAAAGAGCTGAGGAAGTTTAAGGAACCGTACGTGACCGGAACCGAGGTAGTTTATCCAACCGAAGAACCCGTACCGAAAATGGAAGGCCTCGACGACGAGATACTGATCACTCTCCGTGAAATACGCGACATACTAAGAAACAGAAAAGACAAACCTTCCTGACCTACCTTTTTCCGTTTTGCTCTTTTTCCTTTCTATTTTACTACAAATATATTGACTACCATTGGATTAATTGACCTTGAGGAATTCAATGTGGCATAGCACAATCTATAGGCGCAAATATTTCGAATAGGCCCACGATTCAGAAATCTCTGGCCAGTACTAAAAGTTTGAAAAACGCTTTTATTTTAGACTTTAGTCTTATGTTTACTTGGTTAGGCTGTGGGGCAAGAGTTTTAAATACTCATGCTTATCCCCAAACCACAGCTTAACCCCTAATTCTGTTTCTTTCCAAAATCACGTAGCGCATAATGCGCCTTGCGTAAGCTGTGAGGGAGTCATGTGCCTTGCCAGTTGAACCTTTAGAGCACAGTCATTGAAGCTTTTTGTACCATTCAGCGAATTTGCGCACAGCCTTTGCACGGTGTGAAAAACCGTTTTTCTCTTCAAGGGTCATTTCCGCAAACGTCTTAGCGCTTCCGTCAGGCTGAAAGATGGGGTCAAACCCGAAGCCTGACTTGCCGCTTCCACTCCGCTCGGCAACGGTTATTTCCCCGTTTGCTTCCCCTTTAAAGACAATGGGCGCTTCGGCTTGGCTGTCGCAGTACGCTATGGCTGACTGGAACTGTGCTTTCCTGTTTTTCACGTTTTCCATCAGCTTCAGCAAGCCCTTGTTGCCAATAGTTTTGTACGCGTAAGCCGCGTAGGGACCGGGAAAACCTTTCAACGCATCTATTAAGAGCCCAGCGTCCTCCACAATAACAGGCAAGCTGCAACGCTTGAACACGTCTCGGACGCTTGTCTGCGCGATTTCCATGAGGCTGTCGCTTTGTATTTCAGTGTCTTTCATTCTAAGCATGCCCACAGCTATGTCAAGCCCTGTCAGTATGCTGGCGGCTTCGTGGAACTTGTGAATGTTTCCCGTCGCAAAAAACACAACTCTGCCTTTCAACGGGAACTTCTCTTTACGCCTGTTTCCTCTCATCAACGTAACGACCTCTCCGTTCTATTTCACGAATTTTCTCAAAAACTTTTCCCGCGTCTTCCCCGCCCAAAACCTCAGAGTAACCCCGCAGCACGTTCCTGAAGCATTCTTCCGCAAACTGGTAATGCGTACTCTGCAACGCGCGTTTCATCAAATGCAAATCCACCCCTCTGGCTTCGAGTTCACTGTTTTTCTCACCTAATCCAAAATCAACCAGAAAAATCTTGCCCTCACCGCTCAAAATCATGTTCGACGTAGTCAGGTCACCGTGAATCACCCCTCGTCTGTGCATTTTTCCAATCAGCACGCCAATCCTGCCGCATAATTCCTGCTGCGCCTTCTTCGAAACGTGAGGCAAAACCTGCTTCACCTGCTTGCCCTCCACAAACTCCATCGTTATCACAGCGTTCTTCATGTCCACAAGAAAAATCGTGGGCGTCGGCACCCCAGCCAGCTTAGCCTCATGCATAAGCTGCGGCTCATGCGCTGTCCTGTAACTTCGAATTTTTGCGTCCAGCTCGGCGGGCCGATACTTTTTGGGAAACCGGGCCTTAACGATAACTCTTCGCCCATGCCAACTTGCCAGAAAAAGGCTTGCCTCTGCGCCCTTTTTGAGCAGCTTCTGCGAATCTACTTTATCCATGGGACATCAACCTTTTCTAATCGCCACCGCAGCTTGACAAAACTCTCCTCCACGGGTGTGACTAAGCCGTGCGTGTACGCTAAAACGCCAGTCCAAGCAATCATGGCGCCGTTATCCGTTGCAAACTGACGAGGCACTACATTAAACTTTGCGTCATGCTCCTCCGCGATGGAACTGAGCATCTCCTGCAACCGCCTGTTGGCTGCGACACCTCCTGTCAGCAGAACCTCTTTTTTCTCAGTGTGCGCCAACGCTCTTTCAGTGACCTCCGTAACCATAGAAAACGCGTGCTCCTGAAGACTATAGCACAGGTCTTCCAGTCGGCATTCGCCTTTACGGAGCAAAGTGGTTGCAGCAGTAAGCAACCCGCTCAGAGAGATGTCCATGCCCTTCACAACGTACGGTAGCGAAATCAGCTTCTCCCCGTTAGCGGCTAACTGTTCCAACGCAGCGCCAAGCGGCATTCCCCGCTTTTGCTTGAGACCTGCTGTTCTCGCAAAAACGTCCAAGCAGTTACCAAGAGCTATGTCCAAGGTCTCGCCGAAAACCCTGTAGCGTCCAGAATCGAAAGCGGAGACGAGGGTGTTGCCGCCGGAAACATAAAGCGTCACCGGGTCCACGGCGCCTGTCTCAAGTTTTCCTATTTCAATGTGGGCTACGGAATGGTTAACTCCCACGAGCGGGACGTCAAGGTACGAGGCTAAAGCGCGGGCTACTGTTGCTCCAGTGCGAAGGCACGGTCCCAGCCCTGGACCTTGAGCAAAAGCGATTAGCGCCAAGTCGGTGGGCTTCGTTCCAGCTTTGGACAAAGCCTCGCCTAGAACTTTGTCTGCTGCTTCGGCGTGGTGTCTGGCGGCTTCTCTGGGATGAATTCCTCCCTCTTCTGGCACGTAACCGCTTGAGGCGTTGGCTAATATTTCGCCTTTGAAGGTTGCTATTCCAACGCCGAAGTCGTCTGCCGTTGATTCTACTCCTAGACAGCACAGCACGTCTGATTTTTTCATCTCTTTAGTCCTTCATGCAGTTTTCCTATTTTGTGGGGATACATATTTTTATTTGGAACCAACGCATATATTTAATGTAATACGTGGAACTGAGATTTATGCCGAAACGTAATGATCTGGAACAGAAAGCCCTTCACTTCGTGATAAGCACCGGTTATAAAGGTGTGCTTCAATCGGAATTGTGGCGAGAGTTGGACGCAAGCAGCCGAGAAGGCTCTAGAGTAGCTATCAAGCTTGAAGAGAAAGGGCTGATTCGCAGAGAAAAAGAACTGCAGGGTGGAAGGTGGACTTACAGGCTTTTCCCTAAAAGGATGCCCGCGTCTATAGAATCTATCGCTGACTGCCCATGCCTATTATGCAAAGACAACGCAAGATGTGACCCCACAACCACGATTTCGCCGAAAGACTGCGCTAAACTTACCGAGTGGATCGTTTCTTTAGGAAAAAGTGATCCAGACGCGTTAGGTGACGATTCTTTTGCCCAAAGCCTGGATCCAAGATAGAAAGCGCGAGTACTACTACAAAAAGGCGAAAGCTGAAAATTACCGCTCAAGAGCGACTTACAAGCTTTCTCAAACTGCAATGAAGTATCGTTTTATACGTAGAGGCGATGTTGTAGTTGACTTGGGCGCGGCTCCGGGCAGTTGGATTCAAGCCGCCAGAAAAATAGTTGGCAAGACAGGTTTCGTTTTGGGTGTGGATTTAAAGCCGATCGAGCCTTTCTCTCATGAATACGTTAGAACGATTATTGCGGATTTTACTGAGCCTGAAGCACTGCAGCAGATTCTTGATTTTCTGCCCCGAAAAGCTGACGTTGTGCTTTCAGACGCGTCGCCGAACATTTCTGGCGTATGGGAAGTTGATAATGCGCGGCAGATAGACTTGGCGGCTCAAGCGTTAGAACTCACGTTGAGTCTGCTGCGTCCTTCAGGAAACTTTTTTGTTAAGGTGTTTGAAGGCAACATGCTGGCGGGCTTTGTGAGAACAGTTAAGAAGCATTTTGAAGTTGTCAATGTTATAAAGCCGAAGGCAAGCAGGGCTAAGAGCTCCGAAATGTATCTTTTGGCAATGGACTTGAAAACTGATAGCTTGGCTGAAGAGCAAAGCTAATTTTTACCGCCGCCCATATACTGGAACGGTGGGAAATTTGAGAATCATATCGGCGGATTCGTCAGTGGCGATACTGGACGCGGAGTTTACGCCGTTGTACCTTGTTGCGTCCGCTTCGGTGCTGGTGGAAAGTCCATACAGGGAAGCGCACTCGCGGTTGGCTAAACCGATTTTTAGAGAAGTGGCAGACGGATATGAGGTGATAGTGGGTGAAGCTGAGCTTTGCAGGGACCTGCTAGGCAGCGTGAAAGCCGACGTTGTGCATTTGGACTTGTCTTTAGGCGCGCTTTCCGTTGAAGAGTTGTCTCCGGTTCAGCTTTCAAACATGAGAGTTTCCAGCAGGGCACGGCAGCATCTTTTGCGGTTGTTGCCTCGGTTGCGAAAAATCGCTTGCGAAATCAAGAGAGTGTATGGGCTGGATATGCTGGCTATCGGCAAAGAGAGCATTCCTGTCAGGGTTGCAGAGTTGACTGCTGGGGCGGAGGCTATATTGTTTGCTTGCGGGCAGGCTTTGGAGGAAAAAGAGGCGCTGCTGTTAGGCTTACCTTCTAGGTGCCAGCCTAGGATAGCTGGAAGAAGAATTTATTTGCATTCGCTTATGGCGGCGGAGCATGACGTGCGCGGGTACGCTGAGGACGCTGGAGGCGTTTTAAGCAAAGTTAATATGATGGAAACCCTGAATCCCTCTGCCAGAGGTTTTCGCGCTTTAAGAATAAAGCCTAAAACTTGAGCTATGAAACTGTTTAGTTTGGGTGTGGATTGAAGTTGAGTGAGGCAAATCCTGTGGAGCAAGAAAAGGTTGGTGCTGTGCCTACTGTTGACGCGGTTCTGGTTATACTGGTTACTTTTGTTTTGGTTTTGTTTTTGGGTTCCCTTTTTTATCTTGTGTTAGGCTCTGGCCTAGCTTTGGTTCTTTCCGAACTGCTTATACTGATTATCCCGCTTGGGTACATGCTGATAAAACACGTTAACATCAAGCGTTACGTAGGGTTAGACGTTACCCCTAAACTTGTAATGCTTGGTTTTGCGTCAGGGGCGTTGCTGCTCTTCGTGGACATTATAGTTTCTGTAGCGCTCACCAGCATTTTCGGTGTCAGCCAAGCCGTTGAAGAATCAAACGCTATAATAACTGATCTTAGCACCTCTACTGAGGGGCTTATCGCTGTGGTGGCTGCGTTGGCTCTGGCTGGGGTTTGTGAAGAATTTGCTTTCAGGGGTTTTCTCCAGAGCACGTTGACCCGTAGGTACTCGTTTATACCAGCGGTTTTCGCTTCTGCTTTCGTTTTCGGGCTTTTCCATTTTGACATTCAACTGGTTTATATTCTCTCAGCTTTAACCGCTGGGCTAGTGCTGGGCTACGTCTATTACCGTTGGAACTCCTACGTGGTCGCGGCTATCGCCCACTCCACAGTGAACCTTGTAGTGCTTGTTGTCCTGTTGTTTGCAGGATAAAGGCAAACCTGCGTTTTCGCCCTTTTTACAAATCTGAAAGCTCTGAAACAAAAACTACTTGACCTTGGCAATTTCCAAGCTGATGTCTAATGCTTTGACGCTGTGAGTCAACGCGCCCATGCTTATGACGTCAACTTGTGTCGAAGCGTACTCCAGAAGGTTTTGCTCGGTGATTCCGCCGCTGACTTCCAACAGAACCTTCCCAAAAAAACCTGCCTTCTTAAGCGCCTCCACAGCATCTTTGATTTGTTTCGGAGAAAAATTGTCCAACATTATTATATCTGCGCCCGCTTCCACCGCTTTCAAAGCATCCGCTGTGCTCGTAACTTCCGCCTCAATTTTCTTGCTGAACGCCGCGTTTTGTTTGGCTTTTTTCACCGCTTTCTCCACGCTGCCAGCTATCGCTACGTGGTTGTCCTTCACCAAAATCATGTCGTCCAAGCGCAACCTGTGCGGGTCACCGCCGCCGACTAGCACGGCTTTCTTGTCAAAATAGAGTAAACCCGGAGCGGTTTTACGTGTTGCCGCTATTTTCGCTGTTGCCTTTGCCTTTTTCAGCTTTTCCGCCAGTCTCCGCGTTGTTGTGGCGATGCCGCTCATGCGCGACAGCAAATTCAACATTGTTCGCTCGGCTGCGAGTATCGTTTGGGCGTTTCCAGAAATTTTCATGATAATTTGTCCATTTCTGATTTTTTCTCCGTCTGCAACCTCTGCCTTAGCACTTAGCCCAAGGCTCTCCGCGAGAACATTAGTTTCTTCGATTCCAGCAGCTATTCCAGCTTCTTTCGCCACGACCGCAGCCTCAACCGTCAACCCTGCGGGAACAACAGCCGCTGATGTTACATCTCCCTGTCCGACGTCCTCAGCTAATAACTGCCTGAGCTTTTCTTCCAGAATCTTACGCGGCATAAACATGGCTTTTAACTCTCCTCGTTTAGGCTTAAAACACTTACTTTTACTGGCGCTGTCACCTTCTCATGGAAATGTGCTTTTCCTTCGCCTCGCGTTTTCGAGCGCGAAATATGCCTATGACAATGCCTGCAAAAGTGATTACGACGGTTGCCACAATGATGCTCAGGATTAGCAAGGTTGGAAACTCGATGAAGTTGCGTTGGATTTCCGCTGATGCCTCGTCTCCCAACGCGTCGTAAGCTACAACCTTGATTGTGTGAAGACCCAGCGTGTAATTATTTGTGTCAAAAGACCAGTTGAACGGTGAAGTGGTGCAATTAGACTGAAGTAGAGTATCTAAGTAAAATTCGACTCTTGTAACATCAGTTGAAACTTCAGTTCGAACAGTGAGAAGACCGCTTATGTCATTGCCAAATCCATACGCGTTATCCCTGTAGAGACGTATACTTACCGTGGGTTCAGCTTCAATACTGCTCAAACCGTTAAATGCCGCAAAATAATACACAACCAAAACAAAGGCTACAACCAATGAAAGTTTCCTAAACTTGTTACGCATTTTGAAACTTTCTCCAAATCATATCTACCTTTTTTTGTGTTGAACACGCTAATTAGAATTAAGGTTCCCCAACGATAGTTCTCTCTGTGTTTCAGCCTTTAAATAAGGGGGGCTATAGTCTCTTCCGAGCACTATATGTCACAACTCAAGTTTTCATCCAAAACTGAAAGCCGCTAACCCAAAGCTTAAAGCTTCTCTACTTTTGAAGGTGTTCCAATGTACGCGGTGTTTGCTAAGCCGATGAAAAGTCCAGTTTCAACCACGCCTGGAATCATCTTCAGTTTCTTTTCAAGCTCTGCAGCGTTGCGTATCACGCCGAAAACAACGTCTATAACTGCGTTTCCGTTATCCGTTATTACAGGTCCCAGCTTGCCTTTTCCTTCTCTCAAAAAGGCTCTTCCGCCAAATGCTTCTATCTTGCGCTTCACTGCGGCAATGGCGAAAGGCAAAACTTCAACCGGCACAGGATGATTGTTTTCGCCTAGAACCGCTACTTTTTTGCTCTCGTCAGCTATGATGACGTTCTGCTTGGACACAGAAGCCACGATTTTCTCTCGGGCTAACGCTGCACCCATGCCTTTGATCAAGTTTAGCTTTGGGTCTATCTGGTCAGCGCCATCAATTGTCACGTCAATTACAGGATGCTCATCAAGCGTAGTTACTGCAATGCCCCATTTCACCGCTAACAGAAACGCCTGATACGACGTTGGCACAGCTAGTAAGCGCAAGTTCTCATGTTTTGTTCTTTCACCCAACGCCTCAATTGCATAGGCAGCTGTGCTTCCACTTCCCAAACCCACAACAAAACCGTCTTTAACATGCTTAACAGCCGCATAAGCCGCTTTTCTCTTCAGCTCTTCCGTGAATTTCGTTTCAGGATTCAATTTCCATCTGCCCCAGCTTGTCTAAGACTTTTTCCACTTCGCTCCTGATTTCCTCTATGCGTTTCTCAGCTTCAGATTTCATGCTTGGTTTTTCTGAAGGTTTCTTCTTCTTTCGCGGCTTCTTTTGCTCTTCTTCTTCCTCAGTTTCCGCCTCTTCAAGCATCAGAGTTTTCGGCATCTTCACAGGTATCTCTTTCACGGGTTGCACGTCGATTTTTGTCCGTAGCTCTTCAACTTTTGAGCTTAGGTCTCCGAAGCGTTCACTGAAAAGCTTCATCAAGTCTTCCTGCATGCCTTCAAGCTCATGCAACGCCACGATTGTTTCATCTTTCGCCATGGACTCTTTCACGGCATTCATGCGGCTTTTATAGGAGCCTGCAAGCCTTTCACGTTCTTGTTCACTGATTTTTCCTTCGGCATGAGCCTCGTAAAGCCGCCTTAGAGCATCGCTTAAAATTTCCCGTTCCAAATCAAGAATGCGCAGTTCATCCTTAGCGTGGGACGCATCGTTTGTCTGCACGCTCTTCGTAACTTTAAACGGTAAACCCCTAAACTCTGGTTCCGCTTGAGGCTGCACGGTTGCTTCTCTAGGTTGTTTCCGGCGTATTCTCATGGCGTAAATGACAATTACGCAGGCGATAATTACCACTAACACTATTGCCGTAATAGTTGCGGAATCCTCGAAAGCCATGCTATCCTCTGTACTTCATTGCTTTTTGTATATATATAAATTATATAGCGTGTTTCCGACTTACTGTTCGTATGGAACTCTAAGCGTTCACTCATGACAAAAAAGGAAGTAAAATTCAAAGCCACAGCCCTGCAAGCGAACACATAAGACCTGTTATGCTCGGAAACTATACCCCTCCCTCTTATAAAGGCTGAACTACGGGTCGAATCTAATCGCAGTGAGGCTTGGTTGGTTCATTAGCTCGTTTCTTTCTGTGCCAGATTACGAAGCCGAAGAGTAAAGTCGTGGCGGTCGCTGTTGAAGGGGCAATCCACAACGCGTACGTTGCTAGGTAAAAGCTGATTGTGGGGTGATATGGTTCGGAAGTTGTGGTGAAACTCCACGAAAGTGGCAAGTTCCTGATTGTCACTGATACCGTGTAGGAAGTGGCGGGTTTTAACAGCTGCGCAGGATAGAACGTTTGTTTATATGACAACAGACCTGACACTTCGATGCCTACACTAGCGATAGGCACTTCTGGAGCGATTTGTAAGTCGTTTAATGCTGCGGAAGATAAAGCGTCTATTGTGATCGTGGTGTCAAGAGGAACATCGGTGGAGTTGGGCTTTGGACCTATCGTGATTGTCATGCTATCAACTCCTGAAGCGTAATTGTCAGGTGTGGAGTACGCTGACTGAGTGATGGAAATCACTAAAAATACTGTAAGAAACGTTAACACAAAAACCGCCGCGAGAATTAAAGCAATATGCATCTTTTTAGAGAGATTCATTCACTCTCACTTGGTTCGTTTGCCCTTTCATAATTGTGCGTATTTTAGTATTTAATTCTTAACTCTGAGCTAAAGCGTGGTTTTTGCCCGTTCAGTTTTGCTGTAGACTTGTGCCTCGTTTTTTGGAGCCTTGATACCGATGATATTTATAGCCTGATTGATTCAGTAGATAGCACTTTCAGGAGAAGGAGACGGCAACGTGGAAGATAAGCGAGCGGCAACGGTCTTGCAGATACTGCGTGAAAACTTTGCAATGCCCAAGTGGACCAAAGGGAAACGCAACCCGTTTGAAACGTTGATTGTGACGGTTATTTCACAGAATACTGCGGACAGTAACACGGCAAGAGCTTTCGAAAGCCTCTCGAAGCGGTTCGAAATCAAGCCCGAAGTGCTGGCGAACGCAGAAACCGGCCAGATTGAAGAAACACTGAAAACCGCTGGTCTCTACAGGAATAAATCCAAAACAATAAAACAGGTTTCAAGAATAATTCTCGAAAAATTTCACGGCTCCTTACAGCCTATATTGTCGTTGCCGCTTGAGGAAGCAAGAGCAACCTTCATCCAAATGCCCGGTGTAGGACCGAAAACAGCAGATGTTGTTCTGCTTTTTTCCGCAAAACAGCCTACGATTCCCGTGGATACACACGTGAACCGCGTGGCAAAACGGTTAGGTTTTGCCCCTGCAAACGGAGACTACGAAGCCGTCCGTACAAGTCTCCAATCACTTTACGAGCAACGTGACTATTTGGTTGTTCATGTGCTGCTGATTGCGCACGGTCGGCGTTACTGCAAGGCTAGGCGCCCATTATGCGCGCAGTGCCCCGTGAACATGCACTGCCCTTCAAGGGGACTATGGAATGACAAAGCTTAAGCTGCCCCCCGAAGTCGCAGAGTACTTCCCTTACGCAAGCGTGCGCCCTCGCCAAGACCAATTCATAAAAACTGTTTTTGACGCCGTTGAAAGCAGGCGGTCAGTTCTCATCGAAGGAAGCAACGGCTTAGGAAAGACAATTTCAGCGATTTCCGCGTGTCTCCCAACCGCGGTCGAAAAAGATTTGAAGATACTGTACGTGGCTCGGACTCACCGGCAGCACGACCGTGTGATAGAAGAACTGAGAGCAGTTTTCAAGAAGCATCATGTTTCAGGCATTTCGCTTCGTGGACGCAATCAAATGTGCCTCAACAATCTCGCGGCTAAAAACGCTTTCGACGCCAAATCACTTATGGAAGCTTGTGAACTGCTGAAAGCCAAAGGCAGATGCCCATACCACAAGACTCCAGAGGAGCAAAATTACGAGTACCTTCAACTTCAACAGCAGATAGCCGCTCGTCCCTACACAGCGTCTGATATCCAAAAAGTCTGCCGAAGAAGAGGCGTATGCTCTTACGAACTTGTAAAAGCTGCCCTCTCAGACGTAAAAGTCGTTGCGCTTAGTTACCTTTACGTCTTTGATCCAGTGATTCGCGCTGCGTTTCTAAAGAACCTTGATTCTCACCTGCAGAAGACAATTTTAATTGTGGACGAAGCCCACAACCTGCCGGAAACAGCCATAGACATAGCAAGCAGCAGCCTCTCACTTTTCGTTATAAAACAAGCAGAACTCGAAGCCAAGAAATACGAAAACAAAGAAATCGAAGACTTCGCCAACTTTTTCAGAAAAGAAATCGAAAAAATGACAGAAAACATAAGCAGAGAGCAAATAATCTCTCCAGAATCCATAATAGAAATCATACAAAATCAAGGCAGCATAGCTAACCCCAGAGACTTTTTCGAGCAACTAAATGAAGTTGGCAGTTCAATCAGGCGAAATTTGCTCGCTGAAGGAAAAAATCCGCGCTCGTACATTCACGGCATGAGCGAATTTCTACTGCGGTGGCTGGACACGTTGGGCGACGACTCCTTCATACACGTCGCAAGCAGCTACATCACCAGAGAAAGATTGAAAACGGCAAAGCTGGAAATAGTTGCGTTAGACCCGTCGAAAGTCACCTCGCCAGTTTTCTCATTCACTTACTCCAACATAGTCATGTCCGGTACGCTCCAGCCCTTAGAAGCGTACGCGAGAATAACACGGCTTCCAGAAAACACCGTGCAGTGCGTCGTGCCCTCGCCCTTTCCCAAGGAACACATACTCTCCCTTGTATGTTGCGGCGTATCCACCGCCATGGAAAAACGAACCCCTGCCATGTACCAAACGATCATAGAAAGAATTAACGAAGTCGTGCAAAACACTCCAGCAAACACTGGAATTTTCACCGCTTCATTCGAGGTACTAAACTCCCTAATCGCCGAAGGACTGGAAGCCGCTTTAGATAAGCCGCTGTTCCACGAGTACCGAGGCATGAGTTCAAAGACGAACGAAAAAATTGTGGCTGGGTTCAAAGCTTGCGGTGAAGGCGACGGCGCAGTGTTCCTCGGCGTTCAAGGCGGAAGAACCTCAGAAGGCGTGGACTTTCCAGGCAACCAGATGAACTCTGTAATAATAGTAGGCGTTCCCTACGCGGAACCCACGCCAAGAGTGAAAGCACAGATAAACTACTACGACGAGTGTTTCCCCAAACTGGGACGCGAATACGGCTACGTTCTCCCTGCAATGAAAAAAGCCTCCCAAGCCGCTGGAAGACCAGTAAGAACACTGGAGGACCGGGGAGCCATAATATTCTTGGACTACCGATTCTCCACAAACTACTGCCGCAACTTCCTACCCTCATGGGTAAGCAACCACATGAAAGTCCTGCAACCCGGCAGCAACATCTTAGCCCAAGAAATCCACAAATTCTTCAACCCCTAGCCCGCCAGGCTCAATCGCTTGCTTCATCGGGTTTTCTCCGCGGATAAATGTGGCCAGCGCGCCCAGCTATGCGTATGGCTGAAGCTATGTCTCTGAGACCGCGCCTGTGCTTGTTATTTTTTAGAGGGCGGTTTGTTCCCGCCTCACTCACCACTTCCAACGCCACCTCCATCGGCAAGGCAACATCAAACGCTTCTATAAGCTCCTTGTACGTTGGAACTCCGTTGCCGACTTTTATGGTGACCGCGGTGACGGCGAAATCAACTTCCCGTATGACGCCTTTGACTTTAGTCAGTGCCTCGTGAACGCTGAAGCAGTTGGCGGTTTCGTTAACTTTCCCGTCGGCTATAAATGCCAGCCCAAACACTTCGCCTGGGTCTATGCCTATGACAATTTTTTCGTAGGCTTCTTTTCCCTGAAGGATTTTCCTGATTTCGTTTGCTGCCGTGTCAGGTGCGGTTTCACCGTCGTAAACCAGTATCCTCTCATGGCGTATCAGGTGCTTTTCCTGCTCGGTGGTTATGACCACTTTAACGTCTGTGGGCACCGTTTCGCCGGGAACCAAACTCAAAAAGGGAATATCTCTTTCTTTCAACTTGTTCACTATCAAAAAGTAAGCTTTTCCCTGAACTGTGGCAACCGCAACTTCCACTGTCATACAAGCTTCCTACACGCGTGCACGTTTAAAGGTTAACGCCTACCATTTACGCTTTTATAGACCTTTTCGCCAGCACACTTAGCCTAATAGCGGCTTATTGCAGAAACCTATAGGGGGTAGGGCCTATCGGAAAAGATAGGAGGTAGGTCCGTATTGACGGTTTTTCACGCCAAAACCATGTTGTTTTCTATATATAATGGGGGCTATAGTCTGTTCCGAGCGCAACAGTTCAGGGCAAACGTTTAAGCGCAAATAGATTATTACTTCTGCAGTTTATACTCCTTGATGTGTATTAGCGTGATAAAGAAGATCTTAACGGGCTGTGGTTGCATCGACAGCAGCCTGAACGGTGGCATATCTCCTGAAAGCGTTACTCTGATTTATGGAGAACCAGAGACGGGAAAATCAACGCTGGCGATGCAGTGTGCTGTAAACTGTGCTATGCAAGGTTACAAGACGTTGTTCTTAGACTGCGATAACACGTTCTCCGCTAATAGGCTCTCTCAAGTGGCTTCGGGAAAATTTGAGGAAATCGCAGAACTCATAATTCTGATAAAACCAGTGGACTTCGGAGAGCAGACAGCCGTTATAGACCGCATTTCGGAGTACACAGCGAAAAACTTCGGGTTGGTAGTGGTTGACACTTTCAATTCTTTGTATCGCGCTAAGGTCGCGGAGTCTTCTGGAAAAGCGTTCGGCGTAAACCGCGAGCTAAACAGGCAACTGGCTATTTTGGCGCAAACCGCGAAAACACAAAAAATGCCTGTAGTTGTAACAAGCCAAGTGCGAAGCGTTTTTGACGAATCTTACTCCAGTGTAGCGCCTGTGGCTACCCGAGTTTTAAAATTCTGGGCTGACACAATAATCTTCATGAAACCCACGGAAAACCCGCAGACGATTAAAGCCGTGCTGGAGAAAAAAAGCGAAAAAGCTCAAGAAGTAGACTGCTATTTAAGAATAGACGAAACTGGAATACGTGATTGCCCGTTTGATCAGTGATGGTTGATTGCATGGACATTGCCATATTAATCGTTGAAGCATTAAAATTCATATTCCCTGCTTACTGTGCAAACGCTGCACCCGTGCTTGCTGGAGGCGGACTCGCAATGGATTTTGGAAAAAACTTCGTTGACGGAAAACGAATTTTCGGGAAAAACAAGACTTTCAGAGGCTTCTTTTTCGGCTTAGCTGTCGGCGTAGCGGTTGGATTAATTGAGTGGATGCTTTTTGATTATCCTTTACTGTTCAGTTTGCTTTCGCCTTTGGGTGCGCTCTTAGGCGACTTGACCGCCGCGTTTCTGAAAAGGCGATTAGGAATTGCGCCTGGCGGTTTGTTCCCGATTGTAGACCAAGTTGACTTCGTTGTTGGAGCCATCGTTTTCTCGTTGCCCTTAGCGATGATATACTGGGAACTAGCAGTCGCGGTTATCATAATTACGCCTCCAATTCACCTACTTACGAATTTCTTCGCGTACAAGTTGAAATTGAAAAAAAATCCTTGGTAGTGTCAGCTACCCGTCTTAATCAGGATTGCGTCTTCTAGGAATATGTACGCTAGAAGCAAGAGCGCCACCCCTATGACTAGCATCATATATGCCTGTCTCGGCTTATAGGCGTACTTTGTGCTTTGATAAACAGCCAATAAGCCAACGAAACCGATTGCGTAAAGCGTCACTGCGATTATGCTGTCGGATACGAATTGTCCTCCAAGCTCAGGGTATATGAAGATGAAACCGCTACTCGTGTAATATGCGGGAAGAGGTTTTGATGTGATAGTGTATAAGCCTCCGCCAAAAAGAAAAATGGCGTATGCAAGTACAATTATGGAAATAACGAGAGCTGAAGGTTTTGTGGTTGAAATTTTATCGAACAGCCGGCTCAGTGAAAAAGACGTTGATGAAACTTGCTTCTTAACTTTCTTCGACATTTCTTGTTCCCTCATTGTTAATTAGGTAGCTGGCTACTTCTTTAGCCCATTCTCCTGTTAAAGGGTTTTGCTCTATCTCACTTAAATATTCTCTCCAAGAAATCTTTAAAGCCTTTCTCCAACAATCATACTTTTCAGCAAGGTTCTTGTAGGCTTTCAAGTGTATCTGGCAGAACTCTTCTGTGACGGCTTTTCTCTGGCAAATTTTACAGTTCAAACGTTTTTGTTTTCCTTGAATGTTGTTTGGAGGTTGTGGGCTATTATGCGATTTTTCTTCTATACCCCCTTATATATAGATTCTACGTAGAGTTCACTAAGGTCTGTTAGGGTCACGAGGGCTCCCAGAATACACTTGTCTACACTCAATGGTTCAGTTCAAGAATGAGGAATACTGCTCAGCGACAGCATCAACAATTGAAGATGCCAAGAAACTGGTAGAAGCAGGATTTGAATACGTGACTGAGATAGACGGCGTGAAGTTGTTTAGAAAAAGAAAATGACAAACATTTCCTTTTGTAGCGCGCTTGGTTGTTCCTAAATTATCTCAATGCTGTTTTCTGTTTGATTTGGCTTGACGACACATGTCAACCCATGATGTTACAG
>JAFGNM010000094.1 GCA_016927015.1 Candidatus Bathyarchaeota archaeon | reverse complement strand
AAAAGTGGGTGAGCCGAGACCAAAATATGTTCACACATCAGAAAAAGGAGTCTGGGATAAACCAAGCGCCTTAAACAATGTTGAGACATGGGCGAACATACCTCTTATAATAAATAAAGGCGCCGAATGGTTTGCATCCATCGGCACTAAAGGCAGCACAGGCACCAAGATTTTCGCTTTGGCAGGAAAAGTAAACAACACCGGGCTTGTTGAGGTTCCAATGGGCATGCCCTTAAGGGACATAATTTTCAAAATAGGCGGTGGAATCCGAAACGGCAAAAAATTCAAGGGTGTTCAAACGGGTGGACCCTCAGGCGGCGTTATCCCTGAGCAGCATCTTGATTCTCCAGTAGACTTTGACGAACTCACAAAGTTAGGCTCTATTATGGGTTCTGGCGGAATGATTGTCATGGATGAGGATACTTGCATGGTAGATGTGGCGCGCTATTTTGTTAATTTCCTTTGCGATGAATCATGCGGTAAATGCGTGCCCTGTCGGGAAGGACTGAAGCAGGCGAGAAAGATACTGGACGACATTGTCGCAGGTAAAGGCAAAGAAGGCGATATCGAAAAGCTCAAGGAGATCGCAGAGGCAACAAGCGCTGCCGCTCTCTGCGCTTTAGGACAAACAGCGGCGAATCCCATGCTGACCACAATTCGCTATTTCAATGATGAATACGAAGCACACATAAAGGAAAAACGGTGCCCCGCGTTAGTATGCAAAAACTTAATATCATATTACATTGACCCTGCGAAGTGCGCTGCGTGTACGCTTTGTTTCAGAAATTGTCCAGTAAGCGCTGTTGAGGGCGAAAGAGGCAAGATTCACATTATTGACCAAGCAAAATGCACTAAATGCGGAACCTGTTTTGATGTTTGTCCTCCTGCGTTTAGGGCAGTGCAAAAGTTATCTGGGGAGCCGGTTCCGCCGCCAATTCCCGAGGAGAAGCGGTGGATAAAGAAAGGCGAAAAAGGAGCTGCAAATTAAATGGAAGCAAAAGAAGTAACATTGAAAATAGACGGCAAAGACGTGAAAGCAACCGAAGGAGCCTCAATTTTAGAAGTGGCAAGAAAGGTTGGCATCGAAATTCCCACTCTCTGCTACAGCAGCGCTCTTGAGCCTTTTGGTTCCTGTCGCGTGTGCTCCGTGGAAATAACGGACGCTAGGGGACGTAAAAAGGTGGTAACTTCCTGCAATTATCCTGTAAAAGAGGGGCTTGAGGTTTCCACCAAGTCTGAGAAAGTTCTGAAAACTCGCAAATTACTCCTCGAACTGTTGTTGGCGCGATGCCCAAAAGTGAAGAAAATTCAGGATTTGGCACGAGAATACGGAGTCGAAAAGCCGCGGTTTTGGATAGAAGACGTTGAGGAAGATTGCATTCTTTGTGGTTTATGCACTCGTGTTTGCGGAGAACGCATCGGCGTGTACGCCATTAACTTTGCAAATAGAGGCGTAGAGCGAGAAGTAACTGCTCCGTACCATAGCTTTTCTGATGATTGTATTGGCTGCGGAGCATGCGCCATTGTTTGCCCAACAAACTCACGAAGAATACAGGTAAACACGTATCCAACTCTACCAGAAGACATAGAAAACATTGAACAGAAGTTTTTGAAAGGAACGAAGGATGAGAATTTCGGTGTCTATAGTGACGTGTTTGCTGCAAAAAGCTCGGTTGACGGACAGGACGGCGGAGTTGCTACTGCGCTGCTTGTTTCAGGCATGCAAAGAGGATTGTTTGACTCCGCCATAGTAGTTCAGAGGACAGAGGGTTACAACTCAGAGGCGGTTATAGCAGAAAACGTTGATAACATAATGAAAGCCAAAGGCACGAAGTATCTGAGGGTTAAAATGATGTCAAAGCTGGGGGAGTTAATCGATAAAGGGAAGAAAAAGATTGCCGTTGTCGGCACCGCCTGCGAGGTTAGAGCCGCAAGGAAAATACAAAAAATTCTGCTGAAGGAATTCCCAGACGTAGAAATCACAATAATTGGTTTATT
The DNA here is from genome assembly GCA_016927015.1 of Candidatus Bathyarchaeota archaeon. Classification (GTDB taxonomy): domain Archaea; phylum Thermoproteota; class Bathyarchaeia; order Bathyarchaeales; family Bathycorpusculaceae; genus SG8-32-3. The sequence goes on along the minus strand of JAFGNM010000094.1, from coordinate 4,799 downwards.
CTGTTTCGAAGCCTTTGACTACGAAAAGCTGAAGAAAGAAACGAAAAAACTGCTGGGCGTTGACTTAGACAAGGCGGAGAAGACGCAGATACATAAAGGACAATACATCGTGCAGATTGATGGAAAAGAATACGCATGCAAAGTAAAGGAACTGAACGATGCTATCGAAAAAGGATGCGCTTATTGCGATGACTTCACCGCTAAACTCGCTGACATTTCTGTCGGCTCAGTAGGCAGCCCAGACGGATATTCAACAGTTATAGTGCGATCAGATGTAGGGAAAAGGCTTCTGGAGAAACTTGACTTAGCCAAGGAAGATGCCAACACAGAAGAGGTTACAAAACTGTCTATTTTTAAGAAAAAACGTGCCACGAAAAACTTTGCGCCTATACTGCAAGACATGCAAATTCAGACAGAGCCTCAGACAGAACAATGCTAAACGCAGCTTGACTTGCGCGTTTCTCTCCATTTTTCATTATTTTCTACTGAAAGATTAGAAAATGAAGAGGAGACTCCGCGGCTAGACTGCGCAGCTTAGCAACGCTGCGATTCTTTTGGAGGCTTCGATTATCCGTTCTTTCGGCTGAGTTAAAGAGAACCGCACATAGTTTGCTCCGTGTTCTCCGAAGCCTATGCCCGGCGTCACTGCCACGCCAGCGCTGAGCAGTTTAGTGGCAAACTCGATTGAGCTACACTTGCAGTTTAGCCAGACGTAGAATGTGGCTTTTGGCGTGGGGCATTTGTAGCCCATTGAGCATAGGCGTTCAACCAGCACGTCGCGTCTTTCCGCGTAAATCTTGTTGTTTTCCTTGAGGAAATCGGGCGGTTTATCGTTTTTGTAGGTTGATAAGGCTTTGGCGGCTACTTTTTGGATGTAAACGGATGGTCCTGAGTCGATTTGCGACTTGACTTTTGTAAGCCCGCTGATTAGCTGCTTGTTTCCAACAGCGAAGGCTATGCGGTCGCCTGTAATGTTGAAGGTTTTTGAGAGTGAGTGAAACTCGATTGCCACGTCTTTGGCGCCGTCGATTTCGAGTATGCTGGGCGCCTTGTATCCGTCGAAGCTTATCTCCGAGTACGCGTTGTCATAGCAGAGGATTATGTCGTTTTCCCGAGCGAACTCAACCGCCTGCTTCAGAAACTTCTTGTCCACCGTGGCTCCTGTCGGGTTATTCGGGTAATTCAGAAACATCATCTTCACTTTTTCCGGGTGCACTGCTTCGACGTCTGGTTTGAAACCGTTTTCCTCAAGCAACGGCATCGAAACCGCCACGCCATCGTTGAGTATGGTGCTGGCGTTGTTGTAAACTGGGTAGCTTGGGTCAGGCACAAGCACGTGGTCACCCGCATTCACGAAAGCCCTCGCAACGTTCGCTAACCCTTCCTTCGAACCTAAAAGCGCGATAATCTCGTCTTGGGCTACGTCGATACGGAACCGTTTCTTGCACCACTCAGACACTGCTTGCCTGAATTCGGGTTCGCCTTGGCTGAGCGAGTAATTATGATTTTTAAGGTCAGCCACTTCTGACTTAAGCGCCTCCACAACGACAGGCGGCGGCGGAAGGTCAGGGTCGCCAATACTCAAAGATATAAGGTCGATTCCCTGTGCCTTTTTCTCTCTCATAACCTTCTCTACTTCAGCAAAAAGGTACGGCGGAAGCCGCTTCACCCTATCAGCAAACTCGAACATGTTTTTTCACTCCTTCTCCTTAAACAGTGTTCCCTCGAAAACTTTCTCTGCAGCACCATTCATAAGCAAGCGATCCGCGTATTCAACTTCTAAATCGCCGCCCAAAAGGTGAACACGGACTTCGCCGCCGAGCTTTTCTAGCAGGTTTCCAGCGGCTACTGTGGCGCAGGCACCTGTGCCGCACGCTAAGGTTTCTCCGCAGCCTCGCTCCCACACCCGCAATTTCACCTCGTTTTCACTCAAAACCTGAGCGAACTCCACGTTCGTTCGTTTAGGGAAAAGCGGGTGGTTCTCAATTTTCGAGCCGACACGCTCCACTGGAAAATCGTCTACCGCATCAACGAATATGACGCAGTGGGGATTCCCAACCGAAAGACACGTTGCCTTGTACGCTTCTCCGTCAACATGCAACTCCTCATTCACGAATCTGCCTTGACCAGTCATCGGAATCTTGCTTCTCTCCAGCACAGGCACGCCCATGTCAACCGTCACCGTCTGAACCAAACCGTTCTCAACAGTCAACCACGCCCGCTTATTCCCAGCCAAAGTTTCCACAACTACTTCGCTTTTTCGGGCAATGTTGTTTTCGTAGCAGTACTTGGCGAAGCATCGGATGCCGTTGCCGCACATTTCGGCTTCGCTTCCGTCCGCGTTGAAAATCCGCATTTTCACATCCGCCACGGTCGAGTTTGACACGAAGAGAACACCGTCAGCGCCGACTGAGAACCTCCGCTTACACAGCTTCAGCGCCAGTTCAGCCGCTTCTGCGGCGCTTATTTTTTCGTTTCTGTTGTCGATTACGACGTAGTCGTTGCCTAAGCCGTGCATCTTCCAAAACTTCATAGCGTTCACTCTGCCACTCTCTGCCCAGACACCAAAGCGTCAAGCCGCTCGCGCTCCCTAGTCACGGCGCACTTGCCATCTTTAACCAGCACTTCCGCGGCTCGTGGTCTAGCGTTGTACTGTGAACTCATGGCGTAACCGTAGGCTCCAGCGTTCAGAACCGCAAGCAAATCGCCTTCCTGAATCTTTGGCAGCCGCCTGTCCTTAGCTAGCAAGTCGCCTGACTCGCAGACTGGTCCAGCAACGTCATACGTTTCTTCATCTGGGGCGTCCAGCTTGTTCGCGACGAGCACGTGATGATACGACCCGTACATGGTGGGTCTCACCAACGTGTTGAATCCAGCGTCTACGCCAGCAAACCGCTTGAAAGGCGTAACCTTCACAGTGTTCACGCGGGTTAACAGGATGCTTGCATCGCAGACCAAGTAGCGTCCAGGCTCCACGCAGAAGAACGGTTCCCCAAGGTCGTACTCCTTAACCCTGCGTTTGAACAGCGCCAGCACTTTCTCAGAGAAAAGAGCCAAATCCAGCTCGTTATCTTCTGGCTTGTAGGGCACGCCAATCCCGCCGCCCATGTCAACAAACTCAAAGCTTACCCCGAGCTCGTCATGAACCTTCTTGGCTACGTTTAGCAGCTTGTCGAGTGCCAAAACGAAGGGGTCAACGTCTAGAACTCCTGAGCCCACGTGCATGTGTATGCCGAAACGTTCCACGCCTGCCGCCTTGGCTGTCTTGTACGCTTTTACCGCGTCGGTTTCCCACAGCCCAAACTTTGTGTTTTTGCCTGCTGTGATGCAGTGGTTATGGTGGCCTGCGCCTATCTCGGGGTTAACCCTGACAGACAGAACTGTAGGCACCTTAATCTTTAGCAGCCTGTCCAATTGGGATAGTGAGTCAAAGTTCACGGTTATGTTGGAATCTGCGAGGAACCTCAGCTCGTCGTTTCTGACGCTTGTTCCAGTGAACAAGATGCGCGATGGCGGAAAACCCGTGGTTAAAGCCATGAAAACTTCGCCGGGGCTGACCGCGTCTAGATATGCGCCTTCTTTTTCCAAGATGTTCAGCACAGCCAAGTTCGAGTTTGCCTTAGCCGCGTAGTAAACCCTAATTTTTTCGTAGTTCCGGGTCAACGCGTTGCACAGGCGCGTATAGTTGTCTCTGATTCGGCTCTCGCTAATCACGTATAACGGCGTGTCGAATGCCTCAGCTAGTTCCTCGGCGGAAACACCGTCGAAGTAAAGCTTTCCTCCTCTGTTCTCTAATGGCCCGTTGAGCCACTGTGGTGTTGGAGTCATAATTGGTTCCTCTTTGAAGATTTTTCCGTTAAGCCTGCTGCTTTAGGCGAGTCCTTTCTTTACCATGAGTTCAGCGCTGAGTATGCCTGCTCCTGCGGCTCCACGGATGGTGTTGTGTCCTAAGCACAGGTACTTGGCTGTCATTATCGGGTCTTTTCGGATTCTGCCGACCACGACGCTCATGCCTTTGCCTTCGTCTCGGTCGTAGCGGGGTTGAGGTCTATTCGGCTCTTTCCTTACCACGATTGGGTTTTCTGGGGCAGAGGGCAACTTTAGCTTTTGCGGTTCGCCTCGGAACTGGATGAAAGCCGCTTCGATTTCCTCCACCGTGGGGTTCTTGTCAAGTTTCACGAAGACTGATTCTAAGTGTCCGTCTATGACGTTGACTCTGTGGCAGCTTGAGCTGAGCACGAAGTCTGCAGGGCATATCCTGTTGCCTTTGAATGCGCCCAGTATCTTTTGGGGTTCGCTCTCCATTTTCTCCTCTTCGCCAGAGATGAACGGAACAACATTGTCGATGATGTCCAGTGAAGAGACGCCTGGGTATCCCGCGCCGCTTAATGCTTGCATGGTTGAAACCATAACTTGACTGAGACCGAACTGCATGAGCGGCTTCAACGTGATTGCTAGTTGAATCGTGCTGCAGTTGGGGTCCGTGGAGATGAAGCCCTTCCAGCCTCTTGCCTTCTTCTGGATCGGAATAAGCGCTGCATGGTCAGGGTTCACTTCCGGTATGATTAGCGGTACATCATTGTCCATGCGGTGCGCGCTTGCCTTGCTGAAGACGGGGTATAACGCGGCGAACTCTGATTCAACTGGTCCTGCCAGGTTGCCTGGTAACGCTGAGAAGACAAAGTCCACGTTGCCTGCCTTCTCCACGGATTCTACGTCGGCGTTTACCACGTTCATTTCAGCGATTTCTCTAGGCAAGTTAGACTGCATGGTCCAGTTGCAGGCGTCTTTGTACTTTT